>OZ245859.1:3410000-3710000 GCA_965229085.1 Kaistia sp. | reverse complement strand
GCGCAACCAGTTGTCATAGCCATGCGACCAAAGCGACCGCCCGTCCTCTTCCCAAAGTCGGAACGCCTCGCGGCGGATGTCCTCGTCGCTGATTTCGCCCATCGCGCCCTCGTTGCTGCCGGTTGGCAATTGGCGATACCAACTCAGGTTTGCAGCAGCCGTTCCCCTTGCGATTTCTTGTTGCGATAGCGGACCAACACCGGAGCGGCCGGATCGATCCGTATGTCGGCCCCGTCCATCACCGCTCCGGCGCCTAGCGGCAGGACTGCCTGCCAGTCACCGGCAAGGCCAGCGCTGGAGAATGCGAGGGTGCCTTCCGTCATCGCCTTGAGGCCGATCGGCAGCGCCACCAGCAATTCGCTGGAGCCACCGATGCGGCGGAAGGCGAACCAGCCGGGCGTCCCCATCGGCTCGGGATGATAGCTTCCCGTGAAGAGACTGGGATCGCGGGCCCGAAGCGCCAGCAAAGCGCGTGTGGCGACCAGCTTTCCGGCGCGCTCGCCGTCTTCGGCCATGGCGGGAATTCCGGCGGCCGCGGCCTGGACAAGCGCTGCGCGGCACGCCCAATCGACAGGCCGGCGATTGTCAGGATCGACCAGGCTGAAATCAGCGAGTTCCGTGCCGCGATAGAGATCGGGAATGCCGGGCAGCGTCAGCTGCAATATCGCCTGGGCGAGGCTGTTCGTCGCCGCCGCCGGCTCCGTCTCGGCGATGAAGGCTTCGAGATCGGCGCGGAAGGGCCCGCCTTCCGGGGCGTCGATCAGCCGTTCCACGAAATCCTGCAGCGCCGCCTCATAGTCGGCGTTTGGATCGGTCCAGCCGCTATGGCGCTTGGCCTCGCGCATCGCTTTCTCGAAATAGCCCCGCGCCCGCTCGGCGGTGAGCGGCCAGGCTCCGAACAGCGTCTGGTAGATGAACCATTCGTCGAGCCCATCCGGCGCGCCGGCGCTCTTCCAGTCGGCATGCCGCGCCTGCCAGCGTTCGAAGAGGCCAATCCAGCGTTGTGGCTTGTGCGACAGGAGGTTGAGCCGCGCCCGCGTATCGGCGCCGCGCTTGGTATCGTGGGTCGCCAGCGGCGTCAGGCCGCGCAAACCGAAACCTGCAAAGGCCTGGTGCAGCGCAGCCGCATCGCGCGGCGGCGAAGCGAGATCCGATCCAACCTCGTTGACCGAGGCGAGACCGACGCTGCGATAGAGTTCGGTGTCCTCGAAGCCCTTGGCCATCGCCGGGCCGGACAATTGCTGGAACAGCCGGCGGAAGCGACCTGCCGTCGCACCGGCCTCGCCGAGCGCAGCCGCCACCAATGGGGCGAGGATCGGGGCGGACGCGGGATTCGCTTTGGCGGCCCGGCGCTCGGCCTCGCGCCACAGCGCCTCGTCCTCCGGTTGAGCCGGAAGCGCCGTAAGATAGGAGCGATAGACCGGAAAAGCCGCGAGCAGCGCCACGAGCGCCGCCTGAAGCGCGCTCCGCGGCGGGGCATCGACGCCGAGCATCGCCGCGGCGGCGTCAAGCAGCACGGCGAGCTCCGGTTTGAAGCCGGTCTCGATCACGGCCGACTTGGCGGCTGCGATGCGATCCAGCGGCGCGCCGGAAATCCAGCCGCGCCCTTCGAGATAGCTTTGCAGCGCGGCGCGCCCTTCGGCCGCAACGAACAGCTCATTGATGAGATTCAGCCGCTCATAGCCGGTGGTGCCGTCGATCGGCCAAGGTCGCAGCGGCTCGTCATGGCCGAGGATCTTCTCGATGAGGATGAGCGCCTCGGGACCCGCTTCGCTGCGGAGCCGGCTGCAATAGCCTGAGGGATCGGCGAGCCCATCGACGTGATCGACGCGGAGCCCCTGCACCAGCCCCGCGCGCAGCAGCGCGAGTGGCAGCCTGTGGACGATCTCGAACACCTCGTCGTCCTCGATGCGAACACCCACCAGATGCGAGACCTCGAAGAAGCGACGATAATTGAGCGCCTCGGTGCGCCGCCAGGGGACGGCCTGCCAATGCTGAAGCGCGTGCAGGTCATCAAGATCGGCGGCTTCGAGCGCGTGCGCGAAGCTCTCGGACATTGCGGCTTCGGCTTCGCGCAAAGCATCGCGGGCGGCAGCAATTGCATCGGCATCAACAGCGCAACGGTCGATCGCGCGCCAGGCCGCCGCCGCCTCGCCGGCGCCGATGCGATCGAGCAGGCCGGCGACCCCGCCGGGGGCGAGCGGCACAGGCTGGCTGGCGACAATCGCGACGACGCGGCCTGCTTCGCCGTCATAGCTGAGCCGCTCGATCGGCGCGGCGCCTTCCTCAAGCCAGGGCAGAGCGATGCGGCGCGAGAAGTCGATATCGAAGACCGCTGCCGACGCGGCATCGGCGCCGAATTCGAGCACGTCCATCCAGAACCGATTGGCGGGATCGGCGGCCATGTGGTTCGGCACGATGTCGAGCACGATGCCGATGCCCTCCGCCGCCAGCGTCCGCGCCATGCTGCGGAAACCGGCCTCGCCGCCGAGCGCCGGACTGATCGCCTGGGGATCGACCATGTCGTAGCCATGCGCCGAACCCGCCCGGGCGGTGAAGATCGGCGAGGCATAGACATGGCTGATGCCAAGCGTGGCGAGATAGGGCGCGAGCCGCTCGGCATCGGCGAAGGTGAACGCATCGTTGAATTGCAGGCGATAGGTCGCTCGCACCACCGCCAAGGCCTGCTGCAACCGAACGTCGGACCTTGCCGTCACCGCCGGCTCTGCGCCTGCTTCCACCATCATCGTCGCCATCGTGAACCTCGCTTGTCGCCCGCAGCCCAACCGCCCGGTCGGCGGAGGGTTCCCGCATTGCGGCAATCCGGGAAAGAACGGGGAATGCCCAGCCGGTGGGCTTGACAATTTCATGGGCAAACTATGGAAATTGACCGTCCAGACAAGAACGCCCGGCTCGCGGCCTTTGGTCAGCCCGCCGAAGCGCCACAAAGGGGAACAGCCATGTCCACCACGATTTCGCGGCGCAGCTTCCTGCTGGCCTCGGCCGCCGGCACGCTCGCTCTTGCCACGCCCCGCGCCTTCGCGGCTGAAAAGCTGAAGGTCGCTGCCATTCACGCCTCGCCCGTCGAGAACGCCTGGAACTCGCGCCTGCATGAGGCATTGCAGGCCGCGGCCAAGGACGGCGTTATCGAATACACCTTCTCCGAAGGCGTTTCGGGCACCGACTATCCCCGCGCGATGCGCGAATATGCCGAGGCCGGCAACAAGCTGATCGTCGGCGAATCCTATGCGGTGGAAACCGAGGCGCGCCAGGTGGCGGCTGACTATCCGGGAACCGCGTTCCTGATGGGCTCCTCCGGCGGCCCGGCCGGTGACAATTTCGGCACGTTCGGCACGTGGAACCACGAGTCGGCCTATCTCGCCGGCATGCTCGCCGCGCCGATGTCGAAGACCGGTACCTTCGGCGCCGTCGGCGCCATTCCGATCCCCGAGGTCAACATCCTCATCAACGCCTTCCGCGCCGGCGTGAAGGAAGTCCGCCCCGACTCCAAGTTCCTGGTCGGCTTCATCGGCACGTTCTTCGATCCGCCCAAGGCGCGCGAATCCGGCCTCGCCCAGATCGATGCCGGCGCCGACATCCTGTTCGGCGAGCGCATCGGCACGGCCGACGCCGCGAAGGAAAAGGGCATCAAGTCGGTCGGCTCGCTGATCGACTACACGCCGCGCTATCCCGAAACCGTCTTCGCCAATGCGATGTGGTATTTCCGCCCGATCCTCGATGCGGCGATCAAGGATACGCAGGCTGGCGCCAAGACGGGCAAGGACTACAGCCCGTTCTCCTTCATGAAGGAAGGCGGCAACGACATCGTCTTCAGCGAGTCGATGGTGGTGAAGGATTCCGTGCCCGCCATGCAGGCCAAGCGCGACGCAATCAAGGCCGGCACCTTCAAGGTTCCGGTCGATCCGGCCGAGCCGACCTGAGGCGGGCGCCTGATCTGGCGTCTGCGCGAACCCTTCACCTCTTTCTGAGGGAGAGGTCGACAGCGAAGCCGGCCGGAGAGGGTTTGCGGCCTCTCCGGCTAGGCCGTAAACCCTCTCCCGGACCTTCGGTCCAACCTCCCCCCTGGGGGAGGCGAAGGCCGGGCGATCGAACCCGATGGATCAGGACAGCGCGCCGTGACCGACCTCCTCGACCCCGCTGACGGCGCGACCCTCGCAAAGGCCATTCGCAGCGGCCGGACGACGGCTGGCGCTGCGATGGAGGCGGCGCTGGAACGCGCGGCCGAGAGACACGATCTCGGCACCATCTCCCATCTCGCCGCCGATCTCGGCCGCGAGGATGCAGCAGCCATTGACGCCGGGCTGAAGCGGCGTCCCAAATATTTCCGCCTGAAGCCCTTTGCCGGCGTGCCCTTCCTGATGAAGGACCTCGGCGCCGCGGCGGCAGGCCTTCCCGTCGTCTGCGGCTCGGCTTCGCTCGCGCCCACGCCGGCAGAGACGGATTCAGAACTCGCGCGCCGCTTCAAAGCCGGCGGGCTGGTGCCCTTCGGCGTCACCACCGTGCCCGAATTCGGCCTGTCGCTGTCGAGCGAGCCGGCGCTCGGACCGCTCGTCCGCAATCCGCTCGACCCTGCGCGAACGCCCGGCGGCTCCTCCGGCGGCGCAGCGGCGGCGGTCGCGGCGGGCATTGTCGCGCTGGCGCATGCGACCGACGCCGGCGGCTCGACGCGCGTCCCCGCCGCCTGCTGCGGCCTTGTCGGGCTGAAGCCGACCCGCGGCGCCATGCCGGGCGGGCCGGATTTCGGCAATCACATCGGCGGCATCGCCGCGGAACTCGTCGTATCGAGGTCGCTGCGCGATACCGCACTGGCGCTCCAACATTTCTCCGGCGCGGGCGAAGGTTATTATCCCGACCCCGATCTCGACCTGCCGCTCGCAAACCGTCTCGACGAGCCGCCCGAGCCACTCCGCATCGGGCTCGTGCTCGATGTCACTGAGGGCCGCGCCATCGATGCAGACCGACGCGAAGCGGTCGCCCATGCCGCCGATGTGCTGGCTGGGGCGGGTCACAGCGTGACCATGCTTGACCCCACCCGCTTCGCCCCGCTGCTGAAGCAGTCGGAGGATGTGTTCGACCGCATCATCTGCACCAATCTCGCGCGCAACATGCCGGATTTGTCCAAAATCGAGCGACTTACCGCGACGGTCGCGCGACGCGGCCTCACCATGACCGCGCGCGATTATCAGGATGCGGAAATGACCGCGGTGCGCGTCGCACATGCGCTCTGGCGGCTGTTCGACGATGTCGACGTGATCCTGACGCCGATGCTGTCCGGCCCGCCGCTGCCGGTTGGCGCCTTCCCGTTCGATCACGACGATGTCGCGCTGCAATGGCAGCGGATGAGCGATTTCGCGCCCTATGCCATGCTCGCCAATGTCGCGGGGACGCCGGCTTTGACCGTGCCGCACGGGGTGGACGCAGCCGGATTACCGCTGCCGGTGCAACTGATTGGGCCGATGGCGAGCGACGGGCTGCTGCTCCGCCTCGCGCGACAGCTCCAGAAGGCCGTGCCATGGACGTTTTCCAGCGCGATCGCAGGCCTGCCGTCGTGACGGCTGCGCTGCGCCTTGAAGGCATCACCAAGCGTTTCGGTGCGCTGCTCGCCAATGACGACGTGACGCTGGAGCTCGAGCAAGGCGAGGTTCTGGCGCTGCTCGGGGAGAACGGCGCCGGCAAGACCACGCTGATGAACATCCTGTTCGGCCACTACACCGCCGACAGTGGCCGCGTCATCGCCTTCGGTGCAGAACTGCCGCCCGGCAAGCCGCGCGCGGCCATCGGCGCCGGTATCGGCATGGTCCATCAGCATTTTGCGCTCGCGGCCAACCTGACCGTGCTCGAAAACGTCATTGCCGGCACGCGCCCGCTGGCCGCCCTCAGCCTCGATACCGGCAAGGCCCGGGCAAAACTCGCCGTGCTCTCGGAAAAATTCGGCCTCGCCGTCCATCCCGATGCCCGCGTCGGCACGCTTTCGGTCGGCGAGCGGCAGCGGGTCGAAATCCTCAAATCGCTCTATCGCGACGCGAAGGTGCTGATCCTCGATGAACCCACCGCCGTGCTGACGCATCAGGAGGCGGAGCAACTCTACCGGACGCTGCGCGGCATGGCCGGGCTCGGCCTTTCCATCATCTTCATCTCGCACAAGCTGCATGAGGTGCTCGCCGCCGCCGATCGCGTCGTCGTCTTGCGCGGCGGCAAGGTCGTTGCCGAACGCCGTGCTTCCGAGACGAGCAAGGACGAGCTGGCCGAACTCATGGTCGGCCGCCGCGTCGCCCGCCCGCGCCGCGAGAGCCAGGCGCCGGGCGCGGTCGCACTTCGAGCAGCCTCGATCGAGGTCGGCGCCGCCCTGAAGGCCATCGATTTCGAGGTCCGCGCCGGCGAGACCCTCGGCATCATCGGCGTCTCCGGCAATGGCCAGGCGAGCCTCGTCCGTCTCGTCTGCGGGCTGGAACGGCCGACATCCGGCAGCCTCGAACTCTATGGCGCGGCGGTGGCTCATCCCTCGCCGCGCGGCTTCGTCGCCGCGGGCGTCGGGCGCATCCCCGAGGACCGGCATGCCGATGGAGTCGTCGGCGAGATGACGGTCTGGGAAAACGCCGTGCTCGAACGGGTGCGCGAACCGCGCTTCTCGGCAGGCGGCTTCGTTCGCCGCGCGGCCGGCCGCGCCTTTGCCCGCTCCGTCATCGAGCGCTTCGACGTGCGCGGCGCCACGCCGGACAGCCCGATCCGCCTGCTTTCGGGCGGCAACATGCAGAAGCTGATCCTCGGCCGGAACCTCGCTGAGAGCCCGCGCATCCTGATCGCGGCGCAGCCGACACGCGGTCTCGACGAGGGCGCTGTGGCTGCGGTGCATGGCGAAATTCTCGCCGCCCGGCGCGCCGGCGCTGCCGTCCTGCTCGTCTCCGAGGATCTCGATGAGGTGTTGGCGCTGGCCGACCGAGTCCAGGCGATCGTCAAGGGCCGCCTGTCGCCGCCGATCCCGATCGCCGCGGCTGATCCACGCCGGCTCGGGCTGATGATGGCCGGCATCTGGGAGGACGCGGCGTGATCCGTTTCGAGCGCCGCAGCCATGTCCCGCTGTCGCTGCGCCTAGCGGCGCCGGTCGCGGCCGTCTTCGTCGCGCTGGCGCTGGCCGGCATTCTCATCGCCATCGCCGGTGCGCCGGTACTGGAGGCCTATCGGCGCATGCTGGTCGGCGCCTTCGGCTCGCGTCTTGCCATCACCGAGACGCTGACCCGCACCGCGCCGCTGATCCTGACCGGCCTTGCCGCAGCGGTCGCGTTCAGGGCTCGGCTCTGGAACATTGGCGCCGAAGGACAGTTCCTCGTCGGCGCGCTCGCCGCCGCCGCGCTCGGCTCGCAGCATGGGCTGCACCTGCCGTCCTTCCTGCTGATCCCAGCGTTGATGCTGGCCGGCGCGATTGCCGGCGCCCTGCTTCTGCTCGGGCCGCTGGCGCTCCGCCTCAAATTCGGCGTCGACGAGGTAGTGACGACGCTGCTGCTTAATTTCGTCGCCCTGCTGTTCGTCTCGATGATGATCGAGGGCGTACTCAAGGATCCGCTCGCTTTCGGCTGGCCGCAATCCGTGCCGATCGTCGCCGATGCCACGCTTCCGAAGCTGGTGGCACGGACGCGGCTGCATATCGGCCTCGTCGTGGCGATCGGCATTGCCGTCGTCATCGCGCTGGTACAGGCGCGGACGGTGTTTGGCCTCGAAAGCCGCGCCGCCGGCCTAAATCCAGCCGCCGCCCGCTTCGCCGGCGTCTCGCTCGCCGGCGTTCTGGTCAAGGTCGCCTGCCTGTCGGGCGGTCTCGCGGGCCTTGCCGGGGCCATCGAGGTGCTCGGCGTCAAGGGCTATGTCACCACCGATCTGTCCCCCGGCTTCGGCTATACCGGCATCGTTGTCGCGATGCTCGCAGCCCTCGATCCGATCGGCGTCGTGTTCGCGGCGCTGTTCGTGGCGACGATGTTCGTCGGCGCGGATTCGATGAGCCGGGCGCTCGGCGTGCCCTCCTTCGTCGCCGATGTGATCGTCGCGCTGTCGCTGCTCGCCATGCTGGTCGCGCTGTCGCTCGCCAACTACCGGATCCGCCGATGATGGCCGTGCTCGACATTTTCGCTTCGGCCGGCCTCTGGGCTGCCGTGCTGCGCATTGCCACGCCGCTGATCTTCGGCACGCTCGGGGCGCTGATCTGCGAACGCGCCGGCGTGCTCAATCTCGGCATCGAAGGCATCATGACCTTCGGCGCGATGATCGGCTGGATGACCGTCTATCATGGCGGCGATCTCTGGCTCGGACTGCTCGCCGCCGCACTCTCCGGCGCGGCCTTCGGGCTGCTGCATGCACTCCTCACCGTGCCGCTCGGCCTGTCGCAGCACGTTACCGGGCTCGGCATCACGCTGTTCGCCTCGAGCCTTTCCTATTTCATCTTCCGCTTGGCCATACCGGTCTCCGGATCGCCGCCGACCATCGTACCCTTCCAGGTGATCCGTATTCCCCTGCTGTCCGACCTTCCCTTCCTCGGCGAGGCGGTGTTCAGCCAGACGGCGCCGACCTATCTTGCCATCGCGCTCGCCCTCCTGATCGCCTTCGCCTTGGCGCGGACGCCGCTCGGCCTCGCGATCCGCATCGTGGGAGAGAACCCGCATGCGGCCGAGGCGCAGGGGATCGATCCCATTCGCCTGCGCATCGGGGCCGTCGTCTTCGGCAGCGCGCTGATGGCGGTCGGCGGCGCCTTCCTGACGCTCGCCGCCTTCAATTCCTTCTTCCCGACCATGGTTCAGGGCCGCGGCTGGGTCTGCATCGCCCTCGTCGTCTTCGCCTCGTGGCGGCCTGCACGCGCGCTTGCGGGAGCGCTGCTGTTCGCGCTTTTCGACGCCTACCAGCTCCGCCTGCAGCATGTCGTAGGCAAGGCCATCCCCTACCAGCTGTTCCTGATGATCCCCTATCTCATGTCGATCCTCGCGCTGCTCGTCATGGCGCGCCGCGCCCGCGTGCCACAGGCGCTGATGCAGCCCTTCCGCCGCGGCGAGCGTTGACTTCGCCACGGCGACCCGCAAGCTCGGCAACCAGATGCCTGCTTTCACCTCTCCCTGAGGGGGAGGTGAAAGACCGGCAGCAGATTGGGAGCAAACGATCGTCATGCCGAAAATCGCCATCATCGGCGCCGGCCCGTCCGGGCTGGCCACGATCAAGACATTGGCGGAGGCCGGCCTTACCGACATCACCTGCTTCGAGGCGCAAGGCGAGGTCGGCGGCAACTGGGTCTATCGCGACAGCACCGGTCATGCGAGCGTCTATGAAACGACGCACATCATCTCCTCGAAGCGGCTGTCGCAGTATTCCGACTTTCCGATGCCGGCCGGTTATCCGGACTTTCCCTCGCATCGGCAGCTTCTCGCTTATTTCGAGGCCTATGCGGAGCATTTCGAGCTCAAGCGCTTCATCCGCTTCTCGACACGGGTCGTCCATGCAACAGCAATGGCCGGTGATCGCTGGCGGTTGACGCTGGAGGGGCCGGAGGGTCGCTCGGAGGAGATCTTCGACCGCCTCGTCGTCTGCTCGGGCCATCACTGGGACCCGCTCATCCCCGATTATCCCGGCACGTTCGACGGCCGACTGATGCACGCGCATGACTATCGCCGCGCCGAGCCGTTCCGCGACCAGCGCGTCCTCGTCGTCGGCGGCGGCAATTCGGCTTGCGACATCGCCGTAGCGCTGTCGCGCACCGCGAGCCTCACCGCGATCAGCATGCGGCGCGGCTATCACATCGTGCCCAAGATCGTCCTGGGCATGCCGATCGACGTCGCCTATCGCCGCCTGCGCCATATTCCGAAATGGCCGCGCCAGCGCCTGCTCGCTTTGATGCTGAAGCTGCTGGTGGGCCCCTACAGGCGCTACGGCCTGCCGGAGCCGGACCGGCTTGTGCTCGAAATGCACCCGACGCTGAATTCCGAGCTGCTCGATCGCCTGCGCCACGGCACCATCGCGCCCCGCCCCGGCATCGCCGCCTTCGACGGGCCGGCGGTGCGTTTCGTCGATGAGACGGTGGAGGCATTCGACACGGTGGTCTTCGCCACCGGCTATCGCACCCGCTTTCCCTTCTTCGATGCCGGCCTGTTCGATTTCGCGGCGGCGCTCGATGTGCCGCTCTACCTCAAGATGATGCCGGCCGGCTTTCCGACGCTCGATTTCGTCGGCCTGTTCCAGCCGATCGGCTGCATCTGGCCATTGGCCGAGCTGCAAGCGCGGATCGTGGCTCTGCAGGCAACTGGCAAGCTGCCGCGGCCGGCCGATCTCGCCGCGCGGATCGCCCATGAGGCGAGCCATCCGCATTGGCAATTCGAGCGGACGCCACGGCACGCGATCGAGATCGATGTCTACGATTTCGAAAAGGCGCTCAGAAAGGAACTGGCCTCAGCAGCGAGCGCTTAAGCGGCCTGAAGCGCGGCAGTGCGCGCGGCGACGAAGCGCATCGTGTCGACGATCGTGTCGTCGACGGGTCGCCAGCCGCGTTTCACCAGCGCTTCGGCCTTTCCGCGCGCGATCCAGCGCTCCTCGCCGATATCGTGGCGGAGATAACTGAGGATCGAGAACGTATCGGCCAGTCTGCGGGCACGCTCATCGTCGAGCGGGCGCGGCACCGGCAGATGCTCGCAGCCATGCGTACGAATGCGGCCAACGAGATCGGCGAGCCATATCTGGTCGGCGACGGCGAAAATCCGTTCGCCTTCCGCGGCCCGGCAGACCAGCGCCGCGACATGCAACGCCGCGACATCGCGAACATCGACCAGCGGCAGCAGGATGCGCGGCGCGACAATGGCGCGGCCATTCAGGATTTCGCGGAAGAGGTTCAGCGAGGGCGAGATCGAGGATGTGACGCCGGGGCCGAAGATGATGCCGGGATTGATCGACGTCAGCGAAAGGCCGGTTTCAGCCGCCGCCTCCCAGCTCGTGCGCTCGGCGACGGTCTTCGCCTCGGCATAGACGGTCATCGGCGCCCGGCCGGGCTCAGACCAGTCGGCCTCGGTAAAGACGTGGCCGACGAGGCTGCCGGAGCCATAGAGCGCCGCCATGATCGACGAGGTCATCACCACGCGGCGGATGCCGGCCGCCGCCGCCGCCTCTATCACCCGGCGCGAGCCCGCGCGGGCGCAGTCAACCAGCGCCGGCGCCGCTTCGGCGAGTACATGCGGCATCGGCGCGGCGACATGGACGAGGGCGTCCTGCCCTTCCATGATCTCGGTCCAACAGGGCGCATCCAGCAGGTCGCAGGCGACGATGCGCAGAAGCGCCAGATCGATACCGGCCGCCTGGAACTCGGCCCGCAGCCGCGCCGGGTCCTCGCCGGGGCCTGCCGTAGCGGTCACAAAAACGCCGTTGGCTGCGAGGATCGCGACGATCCAACCGCCAAGATGGCCGCCCGCACCTGTCACCACCGCGCGGCGAGGCCAAGGCTGATCGGCCGCAATCGGCGCTGACTTCCCGAATGAGCGGGGCGGCTTCCTCATCCGCGCTTGCCAGTTCGGCCGAGCGATTTCAGGATCGCGGCGTTGATCTGCTGCAGGACAATGGGGTTCTCGTCCATCGAGAAATGATTGACGCCCGGACGGTTGAGATCGGGATTGGCGCGGATATCGTCGTTGTCGATGCGCTTGCCATTCGCTGCGAGCTTCGCCCCCAATCCGTCATCCGACATGTAGATGTTGAGATAGCGCTTCACCGCCGGGCTGATGGGTCCCGACATGGTCGGGTCGACCGTCACGACGAGATCGACCGGGATGCCCTGCTTGCCGAGGATCGAGGCGGCTTGCAGCACGGCGTTGCCGCCAAGCGAATGCCCGACGAGCACCACCGGCACATGCCGGCCAGGATGAAGCGCCGCCTCGGCCGAGATATCGGCAACGACGCTTGGCCAGCCGGTATGGCCGAGAATGCGGGTCTTGATGCCCTCGGCCTTCAACTGCTCGTTGAGCCGGTCCATGCCGAGCGAGAAGATGCCGAGAAAGCCGCGCATCAGATACACGCTGGCAGCCCGGGTCGGATCGATCGGCGCAGTCTTCGCCCGCTGCTTGCGCGCCGCTATCTTGACCGCCGGCTTGCCGGCGACCGAGGCCCCGACTGCGGGGGAAGGCGTGGCATCCTGCGCCTTGGCGACAACAACGGCGGCAGCCGACGCGGCCTGAGGGCTGCTTTCAGCGACGGCAGCCCAAGGAGAAACCAGCGCGAAAACAGCGCCGAGAACGAACAACCGGACCGAGTTCGAGATTTTCACCACCAAAGCGCTTCCCCCACGCCGTCGTGATTCTCCGACGACGTTAACGAAATGAACACCTTTGGCGCAAGCACCAGCCGGCTCGACATGCAGCGATCAGAACGGCTCACGCGCGATCCGGTCCCAGAGCGCCTTCACCTCGCGGCGGAGGATGAGTGCGTCGCTCCAGCGATCGGAGAGGTCGTTGCCGTCCGCACCCGCGATCGCATAGGGCTGAGGACCAAGTTCGCAGACGAAGGAAAGTTCCTCCTGCGCCCCTGCGCGCTTTCGCCACGAGCGGATGCCGTAGTCCCACCAGCCGAGAAACAGATCGAGCCACTTCCTGTGATGCGGGAATGAGATCTCGACCTGCGCCTGCTCGCGGCTGGCGACGCGGCCATGCAGCGCCCAGGAATGGTCGAGCACGCGGTGGATATAGGCGTGGTTCTCGTCAGAGACCGGATCGGCGAATTCGCGCCCGACCAGGAAATGCGAGAGATCGGCGAGCAGGCGGATATCCGGGAACCGATCGATCAGGTCGAGCACGAAATAAAGATCCGTGGTCATCCGGTCGCGATGCGTCTCGATATAAACCGGGAAATCGACCTCCTCGGCGAGGCGCATCCACCCTTCGATCAGCGGCACGCATTCCGCCATCGTGCGCGGCCGGACATCAGGCTGGATATCGAGATGATGGAGACCCGTCTCGGTGGCGATCTCGAGCACCAGCTTCAACTCGTCGACGGTCCTTGGGAAGCACTGTCCCTCGGCCACCATACCGTGCGGCTTCAACAGCTCGGCGATCCGCCGGGAGCGGGCCCGATCGCGCCAATCGGTGGAGACACCATCATAACCGGCCTCGATGATCATCGCGACATTTTCGTCGAGCGTGCGTTCGAACCCGTCGGTCTGTCGCCGCTCCATCGCCCAGAGCGATTGCAACACGATCAGCTTCTGCATTCCGTCCCTCCCAGGATGGTCTCGTTCTTGCGAACGCCGCTTTTTCTACCGGCTAGCGTCGCGGATCAAAGCCCGTGCCCGGCCGCACGTCCTTCATGCGGGCCGGTGTCCGCTTCGCTCGGAACCGCTCCAGCCTGGCTCTTCCCGCGATAGAGAAGCCTGACGACGGCCGGTGTCGTCAGACCCTGGACGATCACCGAGAAGATCACCACCGCGTAGCAGATCGACGTCAGCGTCTCGCGATACGGGCTCTCTGGCAAGGCCAGCACCAGCGCGATCGAGATGCCGCCTCTCAGTCCGGTCCAGGACAGCACGCCGACGGCGCGCGCCAAATCGGTCTCACGCGGCGGGCTGAGCAAAGTCGACACCGCGACGCTGACGAAGCGCACGGCAATCGCCAGCGGGATCGCGGCAAGAGCCGGCCAGATGCCGGCGGCGCCGAAAGGAACCTGCAGCACTTCGAAGCCCATCAGCATGAACAGGAGCGTATTGACGATCTCGTCGACCATGGACCAGAAATCATGGATGCGACGCCGCCAGATCGCGTCGATGTCGCGCTTCGCTTGGAAGCGACTGAGCGTCAGGCCGGCGACCACGACGGAGATCGGCCCCGACAGCTCCAGATAGGCCGCCATGCGATAGGTTGCGAAGACGAGCGCCAGCGAGATGGTGACGACGAGATGCTCCTCGCGGATATGCTGCATCGCGAGACGGGCCAGCAGCCCGGTGGCGAAACCGAGCAACGCACCCCCGCCGCCATCAATCAGAAAGGTCAGCATCAGTCGGCCTTGACCGACGACAGGATCATCGCCCGTCGCGGAGGCGAGCGCGGCGAAGAACAGAACCACCGCGGCGCCGTCGTTGAACAAGCTCTCGCCGGTGATGAGGTCGCGGATCTCGGTCGGCATGTGGACCTTGGCGAGCAGTTGCTCGACCGCCACCGCATCGGTCGGCGCCAGGATGGCGCCGAGCACGAGGCACCAGACGAGCGGCACGGCGAAGCCCGCCAGCGCAAGCACCGCCTGGATGCCGAAGGCGAAGAGTACCATGGCGATGGCCACGCCTAGTGTCGCGAGCAGGAAGATCGGCCGCGCCCTGCGCTTCAGCCCCGCAGCGTCAGTGGTCAGGCTGGTGGCAAACAGCAGCAGCGCCAGAACACCGTCGAGCAGGAGGGAGGAGAGGTCCGCGCCGGCGAGCCGCGCCCCGGTCCGCGCCGCAACGTGCACATGCGGCATCACCCAGGAGAGCGCGATCATGAGGAAGGAGACGACAAGCGCGCCGATCAACAGCGCGATGACCCGCGGCAGGTGTCCGACGCGCTCATTGAACAGCCCGATCGCCGCCGCCAGCACGAAAAGCAGCGAAATATAGTCGAAACTCGTCAGCATGGTGCCTTCCCCGCCCCAACCGTCAGCCGATGGCTGACTAGCACGCTAGCGACCAAAGCCGTCACACCCCGTCAAGATTTCTGCTCTATTCATGGGATCGATGGCATCACTTGCAGGGAGCATGACATGCAGCTCGGAATCATCGGACTCGGCCGGATGGGTGGCAATATCGCCAAGCGCCTGATGGACGGGGGTCATACGACGGTTGTTTATGACCGCAGCGCCGACGCGATCAAGGCCTCGGTATCGGCCGGCGCCACCGGCGCCTCCAGCCTTGAGGACATCGTCGCCAAGCTCGCCAAGCCGCGCGCGATCTGGGTGATGCTCCCGGCCGGCGCGCCGACCGAGGACACGATCAACGCCCTTGCGGCCCTGCTCGAGCCCGGCGATACGCTCATCGACGGCGGCAACAGCTTCTACAAGGACGACATTCGCCGCGCGAAGTCGCTGGCCGAGAAGGGTCTCAATTATATCGATGTCGGCACGTCCGGCGGCGTCTGGGGCCTTGAACGCGGCTATTGCATGATGATCGGCGGCGATGCGGAAGAGGTGATGCGCCTCGACCCCATTTTCGCGACGCTCGCGCCGGGTCTCGGCACCATCGAGCGCACAGCCGGCCGCACCAAGACTGACGATCGCGCCGAGCACGGCTACATTCATGCCGGTCCGGCCGGCGCGGGCCATTTCGTCAAGATGGTCCATAACGGCATCGAATACGGCATGATGCAGGCCTATGCCGAAGGCTTCGACGTCCTGAAGATGAAGGGCTCGGACAACCTGCCGCCGGAGGAGCGTTACAACCTCGACATGACCGACATCGCCGAAGTCTGGCGCCGCGGCTCGGTCATTTCCTCCTGGCTGCTGGATCTGACCGCCCTGGCGCTCGCTGGCGATGCGGAGCTGACGAAGTATTCGGGTTCGGTGGCCGACAGTGGCGAAGGCCGCTGGACGGTCGAAGCCGCCATCGAGGAGGCCGTTCCGATTCCCGTTCTCGCAACCGCCCTCTTCGCCCGCTTCCGCTCGCGCGAAGAGCACACCTATGCCGACCGCCTGTTGTCGGCGATGCGCTTCGGCTTCGGCGGTCACGTCGAAATCCCGCAATAGCGGCCGATCAGCCCGCGGACGGATCGAGACGTCCAAGATCGCTGCGGGCAAGTGCGAGGATCGCAAGGGATGCGGCACGAGCCGCATCCCCGTCGCGCAGGCGCAGCGCCTCGACGAGGCGTTGATGCAACGACAACGCTGCCTCGATCCGGGCGCCCGGCGCCCGGTTCGAGGCATCGAGCGCCCGCATCAGCCCGGCCTCGATGATGGCCGAGAAGCGGGCGAAGACCGGATTGTGGCTCGCCTTCAGCAATCCCGTATGAAACGCCACATCAGCGGCCGTCAGCGCATGAGGGTCCGTTGCAGTCCGCATTCGCTGAAGCGCATCCCCCAGCGCATCGATTTCTGCGACGCTCGCGCGGGTCGCAGCAAGGGCGGCAGCAGCCGGCTCCATGGTCTCGCGGGCCTCCACGATCGCCCCGAGCAAGGCCCTGTCGAGGACATCCGCCCCCATCCAGTCGAGCAGATCGGCATCCAGCAGGTTCCAGTCGGCGCGATCCCGCACCACCGTGCCGACGCGCGGCTTGCCGCGCAGCAGGCCCTTCGATTCGAGCGTCTTCAGCGCCTCGCGGATCACCGTGCGGCTGACGCCGAATTCGGCGCACAGCGCCGCCTCGCTTGGCAGCGTCGCGCGCTCGGCGTGGCGCCCATCCGCGATCGCCCGCGCCAGCGCCGCGACGACATCGCGCGCAACCCGCGGCCGCCTCCGGCGCACCTGCGGGGCCGCATTCCCGGTCTCGTCAGCCTCGCCGCTCATCCCGCATAATCCATTCATTCTTGATCCGGACAAGCATCGCCGATCCGACGCGGCTTGACGAGCATCGCGTGGCGCGTCAAATCATCATACAACGGGGAGAGATCGGATCGTCCATCCTGGATGACCGGTCAGCACGGGCTGGGCCTCATGAAGATCACCGCGATCGAGACGCATGTCGTCAATGCCGAGATGCGCAACTGGGTGTTCGTGCGCGTCCTGACCGACCAACCGGGCCTCTATGGCTGGGGCGAGGCGACGCTCGAATGGAAGACCCGCGCCGTCACCGGCGCCGTCGCCGATCTCGAGCCGATCCTTCTCGGCCGCGATCCGCGCGATATCGAGCAGGCCGTGCGCGCGATGAAGAAGCACGGCTTCTGGCAACCGCTCGGCGTCATCGGCATGACCGCGCTCTCCGGAATCGAGATGGCGCTCTGGGATATTCTCGGCAAATCGCTCGGCGTTCCGGTCTGGCGGCTTTTCGGCGGCAAGGTCCGCGACCGCGTTCCCATCTATACCCATCTCGGGCTCGGCCAGATGGATGCGGTCTATCATTCGATGGACGCCTCCTCGCTGGTCGAGCGCGGCCTCGCCGTCAAGGAACAGGGCTATCGGGCGATGAAGGTCGTCAATGTGCCCTATACCCATTACACCGCGACGCCGAAGGCGATCGATGACTTCACGAGGAGCATGGCGGCGCTGCGCGAGGCGGTCGGCCCCGAGATCGAACTGATGGTCGATTTCCACGGCCGCTGCGCCTCGGCCGGCGCTGCGCTCGCCTACCTTCAGGCGCTGGAGCCCTTCGGCGTCATGTTCGCCGAAGAGCCGATCCCGCCCGGCGATGTCGCCTCGATGAAGGCGATCGCCATGGCGTCCAAGGTTCCGATCGCGCACGGCGAGAGGCTGACGAGCGCCGCGGAATTCGCGCCCTATATCGAGGCGCGGACCATGACCGTAGCGCAGCCCGATCTCTGCCATTGCGGCGGCTTCAGCGAGGCACGGCGGATCGCGGCGCTCTGCGAGGTCGCGGGCATCGGCATCGCGCCGCATAATCCGCTCGGGCCCATCGCCGGCGTGGCAGCGCTCCACTTCGATGTCGCGACGCCGAATGTCATCATCCAGGAAGAGATGACCGGCGCCGTGCCATGGTATTTCGAGGTGGTCGACGGCCCGATCCGGCGTGTCGACGGCGCCTGGCAGGTGCCGGAGGCGCCAGGCCTTGGCGTCGAGGTCGACCTTGCGGTCGCAGCAAAGCATCCCTTCAAGCAGGAACCGTTTCCAACCCGCGCCGCGGCGATGCCGGACGGTACGATCGTGGACTGGTGAGCATCATGACGGCAAGGCTTCAGGACAAGGTCGCAATCATCACCGGCGCCGGCCGCGGCATCGGCGCCGCCATCGCCCATGCCTTCGCGCGCGAAGGCGCCGCGGTGGTGATCGCCGAGCGCGACCCGGCAACAGGCCAGGCTTGCGCCGATGCGATCGCCGCTACGGGTGCCGAGGCTCTCTTTGTCGACACCGACGTGACGTCGGACACCGCTGTCGAAGCGGCCGCGGAGGCGACACTGGCCCGCTTCGGCCGCATCGACATTCTCGTCAATAATGCCGGCATCAATGTCTTCCACAAGCCGCATGAGACGACCGAGGCCGAGTGGCGGCGCTGCTTCGACGTCGATCTCGACGGCGTCTGGCGCATGACCAAGGCGGTGCTGCCGACGATGCGGGCCGCGAGCGCGGGCGCGATCGTCAACATCGCCTCCTCACACTCCTTCTCGATCATTCCCGGCTGTTTTCCTTATCCGGTGGCGAAGCACGGCCTGCTCGGCCTGACACGGGCGCTCGGCATCGAATACGCGGCCGAGGGCATCCGCGTGAACGCCATCGCGCCCGGCTATATCGAGACCGACCTCGCCGTCGATTACTGGAACACCTTCCCCGACCCGGCCGCAGAGCGGAAGCGCGTATTCGACATGCACCCGCCGAAGCGGATCGGCCGGCCGGAAGAAGTGGCGATGACCGCGCTCTTCCTCGCCTCAAACGAGGCGCCATTCATCAACGCCGCCTGCATCGTGATCGATGGCGGCCGCTCGGTGCTCTATCACGAATAGGTGTATCGCCGCCGCGCGATGCATCCTTTGGTGGTCCAGGACGTTAAGGTAGCTCCAACAGGAGCGCGCATCATGTCCATCACGAGCGAAATCAAGCAGCATGCCAACATCATAGGCGCCGACGGCGTCCATGTCGGCACCGTCGACACGGTCGAGGGCGATCGCATCAAGCTGGTGAAGGCCGACAGCGGCGAGGGTCATCACCGCGGCCATCATCATTTCATCCCTATGCTTCTCGTCGCGGAAGTCGAGAATGGCACAGTTCGTCTGTCAGCAAACGCCGATGTCGCCGTGACCTTCGAGGAAGAAACGGCGGGCAGCTCGGTCGAGCAGTAGCAGCCCCAGGGCGGCGAGCGCCGGGCGGATCAGCCCGGCACAACCGCCGCCAGTTCGATTGCAACGGCGCCGAGATCGATGCCGTTGACGAGCTCGAGCGTCGCCATCATGTCGCCGGGCGCCTTGAGGCTTTCGGACCATGCGGCGACCATGGCCCCGGCAATCAGCGCGACGGTGTCGCTGTCGGCGCCTTCATTCGCTGCGGCCACGATTGCCGCATAGGGATCGGCGCCGACGGCAACCGCAAGTCCGATCGCCGAGGGGACCGCCTCGGCCATCGGCAGGCCGGCGCCGATGATGGCGCCAAGTTCGCTCATGCATCCCTCGGCATCGCCGCGGAAGCGCTCTCCGATCGCGACAGCAAGCTCCATACGCCGGATCACGCTCGCACCAGCCGCGAGACGGCCGCGCGTTTCTGCGAGTTTTTCGCCAGCCTCGGCACCGGCAAAGGCTGCCTCGACCAGAGACATCCGGATTCCATCCTTCGTCACGCCGCCCGAGAGCCCGATCGCCACAGCGGCCGCAACAGCGCCGGCACCGGCATAGGCGATCTGCGTGTTGTGGGTTGGGGCGGAGAGGATCGCCGCGACATCGACGGCACCGGAGATATCGCCCGGCCGAATGCAGCCGGCGACCGGCGCGCGCATCGCGGCGCCATTGGTGGTGCCCATGGCGATCGAATAGCGGGCCGGCGTCGCGACAACGCGCGGATCCTCGCCGGCACGCATGCGATCGATCGCTGCCTGCGTCGACGGCCCGGCAAACTTGCCGAAGCCGCGCGGATCATCGGCCCAGGCGATCAATGCCTTTGCCGCATCCTCAATCTCAGGATTTCCCTTCGCGGCGATGATCGCGTTCGCCATGGCAAGCAACTGCGTCGCATCATCTGTCAGCGAGCCCGGCGCCGCACCATTCGAGAACGGCGCCAGCGGCGGCGCCGGAACGAAGCCGGTGATGCGACCGCCGAAGACACGCAGGATTTCGGCCGGATGCATCGCCTCCGGCGGCGCCCCGAGGGCATCGCCGAGGCAGGCTGCGGCCAGCACGAGTTCGATCCGTTCGGCCAGGTTCAGCGAGGCGGTCACGCAGGTGTACTCCTTGGAATGATCAGTTTTCAGAGGCCGAGGCGGGTACGATCGACCTTGCCATGGGCGAGGAAATCGGCGGCGACGCGGGTCGCGAACGGGGCGGCGGCGAAGAGATCGTCGCCGCGATGGAGGCCGAAGGCGAGCCCGGCCAGAAAAGTATCGCCCGCGCCGGTCGTGTTCAGCGGCTTCACCGGCACCGCCGGATGATGCTCGATCCTGGAACCATCGACGACCAGAACGCCCTCGGCGCCGAGCGTCACACAGACGCGCTGGCCTGAAACGGCAATGGCGGCGGCGAACAGCGCGGCGCGGCTAAGCCGCTCGCCGGTGTGTCCGGCTCGGCGCGACCAGGCGTCCAGCGTCGGCTGGTTGGTGCAGACGATATCGGCGGCAGCCATGGTCGCGAAGGCAGCATCCCAGCCGAAAATGCCGATTCCGGTCACTTCCATGTCGATAATCGTCGTCGCACCGGCGGCACGGACGCGCTGGAACACGCGCTCGATCTGGCAGGGATCGAAGAAATTCGCCGTCACGATGTCGCCGGGGGCAACCTCCAGCCGGTCGCCGAGGCTCATGACCAGTTCGCGCGCGATCGGCGCCAGAACGATCGCCTTCTCGCCGGTCTTGTCGACGAGGATGGCGCAATTCGCCGTCGCAATGCCGGGCAGCCGCTGGATTTCGACCGCGAGCCCCGGCACGGCCTGAAGCTCGGCGATGAGACCCGCGCCCGCGAGATCATCGCCGACCGAGCCGTGATAGGTGACGGGCGCGCCGAGCGCGGCCAGCGCCCGCGCGACGAAGACGCCCTGCCCGCCGGCACCTTCGTGGAAGGCGGTTGCGAACAGCTTCTCGTCATGGCCGGGCAGGTGATCGACCTCGAACACGCGGTCGAGATCGACAGTCGAGAGGCAGTGGATGCGGGTCATCGGACGGTTTCGTATCAGCGGTTAAGACAGGCGGGTTGGTTGGAGGCCCTCACCAGAACCCTCTCCCTGAGGGAGAGGGAGAAGAGAGCATCGCGCATGGCATCGATGCAGGCCGCAACCTGCCCCGTCTCCCTCAGGGACAGGGCTGGAGTGAGAGCCTTTGCTTGCGCGAGAAAACGCGGCCGGCAACCCCCTCCCCCGCTCTCGCGGGAGAGGGGGCGGCAGGCGCCGTGCGAGGCAGCGATGAAGGCCGAGCCCTGCCCTCTCCCCCCCTTGTGGGGGAGAGATGGAGAGGTGGGTCTTGCTTGCGCCAGAAAGTCCCTCATTCCTCGATCAATCTGAACGCATCGACGTCGAACATGCCGCGATCGGTGATCTTCAGATGCGGGATGACCGGCAGCGGCAGGAAGGCGATCTGCAGGAACGGCTCGGGCAGCGTACAGCCGAGGTCATAGGCCGCTTCGCGGAGGTGATGCAGCGCTTTGCGCACATCGTCGAACGGCAAATCGGACATCAGCCCGGCGATCGGCAGCGCCAGTTCGTCGACGACGCGGCCATCAGCGGCGACGACAAAGCCGCCTCCGGTTTGGCGCAGCCGGTTCACGGCCACCGCCATGTCGGCGTCATCGGCGCCGATCACCGTGATGTTGTGGCTGTCATGGCCGACCGAGGAGGCGATGGCGCCGCGCTTCAGCCCGAAGCCGGTGACAAAGCCGCGGCCGATATTGCCATTCTTGCCGTGCCGCTCGACCACCGCGACCTTGACGATGTCGCGCGAAAGATCCGGCACCGTGTTGCCGTCCTTGACCGGCAGGATCGCCCGCTCGTGCCGCGTGATGATCAGCCCGGCAGTGACGCCGATGACCGGACTTTCCTGATTGCCGCGCCGGCCGGAGATGGCGAAGCTCGCCGCGGTAACCTCGTTCGCCTTGACCGAGTTATAGCCGACCGGCGCCACCTCTTCGCGGGACGCGAACAGCGCCTCGCCGACCAGCCGACCGGCGCTCACCACATCCGAAACGGTGCAGGCTTCGAGATCGTCCACGAGAACGAGATCGGCGCGGCGACCGGGCGCGACGAGACCGCGATCGGCAAGGCCGAAGGCGCGCGCCGCCGACCAGCTGGCTGCCCGGTAGACATGGTGCAGCGGCCTGCCCTTGGCGATCAGCATGCGGATCAGCCCGTCGAGATGGCCCTCCTCGGCGATATCGAGCGGATTGCGATCATCAGTGCAGAGCGCCATGAAGGCCGAGGAGTTCTCGTCCAGAACTTCGGCGAGCGCGGCGAGATCCTTCGAGACCGAACCCTCGCGGATCAGCACAGCCATGCCCTTGGCGAGCTTCTCGCGCGCTTCCGCCGCCGTCGTCGCCTCGTGATCGGTACGGATGCCGGCTGCGAGATAGCCGTTCAGCGCCATGCCGCGCAGCAGCGGCGCATGGCCATCGATATGTCGCCCCTGGAATGCGACCAGCTTGGCGATAACAGCGGGATCGGCGGCAAGGACCCCGGGGAAGTTCATGAATTCGGCGAGGCCGATGACCTTCGGATGGTCGGCAAACGGCAGCAGATCGTCGATCTCGAGCGCGGCGCCAGCGGTCTCGAACGCCGTCGCGGGGACGCAGGACGAGAGATTGACGCGGAGGTCCATCACAGTCCGCTCGGCGCAATCGAGGAAATAGCGGATGCCCGCGGCGCCCAGCACATTGGCGATCTCGTGCGGATCGCAGATCGCCGTCGTCACGCCATGCGGCAGCACGCAGCGATCGAACTCGAATGGCGTCACCAGCGAGGATTCGATGTGGAGATGCGTGTCGATGAAGCCCGGCACGCAGAAACGGCCGCGCCCGTCGATCACGGCCTTGCCCTCGTAGCGTCCATGCGTGCCCACGATCCGGTCGGCGACGATGGCGATATCGGTCGGCGTGATCGCGCCAGTGATGACATCGAGCATGCGGACATCGGAAATAACGAGGTCGGCCGGCTCCAGCCCCTGCCCCGCTCTGATCATCCGCGTCAGCGTCTCTCCGTCCGTCATGCCGATCCGTACCCCTTCATTCTCCGACCGACCCTAGCGAAGCCGGCGCGCCTGTCCAGTGCCGGAGCAAGCACTGCGACGCTTCATCGAGACCCGTTGACTTTGTCATACAATACGACAACGATGCAGAAACAGGCATGAGGAAATTCGATGCAGCAGGATTTTGAAGAAGCCTTGCAGACCGCGTTTCGCGAATATGCAGCCTTCTACAAGGCGCGCGGCTTCATGCGCCGCCTCGGCTATGGCAAGCGCCCGGCGATCATCAATGTCGATCTCGCCAAGGCCTGGACGACGGCCGGCAGCCCCTTCGCCTGCAACGGCATGGAAACGATCATCCCCGCGACGCAGAAGCTGATGGCAGCCGGCCGCGCGCTCGGCCTGCCGATCGTCTTCACCACCTGCGCCTATGACATCGTCGAGGGGCCGTTCGCCGATACCGGCCTCTGGGGCAAGAAGATCCCGCTCGAACACCTCAAGGCCGGCAGCCCGCTCTGCGAGATCGACGACCGCCTCGGCCGCCGCGACGATGAATTGCTGATCGTCAAGAAGCGCGCCAGCGCCTTCCAGGGCACCGATCTCGCCGGCCACCTCACGAGCCTTGGTGTCGATACGGTGATCCTGACCGGCGTGACGCTGTCCTCCTGCGTCCGCCTCACCTGCGAGGATGCACTGTGGGCCGGCTTCCGGCCGATCGTCGTGCGCGAGTGCGTCGGCGACCGCATTGCCGGCGCGGTCGAATGGAACCTCTTCGACATCGACGCGAAATTCGGCGATGTCGAGCCCCTCGAAGGCGTCCTCGCCTATCTCGGCGGCCTCGCTGCGGCGGGAGAACGCTGATGGCCTCTGTTGGCGTCGATGTCGGCGGCACCTTCACCGATCTGGTGCTCGAACGCGACGATGACGGCCCGGGCGGCCGGCGCGTCTTCGTGCACAAGGTTCCCTCGACGCCGGCGGACCAGTCGATCGGCGTCGTCGCGGGCATCCTCGGCATATGCCGCATCGCCGGCCTCGATCCGAAGGCTGTGCGCCGCGTCGTGCACGGCACGACGGTCGCGACCAACATCACGATCGAGAAGAACGGCGCCGAAGTCGGCATGCTGACGACGCGCGGCTTCCGTGACCTGCTGCACATCGCCCGCCATAAGCGGCCGCATAATTTCTCGCTGCATTTCGACGTGCCCTGGCAGTCGAGCCCCTTGGTCAAGCGGCGCAACCGGATGCCGATCACCGAGCGGATCATGCCGCCGGATGGGCGGATCGAGACGCCGATCGATCTGGACGAAGTCCGCGCCGCTGCCCGCGAGCTGAAGGCGCGCGGCTGCGAGGCCGTCATCGTCTGCTTCCTGTTCTCCTTCTTGAACGACGCCCACGAGCGGGCTGCGCTCGAAGTGCTGCGCGAGGAGATGCCGGAAGCGTTCATCTCGGCCTCCTCCGAGGTCGCCAATGTCATCCGCGAATTCGAGCGCTTCTCGACCACGGCGATGAACGCCTATGTCGGCCCGCGCACCGCGCGCTACCTGCGCAATCTGGAGCGCCGCCTCGCGGAAGAGGGCGTCGATGCCGAGCTGCGCATCATGCAGTCGAATGGCGGCATCGGCACGGTCGCGACCTGCTCCGAACGCCCGGTCACCATCCTGATGTCGGGACCGGCAGGCGGCGTCATCGGCGGCCGCTGGGCCGGCGCGATGTCCGGCGTCCGCGACGTCATCACCATCGATATCGGCGGCACCTCGGCCGATATCGGCGTCATCGCCGATGGCGAGATCCGCATCATGAACCCGCGCGACACCGTCGTCGGCGAGCATCCGGTCCTCGCGCCGATGCTCGATCTCGACACGATCGGCGCCGGCGGCGGCTCGATCGCCTTCCGCGACGAGGGCGGCGCTTTCCGCGTCGGCCCGCGCTCGGCAGGCGCCGCGCCGGGGCCTGCCTGCTATGGCAAGGGCGGCACCGAGCCGACCGTCACCGACGCCCATGTCGTGCTCGGCCGCCTCGATCCGGAGCGCTTCCTCGGCGGCGACATGGCGATCGATCCGGCGCTGGCGGAAAGGGCAGTTCGCGAAAAGATCGCCGAGCCCTTCGGCATGAGCCTGATCGAGGCAGCGCTCGGCATCGTCACCATCGTCAATGCTAATATGGCGCTCGCCATCCGCTCCAATTCGGTGGCGCGCGGGTTCGATCCGCGCCGCTTCTCGCTGATGCCCTTCGGCGGCGCCGGCCCGCTGCATGGCGTCGCGCTCGCCGAGGCCGTCTCGGCCAAGGATGTCATCGTGCCGCCGGCTCCCGGCATCACCGCCGCGATGGGCCTGCTCGCGACGCGGCTCGCCTATGAATTCACCCGATCGACGCCGACCCTGATCACCGGCCCTGCCGCCGGCCGGTTCGAGGCCGCCAACCAGACGCTTGCCGATCTCGCCGCGCTCGCCGCCGAACGCCTTGCCGCCGATGGCATCGCGCCCGGCGACCAGATCTTCGAGCGTGTCGCCGAGTGCCGCTACCAGGGCCAGGGCTTCGAGTTGCGCACGCCGCTGCCCGATGGCCCGATCACCGTGGAGAGCGCAGACGCGATCGCAGACGCGTTCCACGCCGTGCATGAGCGCGACTATGGCTACCGCTTTGCCGATGCCGTGGTCGAGATCGTAACACTGCGCGTCATCGGCTCCGCCGAGGTGCCGCCGCTCACCTGGCCCGAACTGGGCAAGGCGCCCTCGCCGGACCTTTCCGGCGCGCTGCTCTATGTCCGCCCGACCACCTTCGACGACGGCAAGACGGTCGCGACGCCGCGCTATGACCGCGACAGACTGCTGGCGGGCCATGTCGTGCCGGGGCCGGCGATCATCCTGCAGCACAATTCGACGACCCTGGTGCCGCCCGGCTTCACCGCCAACGTCCACCGATCCGGCAACATCCATATCGTGCGGGAGGGTTGAGGATGGATCGCCCGTCCACGAAACGTCCCCCTTCCTTGAACCCTCCCCTTGAGGGAGGGTCGAAAACGCCCCTGCGTTTTCTGGGAGGGGTCAGCTTCGGCGAAGCCGAAGCGTCCGGCGCGTCCCTGAAGCGCTCGCTCGCCCTGAGGCAAGCGACCCCTCCCCATGACCGCTGCGCGGTCCTGACCCTCCCTCAAGGGGAGGGTTCAGGAAGACGTCTGCCTCATCACCATCGCCGGACAGGAGCCGCAGCATGAGCATCGATCCCGTCACGCTGCAGGTCATCGGCGGCGCGCTGCACACCATCGCCAAGGAAATGGCGTATGTGCTCTACCGCATGTCGTTCTCCTCGATCATCCGCGAGAGCGAGGATCTTGGCGCCGGCCTCTTCGACCTGAACTTCGCGACGCTCTGCGAAAGCGACAACACGCCACTGCATATCGGCTCGATCCCCGGCTATCTCCGCGGCATCGATGCCTCGATGACGACGCCCTGGCGCGAAGGCGATGTCGTCATTCACAACCATCCCTATTTCGGCGCCAGCCACTCGCCCGATATCGCCGTCGTCGTGCCGGTCTTCTTCGAAGGGCGCCATGTCGGCTTCGCGGCCAACACGGCCCACCATGTCGATATTGGCTCGGCGACGCCCGGCCTCATCGTCGACATCCAGGACATCTTCGGCGAAGGCATGCTGCTGAAGGCGGTCAAGCTCTTCGAGGCCGGTGTCCGCAACGACACCGTCTGGGACTATCTCCGCAACAACAGCCGCGTCGGCAAGCAGTTGCAGGACGATCTCGGCGCGCAGATCGCCTCGGCCGAACTCGGCGCCCGGAGATTCCGCGAACTCTATGCCAGCTATGGCGCCGCGACGGTGGAAGAGGCCTCGGCCGAGCTGATGGCCTATACCGAGCGCATGCTCCGGCGGAAGATCGCTGAAATCCCCGACGGCGACTATTATGCCGAAAGCTGGCTCGACGATGACGGCCGCAACCGCAATGTCCGTCTGCCGATCAAGGTCTGCGTCCGCATCCGCGGCGACGAGGCCGAGGTCGACCTGACCGGCTCCTCGCCGCAGGTGCCGACCGCCTTCAACGTGCCATTCGAAGGCTCGACCAAGGTCGCCTGCTATGTCGCCTTCCGCAGCCTGCTGCTCGACGCGGCGACCTCGGCCGTGCCCGTGCCGGCCAATGAGGGCTCGTTCCGGCCGATCAAGGTGACGGCGCCGAAGGGGACGATCTTCAACCCGATCTTCCCGACCGCCGCCTCGGCCCGCTTCTCCCAGTGCAACCGCATGATCGACTGCATCATTCGCGCGCTGTCGCCGGTGCTGCCGGAGGCTGCGATCGCCGGTTCCTCGGCCTCGCTCTCCTTCGTCGCCTATTCGGGCCTGCGCCAGAGCGGCGACTACTGGGTCTTCATCGAGGTCAATGAGGGCGCCTATGGCGGCCGCCCGCGTTCCGACGGACCGGATTCGATCGACAATCTCATGGCCAACACCCGCAACAACCCGATTGAGGATCTCGGCATGCACCTGCCGATGATCTGCGACCGCTACGAACTGCGCGACGACGTCGATTGCGGCGCCGGCCGCTTTCGCGGGGGGATCGGCGTCGTCAAGGAGCAGCGTCTGCTCGAAGGTGGTTGGATGACGCATGAGGCCGAGCGGCATACCGACGCGCCCTGGGGCCTTTTCGGCGGCCAGGACGGCGCGCCGGGACGGGTCGACATTTTCAACCATGCCGATCGCGACGGCACCACAGCCGCGCAGCACGCCAAGATCTCCGGCGTCGTGATGCAGCCGGGCGACACGATGGCATTCTACTCGCCCTGCGGCGGCGGCTTCGGCGATCCGCTGGAGCGGCCGGCGGCCAAGGTACTCGACGACGTGCTCGACGGCTTCTGCAGCCGCGCCTATGCGCTCGATGCCTATGGCGTCGTCATCGACGAGGGGCTGGTTCTCGATACCGCGGCAACGGCGGCGCGGCGCAGCGAGATGGTGGCGGCCCGATGACCCCGTTCCAGATTCCCGGCCTCCGCGTCCGCCGCCAATTCGTGCTCACGGAAATGACACAGACCGAGCAGGGCCTCGCGAGCGATCCGCCGTTGCTGAAGGTTGCGGTTGTCGCTGTGATCCACAATCCCTATGCCAGCCAGCCGGTCGGCCCGCTCGACGGCTTCATCGCGGCCAGCGCCGCGCTCGGCCACGCGATGGCGGAGGCCGGGCGCGAGGCGATGGCGCCCTTTGGCATCGAAAGCTATGGCAAAGGCGCGGTCATCGGCATGGCCGGCGAGCAGGAGCACGGCATCGCCCTGATCACGACGCCTTTTGGCGACGCGCTCCGCGCGTCGATCGGTGGCGGCCGGGCCTGGATCTCGTCCTTTTCCAAGCGCGCGGCGCCCGGCGGCAGCATCGACGTGCCGCTCGCGCACAAGGACGCGCTCTATGTCCGCTCGCATTACGACGGCGTCACGGTGCAACTGCCCGACGCGCCGCTGCCGGACGAGATTGCGATCCTCTGCTGCTTCGCCAATCGCGGCCGCCTCAATCACCGCGTCGGCGGCCTCGCGGCGGGAGAAATTTCCGGACAGGACGGGCTCATATGACCGCCGCTTCGCTCGCTCTGCTCTCGGTCCGTCAGCAGGTTTCAAGCGCCATCCGGACAGCGATTTATGACGGAGAGCTGAAGCCGGGCGCCCGCCTCACCGAGCGGCAGATCTGCGAGCGGGCGGGTGTTTCGCGGACCATCGCCCGCGAGGTCATCCGCGAGCTTGAGGCCGAGCGGTTGATCGAGAGCAATCGCCGGCACGGCTTCGTTGTCGCGGCGATGAGCCTCAAGGAAATCGGCGATCTCTATGATGTGCGCGTCCTGCTCGAGGCGCGCGCCTGCGCGCTCTGCGCCGCGGCAATGACGGATGATCTCGCCCGCCGCCTTGATCTTGCCATGGAGGCCATAGAAATGGCGGCCGCTGCGGGCGACCGCGAGGCGCAACGCACGAGCAATACCGACTTCTATGAAACCATCTTCGCCGCTGCCGACAATATTGTCCTCGGACAGATCCTGCATTCCCTGCATGGTCGCGTCAGCTATCTGCGATCGAGGTCGATGGCACAACGCGGCCGGCCACAGAAGAGCCTTCAGGAATTGAAAGCGCTTCTTGGGGCACTAAAATCGGCCGATGGCGACGCTGCGGCGCGGCTGAGTACAACGCATATCGAGGCTGCACGGGCTGTCGCCCTCTCGGCCTTCGGCGAAGACGGCAAGTTGCGAGACAAGGCCGCCGCGCGGCAGGAGGTCGATGCATGAGCATTCTGGTCACGGGCGCGAGCGGCTTTGTCGGGCTCAACATCGTCGAGAATCTGCTGCGTCGCGGCGAAAGCGTCGTTGCCCTCGCCGACCAGCCGCTGCCACCGATCGCCGCCTTCTCCTTCGCCGAATTGCCCGGCCGGCTCGTCAGCGTGGTCACCGACATCCGCTACCAGGAGGGCATCCGCCGCCTCCTCTGCGAACAGAACGTCACACATGTTCTGCACGGCGCCGCGATCACCTCCAATATCGCCCGCGAGCGCACCGACAGCGCCCTCGTCACCAGCGTCAACATGGCCGGGCTCGCCGCCGTCGCCGCGGCCAGCGCCGCCCATGGCGTCGAGCGCTTCGTCTTCGTCTCTTCCAACGCCGTCTTCGGCGGCGGGACGCCGGATTATGAGATGCTCGACGAGGACTGGCCGAAGGATCCCGGCAATCTCTACGCCCTGTCGAAATGGACCGGCGAGATGATCCTCGACAAGATTGGCAACGCAACGGGGCTCGACTGGTGCGCCGGCCGCCTCGCCGGCGTGTTCGGCCCCTGGGAATATCGCACCGGCATCCGCGACACGATGAACCCGGTGTTCCAGGCCAATTGCCTCGCCTTCGACGGCCGCCCGGCCTTCCTGCCACGGCCCGGCCGCAGCAACTGGCATTTCTCGCGCGATGCCGCCGCGTCGCTGATCACGCTCCTGACCGCGCCATCGCATGAGCACCACATTTACAATCTCGGCACGCCCTTCATCTGGTCGATCGGCGACTGGTGCGAGCGCCTCGCCGACCGCTTCCCCGCCTTCCGCTTCGAGATCGGCAGCGCGACCGGCCTGCCGCACACCGACGCGACCGAAATCAATCTCTACGGCGATCATGACGGCGGCGTGCTGTCCTGGGATCGCTTTGCAAAAGAGTTTGGCCCGACCGGTATCAACGATCTCGACGCCGCCTTCGAGCACCTGATGGACTGGCACGCCGCGCATCAATCCTTCGGCCTCGAAAGGAGCGCGGCATGAGCCTCCTCTATCGCGGCTATGACCAGGCCGGGCTCGACAAGCAATATGAACGCCTCGTCGCCGACGACAGCTACGCCATCTTCGACCGCTGGCGCGCGCGCAGCGACGCAAGCGCCGCGACCCGTCCCGTCACGCTCGACATCGCCTATGGGCCTGCCGCAACGGAACGGCTCGACGTTTTCCCGGCAAAAGACCCGCACGCGCCGATCCTCATCTATATCCATGGCGGCTACTGGATCTGGAAGGACAAGGTCGATTTCCGCTTCGTCGCGGAAGGCGTCGTCGATGCCGGCGTCACGCTGGTCGTCATCAACTACGCGCTGACGCCCGATCACGACATGGACGAGATCGTGCGGCAGGTTCGCGCCGCCGTGGCCTTCACCTGGAAGAATGCCGGCGGCCTCGTTCCCGGAGTCCGCGACCGCATCTTCCTCTCAGGCCACTCGGCCGGCGGCCATTTGACCGCCATTGCAGCTGCAACCGATTGGCCGGCCTTCGACGCCGCTCTGCCGGCTGACATCGTCGCGGGCGGTATCGCCATCTCCGGCCTCTATGATCTCGAGCCGATCCGCCTCTCTTATCTCAATGAAACAGTCGGCCTCGATGCCGCCATGGCCCGCCGCAACAGCCCGTTGCATGCCGTCCGCACCGACATGCCGCCGCTGACGCTCGTGGTCGGCGGCGCCGAATCCGACGAATTCAAGCGACAGCAGGCGGATTTCGCCGCCGCGCTCACCGCCGCCGGCAACATCGTCGCGACAGAGGAAGTCGCGGGACTGCATCATTTCGCGGTGATCGAGACCATCGCCGACGCGGGCAGCCAGTTGCAGCAGGCTGTGCTCAAGCGGATGGGGATCAACTGAGCGGGCTGTTTCTGCGTTAGGATGGGCGGCGGCTGGAGACAGGCCGCCGAAAGGTTCTCCATGACAGCAGCCCCTCGCAGAACACTCGCCACCGCCACGGGCGCGACCGTGACCGGCACATCGGTCACCGGAGCGAAAGCCCTCGGAGCATCGGCGACAGGCGCCGCTTCGCTCGGCGCTCTCGCGATTGGGGCTCTGGCTATCGGCGCCGTCGCCATCGGCGCGCTGGCCATCGGGCGCCTCAAGATCCGCAAGGGCCGCATCGACCAGCTCTCGATCGGAACCCTCACAGTCGACCGGCTCGAAATCCGTCCCCGCTGAGAGGCGCCCCCGCCGGCGCTGCTGCGGTCAGCCGCGCCGTGCCGCCTCGATGGTGGCGACGTCGATCTTGCCCATCTCCATCATCGCCGCAAAGGCGCGCTGCGCCTCGCCGCCGCCAGCGGCCAGCGCCTCGGTCAGCACCCGCGGCGTGATCTGCCACGAGAGGCCCCATCTGTCCTTGCACCAGCCGCAGGCGCTTTCCGCGCCGCCATTGCCGACGATCGCATTCCAGTACCGATCCGTTTCCTCCTGGTCGTCGGTGGCAATCTGGAACGAGAACGCCTCGCTCTGCTTGAACATCGGCCCGCCATTGAGACCGAGGCAGGGAATGCCGGCGACCGTGAATTCAACAGTCAGCACATCGCCCTGCTTGCCGGAAGGATAATCGCCCGGGGCGCGGTGAACGGCATGCACGGCGCTATCTGGAAAGGTCGCGGCATAGAAATGCGCCGCGGCCTCCGCGTCGGTTTCATACCAGAGGCAGATCACGTTCTTGGGCGTCCTCCTCAGCATCTCGGTCGAGGCTTTGCTTTCGCTCGGCATGGCCGTATTTCTGGTGACGTTCGAAGCCATCGCATGTTCCTTTCACGTCCTCGTTTCCTCTTCGCCCGATCTTGCTGGCCAAGCGGGCGATCAGATCATGGAGCGACCCATGATAACCAAGGACGAACGAGACGAGGCCGAACCCTCACGGAAGATCGACGCGCGGATCAAGGAATTGGCCGACTGGCGCGGCGAGGTCCTGGCGCGGGCCGGCGCAGACGGCGCCTGACGCGCAGGAAACCGCCCTTGGCCCAATCCCGGCCGCAGCCGTCCTGGCGGCGCGATTTCGCCCTACGGCTTGAGCGTTCGCGCAAGCGCAACGAAGGCTCGCATGCCCAGGCTCATATGCCGGTGCTTTGGATAATAGAGGCAAAGACCCGGATAGGGCGGCGTCCAGTCCGCCAGGACTTGAACCAGTTCACCCGATTCCAGCGAAGGTCCTGCCATCCACCGCGTGATGTAGCCGAGGCCGTATCCTTCCAGAGCTGCCGTCAAAATGAGCCGTGAGTTGTCGACGGTCAGCGCGCCCTTCGTTTCAACCACGACGCTCTCGCCATGGCGTTGAAATTCCCAGCGATAGGCGAGGCCCGAGGGCATGCGGAGCTGGATGCTGCGATGCCCGCCAAGATCGGCCGGCGATTGAAGCTTTGGCATCGTCGCCAGATAAGATGGGGACCCGACGACAATATGGTGCTGCATCGGCCCAATCGGCACCGCCACCATATCGCTCGGCACAAGCGCGGCGGTCCGGACGCCACAATCGAAGCCCTCCTCGGCAATATCGACGAGACGCCGTTCCGAGACGATCTCGACCCGCATGTCCGGATAGGCCTGCATGAACGCCAGGACCAGCGGCTTCAGGATCTGCTCGCTCGCCGTCGCGTCGGCATTGATCCGCAGGGTGCCCGAGGGGCTTTCTGCGAAGTCCCCCAGCGCGCTGACCGCATCGGCGATCTCGGCAAGAGCCGGCGCCAAACGCGCGAAAAAGCTCTGACCCGCGGCCGTCAGCGATACATTGCGGGTCGTGCGATGAAAGAGCTGAACCTTCAGCCGCCCCTCCAGCGACGCCACCGCATGGCTGAGCGCCGAGGGGCTGAGGCCGGACTTCCGCGCCGCCGAGCGAAATCCGCCTATCTCGGCGACCGCCATGAACGCCGCAAGCTCTGCCGGCGGCAGCGATGCGACTGTCCTGAAAACCTCATGAGGCCGTGCAGTTTTGTCCATATTACCGGGACAATGGCCGCGGCCTATCTCCTTGGCAAGGGAAATGCCATGGAGGCCACAATGCCCATCGAAACCCCGTTCAGTTTCGCAAGCACAGCGTCGGATGTGCTCGAACAGGTCGACTTATCCGGCAAGACGATGATCGTCACGGGCGGCGCCAGCGGCATCGGAACGGAGACGACACGGGCGCTTGCGGTCGCCGGCGCCTCAGTCACCGTGGCGGTCCGCCGCCCCGATGCTGCCGAAGCGATCGTGGCGTCCTTGCGCGAGGAAACCGGCAATCCGGACATCACCATCCGCCCGCTCGATCTCAGCGATCTCGGCTCGGTCCGCCGCTTTGTCGAGGCATGGAGCGGCCCGGTGCATGCGCTGGTCAACAATGCCGGCATCATGGCGCTGCCGGAGCTTCAGCGCTCCCCGGCGGGCCACGAGCTCCAATTCGCCACCAATTATCTCGGTCATTTCGCGCTCGCCACCGGCTTGCATCGTCATCTGGCGGAGGCGGGCGGCGCGCGTGTCGTCTCCGTCAGTTCGACCGGAAGCCTGTTCGGGCCGGTATTCTGGGACGATCCCCAGTTCCGGTTCATTCCCTATGATCCGCTGCTCGCCTATGCCCAATCGAAAACCGCCTGCATCCTGCTCTCCGTCGGCATCAGCAGGCGCTGGTCCGATGACGGCATCACGTCCAACGCCCTCAACCCCGGCGCCATCGCCACCAATCTGCAGCGCCACACAGGCGGGCTGAAAACGCCGGTTCCACTGCGCAAGACCATCGCCCAAGGCGCCGCCACCTCCGTCCTGCTGGCCGCATCGCCCCTCCTCGAAGGCGTCAGCGGCCGCTACTTCGACAATGGCAACGAGGCGCCCATCCGCCACGAACGCCCCGAGGGCGCGCCGGACGGCGTCGCCGCCTATGCCCTCGATGGAGACAATGCCGATCGCCTCTGGGACCTCGCATCCCGATGGATCGGGGAAAGCTGATGCCTGAAGCTCGGCTGGCGTCGCCGGCGACCGCTGGTTCGGTTCTTGCTACGCTGACGCTTGGCAGTGACGGTCGACGGGGGGTCGTTCCGCGCTCGCCCGGGGCATGGAGCAGAGATTGCACAAGCGTCTTCTCATAACCGTCGCGCTGATATTGGCAGCAGCGCCCGTCTTGGCCGACGTCGTGTTCGACGCCTCGGCAAAGCCGGCGCCGGCCGCCGCGATCAAGTCGTTCATTTCCGGCCGCTCATGGAAATGGGGACCGGACACCGGCCTCTACTTCTCGCCGGACGGGTCCTTGGTTGGCGCGGCGAAGGGCGCACCCGGCATGATGGCCGGCCATGGCACATGGTCCGCCAAGGATGGCGGCCTCTGCTTCGATATTACCTGGGCGACGAAGTCGAATCCCAAGGTGAAAAACGAAGCCAATTGCACAAAGCTGCTGCAGGGGCCGGGCGATCTCGGCGGCAGCAAGGCCAAGGACGTCATCGGCTTCGCCAATTATAACAAGCCCGGCTATTACTGGGCCATCGCCGACGGTAAAGTCTGGAAGGACTTTCCAAAGGGCGACAAAATCAGCAAGAGCGCCGACAAGATCATGAAATAGGGCGCAGGCCCGCGCTGTCGTTGAGGCGCATGCAGGTCGCAAGACTGACACCATCGGAGCGCGTGCACCGATGGTCGTCAAGGCGCGCGACGACGCGCAATGGTCGGTCAACCTGGTGCACCCCCAGACGGCGTCCGGGCAGCGGTACCCGGCAATCAACGTCATCGGCAACAGGGCGCAACGCGCCGCAAACTCGACCCTGCCATGCAAGGCAGCCGCCGTCGGGTGGCAGGGCATCACCAAGGACGACCGACGCGGAACGGTTCTCGCGCGGTGTTCAACGACCGCGTGCGGGCCGAACTTGTCAACCAGACCTCGTTTCACCACCTCGATCACAATCGTCGGCGCTCACTGCCGTGACGTCGATGAGAACGATCCTCGCCCGCAGTCCATGCTCGACGAGCTGACGCCAAGGGCATTGGCTCGGAATCAAAAGCGAGACGCCAGAGCGCCGGCAGATGGGGCGCATGCCGGAGGAGCCCGCTGCGCGCTGACGCACCGTCCGCCGGCGAACCCTTCAGCGCCGAAGACACGCCGCTTCTTCGTCCAGCCCCAACGCCGGAATGGCCGGGCTTGTCTCGGGCATGAGGGGAAGTGGCGGGGGGCAGAGGGTGAAGTCAGAATGCTGGGCGTGTCCGGAAAACGACCGTTTTTGGGACACTGTCCATCCCAACGCCGATAGCGGCCAACTTAAGGGGGTGGGGTGAGAATCGCATTCAGCGTCTCGTCCATAATGTCAATGTAATGCCCGATGTGCAGCTTCTTGAGGCGGCTGTTCCTGATGCGCAAGAATTGTCCCGGAGAGATTGGAAACAGGCGCTCTGTCTGCAGCAAGTTGCGCTGCACGGCGTTGAAATTGACCAATGCTTCGACGCTATTGTGCGCAATCCGGTTGCGGACGCGCTCACAGTCAGAGAGATCCTGGCTTTTGGCATTCATCATGTTGCTAATCGGCCAACCGTTCTCGATGTAATTATCGGCCGTAGTCCGAATGTCCTGCGGTTTGGCCCACGACAGAAACTTGTAACCAGCCTTCGTCAGTCGACGCGCCGCAGTCTCGTCGGTCAGCTTGAGATACGTGTTGGCAGCGCTACCGTCGAGCGACAGCCCGCCCGTGACATAATGCAAAAACAGCTTCTCAAGGTCATTCTCGTAAGCTGTGAACGCGCGCAGAAAGAGCGCCTCGGCATAGATATCTGATTGATGGTCGGTCGACTGTACGCTGTCAGATGCGACGGCGATCTGATCGATCGCTGCCGTCATTTCCGCGTGACGTGCAGCGATCGCATCCCGGTAGGCGATCAACTCCGCAGGAGTCATGATGCCAGCGCGGCGAGCACGAACTTGGCGCGCTCTAGTCGTGCCTCCGTATCCGTCGTACGGCGCTGGGCAAAGTTAATGAACCTCGCGAAGACAGCCGGGATATCTTGGTCATTGTCGATCGTGTAGCCGTCGTACTGCGCGCTCAACTCGTCGAGTTCACCACGCCAATGCTGCACCGTGCTATCGGTCAGCACCGGCCTGGGCTGCCCCTCAAGCCCAATCACCGGCGACAGTGCGTGGGTCACGCAATTGAAAAGCGTGTAAAACCAATGCGGCCGCGACCAATTGGTGTTTTTTAAGTCCGACGCCTTGTATATTGCTCCGATGTACTTCATTGCCTCTTTGTATCGGGCGACCGAGAGGGTCATATCCGCCGGAATGGCCTCAAATTTCTCGTAATCCCGATAGTATTTCTCGATGTTCTTGATCGTCTGGATACCGCCGACCAGGGACACCAGAAGATCAGACGCGAGTTGCGCCTCGCCCATTCGACTAACGCCCTTCTCGGTGAGAACGCCACCATCAAGGAGATAGGCCACATAAGCGAAGCCGAGTTCGTATGCGCTCGTCTTGAACACCCCGAGGTACTTGGCGTTCAGCTTCTCCTGTGTGTTCAACACCACTGAATAAGTGTTTATGCGCGCAAATATGTCGAGCATATCGGCAAGACTTACATTGTATAGCAGATCAACACCAACTTCGTATTGAAGAATTGCGCCTTGGGTTTCCTCGTCTAGCTCGGTGAATCCTTTACCGGCGTGTTCGGAATTATGAGCGCTCAGCACCGTGAACGAACCGGCTATGAATTCTAGGATGGTCCGAATGCGTTGTTGTCCGTCTACGACAGTACGGACGTTTTTCTTGTTTACAAGATCCTGCGTCAGCAATACTTTCGGCATAGGTTTGCCGCGCAGAATTGTATCTATAAGAAACGACTTTGCAGCACGCGTCCAAACGCTCCGTCGTTGGAACTTCGGAGATAGATCAAGGAGATTGTTGGCATTCCACTCCAGGAAGTCCGCAATACTGTAAGATCTAGCGTCAAACTGCTTCATCAACGACTCCCGGAATTGAAAGGAATGGCATTTCTCGATTCGTCGTCGGCGTTGGCAGTGATGAGAAGTGCATTTAAAAACGCTCCTAGCCTCATTGAACTCTAGCGGCAAAACGACCTCAGATTCAATGAATGAGCCATCGAGTTCCGCACGGACGATCTTCCGTCTTGTTATGCTCCGAAATCGAACGTTTTCAGGACTTGGCTCGCCTCCTCTGATGCACCGCCCCCTCGTGATACGCCGTAGTCCGAGAGCAATGTCGGATTCCAAATGTCCGGATAACGGGACCAACGCGCTGTTCCCGACGCTGCAGTCGTCGAACGCACCGCCCCAACTCGCCCACCCCCCCATGAACGCCAGATAAACGCGCCCTTCAGCTTCCGTTCCGGCGCGGCTCTCTAGAACGGACCTCATCCACAGCGCGGCTGTCGCCGCCATCAAGGAGAGGTTCCATGATCCGCAAGTCTGTTCTCTCTGCCGCCCTCGTCCTCGCCGTTATCTCCGGCGTGCCGGCTTTCGCCAATGATCTCCGCATCGAGCAGTATGGCTGGCAGAATTCGGCCGGTGGCGGGCAGAATGGCTGGCAGAACCGGATCCGCGTCTATCAGGATGGCCGCTTCAATGGCGCGACGGCGCAGCAATATGGCGCGCGCAACCTCTCCGCCATCGGCCAGGAAGGCAGCGGCAATTCCGGCGCCACGTATCAATATGGCAATCACAATGTCGCCGGCATCGGCCAGTTCGGCTCGGGCCATACCGCGATCCTGACGCAGGACGGCAATGGCAATATCGCCGCCGGCGTGCAGGTCGGCCATGGCTGCGCCGCCGACGTCAACCAGGGCGGCAACGGCAATGTCGCCGCCTTTGTCCAGGCCTGCCCGTAATCCCCCAAGCATCGGCCCGAACGGGACGCCGGCTTTGGCGGAAGCCGATGCGCCAGCGAAGCGCAGAGCGCCGATCCGGCGCCCTGCCCGCCTATCCCTTCATCGCCTTCACGAGGAAAACAGCCATGATCCCCATCACGCTTCGCGGCGTCGCCGCCGCCGCACTTGCGCTCAGCGTCCTCGGCGTTGGTGCCGGCTTAGCCTCAAACAGCAAGGGCGGCGACAGCAGCACCGCCGACAGCGCTTCGACGCTCGGCTGCACGATCGGAAACACGGTGTCCGGCGGCCAGATCATTCTCTCACCGCAGGCCCGTTCGGTAACGGCCGTCAGCGGCAGCTATCAGTTCAGCGTTCGTGGCGGCGGCGCGGGCGGCACATCGAGCATCAACCAGGGCGGCAATTTCAAGGTGCCGGCCGGCGGCAACACCACGCTCGGCAGCCTCAGCCTCTCGGGCGACGCCAGCTATGAAGTCACGCTCGATGTCACCGCCGGCATCGCCAGCGCCCATTGCAGCAAGACCGTCACCGGCGGCTAAGCATCCGCCCCGCCCCCCAAGACAAGGGAATCCGCGCCATGACCATGATCAAGCCGACCATCAAGACCGCCCTGACGCTCACCGCCACCGCAACACTGCTCGCCATCGCGAGCCCGGCGACGCCGGCCCTCGCCGGCGGCTCGATCGCCTATTATCTGACGCCGCGCTCGGCCAGCGAGGCTCAGATGATGGATTTCGGGCTCCGCGCCTATGGGCTTTACAAGGGCCTCAGGGGCGGCGGCGCGCGCATCGATCAGAACGGGCAAGACAATAGCGCCGGGGTCGCGCAGGACGGCGGCGGCAATGTCGGCATCATCGGCCAGCACGGCAACGGCCATGCGGCGCGCCTTGAGCAGGCGGGCAACGGCAATTCCTATGGCATCTTCCAATATGGCCGGAACACCAATGCCGATGTCGTCCAGCAGGGCGACGGTGGGACGGGCGCCACCTTCACCTATGGCTGGTGAGGGTGCAGTTGTCCGTCACATCACGTCGCCGCCATTCACATCGAGCGTCGCGCCGATGAAATAGCTGCCTTCCTCGCTGGCGAGGAGAAGCGCGGCGCCGGTGATCTCGTCGATGCGGCCGAAACGGCCGATCGGCAGCGCCGCTTCGATCCGGGCGCGGATATCGGCGGGAACGCCCGCGCTCATCGGCGTTTCGATGATGCCCGGCGCGATCGCATTGACGGTCACGCCGTCGCGCGCGACCTCATGCGCGAGCGCCTTGGTGAAGCCGATCAGCCCGGCCTTGGCGGCGACATAATGCGTCAGCGCCGGCGCGCCCTTCAGCGCCAGTTGCGAGGCGATGTTGATGATCCGGCCGAAGCGCTGCGCCCGCATCGAGGGGAGCACGGCCTGGACGCAGAGGAAGGCGCCGCGCAGATTGACGCCCATCACGCGGTCCCATTCGGCCGCCGTCATCGCGGCGATCGGCACATCCTTGAGCACGCCGGCGCTGTTGACCAGCGTATCGACAGCACCGAGCGCCGCCCGCGCCGCCGCGAAGGCGGCCACAACCGAAGCCTCATTGGCGACATCGCAGGCAAACGCCGCAGCCGCGCCGCCCCGGCCGGCGATTTCCGCCGCTATATGCGCCGCCGCCTCGCCGTCGCGATCAAGCACAGCGATCGATGCGCCGGCATCGGCAAAGCGCAGCGCGATGCCGCGACCAATCCCGCTCGCGCCGCCGGTGATGGCGGCAACACGTCCCTTGAATTGCCCTGTCATGGTTCAGGCCGCCGTCCAGCCGCCATCGATGACCTGCAACGCGCCGGTGATGTTGCGCGCGGAATCGCTGGTGAGGAACAGCGCGAGACCCGCGATCTCCTCGATGGTGACGAACTGGCGCGTCGGCTGCGCCGCGAGCAGCACGTCGCGCTTCACCTGTTCTTCCGTGAGGCCGCGCGCCGCCATGGTGGCGGGGATCTGCTTCTCGACCAGCGGCGTCCAGACATAGCCGGGGCAGATGGCATTGACCGTGATGCCGGCCTCTGCGGTTTCGAGCGCGACGGTCTTCGTCAGCCCGACCAGCCCGTGCTTCGCAGCGACATAGGCCGATTTATAGGGCGAGGCGACCAGCGCATGCGCCGAGGCGGTGGAGATGATCCGGCCCCAACCCTTGGCCTTCATCTTCGGCAGCGCCAGGCGGATGGCATGGAACGCGGCCGAGAGATTGAGCGCGATGATCATGTTCCATTTGTCGACCGGGAATTGATCGACGGGCGCGACATGCTGCATGCCGGCATTGTTGACGAGCACGTCGATGGCGCCGAATTCGCGCTCGACGGCATGGACCAGCCCGGCGATCTCGTCCTCGCGCGTCAGATCGGCGTGGACATGGCGCACCTCGACATCGTGCGATCCGGCAACATCGGCCTTGAGCGCCGTGATCGTGTCCTCATCGGCAAAGCCGGAAAGCACGACATGCGCGCCGGCGCCGGCCAGCGCCCGGGCGATGCCGAGCCCGATGCCGGAGGTCGAACCGGTCACCAGCGCCGTCTTGCCTCTCAAATGGCGGTCGTTCGGCATGATCGAGGCTCCTGGCGAGAAAGAGGGGTGAGAACCGCCGCGCCAGCGACTATATTCGGCGCGGGGCCGGCCGTCGTGACGACATCGGGCGAGCCATGGTAGAACGCGCCGCCACGTGATGGAAAGAGCACCATGACGCAGGTGGCGGCAGAACAGCGGGATCGCGCGATGCACGAGGCGACCACCGGCGAGACGGCCCATGCAGCGCCGCCGCATGAGCATGGCGAGCACGACCATGGCCATTGCGAGCGCGACACGATCGCCAATGCCGAGGCGGTATCCGCCGCTGCGGGCCTTCGCTTCACCGAGCAGCGCAAGAAGGTTCTTGCCGCGCTGGCCGAAAGCCACGTCCCGGCCAGCGCCTATGATGTGATCGACCGCCTGGCGCGCTCCGGCCCGCGCCCGGCGCCGGTCAGCGTCTATCGCGCGCTCGATTTCCTCGTCGAGAACGGCTTCGCCCACCGCATCGAGAGCCGCAACGCCTATATCGCCTGCACCCGCAACCAGCGCACCGGCGCGGCCGAGGCTGGCCATGACCATGGCGCGGCGACGGTGTTCCTGCTCTGCGAGGCCTGCGGCGCCGCCGCCGAGGCCTCGTCCGAAGCGCTGACCGCAGCGCTCGACGCGCTGACCACCGCCGCCGCGTTCACCCCGCGCGCCCCGGTGATCGAAATCCGCGGCCTCTGCGCCCGCTGCCGGCCGAACGGCTGATGCGGACCCGGCGCTCCTCCCCATTCCCTGCCAACGGGACCTCCCGACCATGAACCTCGCCGCCCCCGCCGCCGCCTTCACGGTTCCCGATTTTCCGGCAGGTCCCTTGCCCCGGCGCGAGACGGTCGGCGTCACCGTCGGCAAGGTCGCGGTCGGCGCCGGCGCGCCCGTCGTCGTGCAGTCGATGACCAATACCGATACGGCCGATATCGCCGCGACGGTGGCGCAGGTGGCGAGCCTTGCCATCGCCGGCTCGGAACTGGTGCGCATCACGGTCGACCGGCCGGAGGCCGCCGCCGCCGTGCCCTATATCAAGGAGAAGCTGCTTTCCCGGCGCATCGATGTGCCGCTGATCGGCGATTTCCATTATATCGGCCACACGCTCCTGACCGACCATCCCGCCTGCGCCGAGGCGCTCGACAAATACCGCATCAATCCCGGCAATGTAGGATTCGGCGAAAAGCGCGACCGCCAGTTCGGTACGCTGATCGAGCTGGCGATCCGTCACAACAAGCCCGTGCGCATCGGCGTCAACTGGGGTTCGCTCGACCAGGATCTCTTGACGCGGCTGATGGACGCCAACGCCGCCAGCGCCGCGCCGCATTCGGCCAATGCGGTGATGCGCGAGGCGATCGTGCAATCGGCGATCCTCTCCGCCGCGCGGGCCGAAGAGATCGGCCTGGCGCGTGAGAAGATCATCCTCTCGGCTAAGGTCTCGAATGTGCAGGACCTCATCGCCGTCTATCGCGATCTCGCCCGCCGCGCGCCGCATGCGCTGCATCTGGGGCTCACCGAGGCCGGCATGGGCTCGAAGGGCATCGTCGCCTCCTCGGCCGCGATGGGCATTCTGCTGCAGGAAGGCATCGGCGATACGATCCGCGTCTCGCTGACGCCGGAGCCGAATGGCGACCGCACGCGCGAGGTTCAGGTGGCGCAGGAACTCCTGCAAACCATGGGCTTCCGCGCCTTCCTCCCCGTCGTCGCCGCCTGCCCCGGCTGTGGCCGCACGACCTCGACCGTGTTCCAGGAACTCGCCAAGACGATCGAGGAAGACCTGCGCGCCGCCATGCCGGAATGGCGCGCTCGCTATCCCGGCGTCGAGGCGCTGAAGGTCGCGGTGATGGGCTGCATCGTCAACGGCCCCGGCGAATCCAAGCACGCCGATATCGGCATCTCCCTCCCCGGCACCGGCGAAACCCCCACCGCCCCCGTCTTCATCGACGGCAAGAAAGCCGCAACGCTGCGCGGCCCTGCGATCGCGGAAGATTTCAGGAAGATGGTGGCGGAGTATGTGGAGCGGCGCTTCGGCGTTTGACGCGCGCGGACGGCGAGGCTTCGATGCGCATCGCGGTCACCGGAACGCATGGCAGCGGCAAGACCACGCTGATCGAGGACTTTGTCGCCGCACATCCGGCCTATGAAGCGGTTGCCGAGCCCTATTGGTCGCTGGCTGAGCGCGGCGCCCTCTTCGCCGCAAAGCCTGATATCGCCGATTTCGAGGCGCAGCTGGCTGAGAGCTGCCGGCTGATCCTTGAGACGCGCGGTGACAACGTCGTCTTCGACCGCTGCCCGCTCGACTTCCTCGCCTATCTCGACGTCGTCAGCGCCGACGAGGGCTCCGAATGGCTGCCGCAAGGCAAGCTGCTCACCCGCCTCAGCCGCGCCCTCGCCAACCTCGACCTGATCGTCTTCATCGCCCTCGCCCAGCCCGACGACATCAAGACCCCCATCGAACACCCCACCCTCCGCCGCCGCGTCGACGCGCGGCTGAAGGCCATGATCCGAAATGATGAGCTTGGGTTGTTGGCGGGCAGAGCTCGGGTTGTGGAGGTGACGGGGACGAGGGAGAGGCGAGTGGCGGGGGTGGAGGAGGAGATGACGGAGTAAATCCGACAGGTCGAGCAGCCAAGCGGTCGCCCCAGGCCGCGAGAGCCGAGCGCCGCATTTCGCCGTCATCATAATCACAACTGTTGCAACCATCCACATCTTGCTTTGCAATGCCGCCAAGTCCCCGCTTTCCAATGTGAACTTCGCGTGCATTGAGCCCTTACCCTTGAACCCGCCCCTGGAGGGCGGGTCGAAGGCGTGTAGCGCCTTCGGGGCGGGGGTAGCTTCGGCAACGCCGAAGCGTGCTTGCAGCGACGGGGCGACAGTGTTGATCCATGGCGCAGGACACCGCACCCGTCCTGCGACGGCGGTGTTCACGCGCCCCCGCCCCGAAAACGCGAGAGCGTTTTCGACCCGCCCTCCAGGGGCGGGTTAAGGGGAGCGTAGGTCAGCCGCCGCGGCTTTCAGAGAACGCACCGTCCCAACCCGCGCCTCAAGATCGGGTTAAGGGGAGCGCTGGTCGGCAGTCGCCGCGAGGATTGTCTGGCAGACGCCTTCGAGATTGGTCAGCACATCAGGATTGGTGAAGCGGAGAACGCGGTAGCCCTGCGCTTGCAGCCACGCTGTCCGTCGCGCGTCGGCTTCGATCCCCTCGTCCTCGAAATGCTGGCCGCCGTCGATCTCGACGATCAGGCGATGGGCCGGACAGAAGAAATCCACGATGAACGGGCCGATCGGAACTTGCCGGCGAAACTTCAAACCTTCGAGCGCTTGGCCGCGAAGCACCGTCCAGAGCCGGAGTTCCGCCTCGGTCATGGTCTTGCGCATAGTAAGGGCAAAGCCGCGCAGGCGCGGATCGGCTGGACGACGAGACATGGAGCCCTCCCCTCGCGGCGAGTTTGCCATGCCGATCGCCGGAAGCAACGCCGCGGCGCAGAAGAACGACTCCCCCTATCAACCCGCCCCTGGAGGGCGGGTCGAAGGCGTGTAGCGCCTTCGGGGCGGGGGTAGCTTCGGCGTCAGCCGAAGCGTGCTTGCAGCGACAAGGCGACCGTGTTGTCCAGGATTCTCGTTAGGGCCGGAGCCAAGCCGATCGGCCTGTGCCCCCGCCCCGAAAACGCGAGAGCGTTTTCGACCCGCCCTCCAGGGGCGGGTTCAAGGGGAGCCTGAGCTGCACGCGCGGCCCTCAGCTCGGCAGCATCACGACCTTCGTGCCAACAGGCGTCTTGTTGTAGAGGTCGATCATGTCCTGGCTGAGGAGGCCGGTGCAGCCAGAGGTGACGCCCTTGCCGATCGAGTCGGGGTGGCTGGTCGCGTAGATCGTGTAGAGCGTGTAGACGCCGTCCTGGTAGAGATAGAGCGTGCGCGCGCCGAGCGGGTTGTCGAGGCCGCCGGGCATGCCGGCGGCGTATTTCGCCGCTTCAGGCTGGCGCGCGATCATCTCCTTGGGCGGGGTCCAGGTTGCCCATTCGCCCTTGCGGCCGACGACGACATCGCCGTTCCAGCGGAAGCCGTCGCGGCCGACATTGGCGCCGTAGCGGGTCGCCATGTTGTTGCCCTCGATCCGGTAGACATACTTGTTCTTCGGATCGATGATGATCGTGCCTGGCGCTTCCTTGCTCTCGTAATGCACGGTGCGGCGGTAGTATTTAGGATCGACCCTCTGGATCGCGACCGCCGGAATCGGGAATTTCTCGTCCGGCACCGGCCCGTAGACGCGCTGCGCCTCGGCAAGGCTCATACCGCCGGACATGCAGCCGGCAAGCGACAGCGCACCGAGGCTGGCGCCAGCGCCAACCAGAAACGACCGACGGCTCAGAGCGCCGGCACGGCGGCCCTGGACGGCCCCGCCCAACGCGCGAGTTGCTTCATTCCAGACATTCATCGTCATGATCTCGAGGCTTCCCGTATCCTGCGACCCGGCGGAAAGCTCCCACATCCGGCCGCATTGTGACTTTTTTCCGGCCGGAGAGTGCCGGGCGCGGACGCGGCTGGCAAGCGCACGCTTTGGCGCAGGGGCGGCGCGGGCCATGGACAAGGCCGCCCATGCCCGCGTGATCAACGTCCGCGCGATCAACGAAAAATAACAATCCCCGCCGCTTGCCCAGGGCTTACACTGCCGCTCATCCCCGCCTCTCGAAGAGGGCGAACCGGTCGTTCCGTTTTGCGGGCGGGGTGCGGAGGCCCCTTGGGGCGGGCGTAACGAGCCCGTCTTTTGGGGCGGCCGAGTCTAAGGCGCCGGCCCGTTACACGCCGGGCTGCGGCGGCGTCCGGCCCTCTTTGGCCGGGCGTGGTCTTCGTCGCCGGGTGGCCGCAAGCAACGAGAACACCCACGGTCCCTTGGAAGGAAGCCGTCAAACCTCCGCGTGCGGGGCGCCGGCCGCTCTCATGGGCGGTTCGGGCAATCCCTCTGATCCCCTTTCGCCGGCGCGCCGCCCGTGCGCCAGCGAGCCGAGCGCCCCGCGCAGCCTCTCCCACGTCGCCCCGCCCCGCGGCCTAGCGCCGCCGGGGCCGCGCCCGTTCGCGCTTGACCCTCTCGCCGCTGCGGCTTAACCTCTCTTGAACCGTTTCAATGACGACCGTTCAGGTGAGGATCCCCCATGCAGTTCACCCGTCTTGGCCAAACCGGCCTTGAAGTTTCGCGCCTGTGCCTCGGCACCATGACGTTTGCCCGCGAGGCGGACGAGTCCGAGAGCCATGCGATGCTCGACCGCTTCGTCGCGGTCGGCGGCAATTTCATCGATACGGCGGACGTCTATTCGGCCGGCGCCTCGGAAACCGTGATCGGCGCCTGGCTGGCGCGGCAGAACCGCGATGATGTCGTGCTGGCGACCAAGGTGCGCTTCGGCACGCGTCAGGGCCCGAACCAGCGTGGCCTCGGCCGCAAGCATATCCTTGCCGAATGCGACGCGAGCCTGAAGCGGCTGCAGGCCGACTATATCGACCTCTATCAGGTCCATATGTGGGATTTCGAGACGCCGCTGGAGGAGACGCTGGCCGCGCTCGACAGCTTGGTGACCTCCGGCAAGGTTCGCTATCTCGGCGTTTCCAACTATGCCGCCTGGCAGATCATGAAGGCGCTCGGCATCCAGAAGGCGGCGGGCTATGCACCCTTCGTCTCGATCCAGCCGCTCTACAACCTGCTCGATCGCGAGCTCGAATGGGACATCGTCCCGCTCGCTTTGTCCGAAGGGCTCGGCATCATGCCCTGGAGCCCGCTGCGCGGCGGCTGGCTCTCGGGCAAGTTCAAGCGCGGCATGACGAAGCCGCTCGAAGGCTCGCGCGTCGAGAAGGCCGAGGCGCAGGGCTGGTCGGAAAACTGGACCGATTATGACAATGAGCGCACCTGGGCGAGCCTCGACGCGCTGCATGCGGTCGCCGGCGAGACTGGCGCGCCGCCGGCCGCGGTTGCCATCGCCTGGCTCCTGGCAAAGCCCGGCGTGACCGCGCCGATCCTCGGCGCCCGCTCTGTCGCGCAGCTGGAATCGACGCTGGCGGCAGTGGATTTGACGCTCACCGCCGAGCAGATCGAAAAGCTCGATGCGGCAAGCGCGATGCGCCTGCCCTATCCGCACTCGTTCCACGCCTCGCAGCGCAAGCGCTGACGCGCCGCTCTGCTGGACCTCTGCCTTGTCTTCGCCGCGCTGACCGCGTAGGGCGAAGACAAGACACGTAAGGTGAGGCAGATGGCGGAACGGCGCGAAATGGCGGGAACGGAGAGGGCTAGGCTGTGGCGCGAGCCGCTGACGCTGGTTGTGCTCTATCTCGGTGCCGTGTCGGCGCTGTTCCTCGCCTTCCCGGCGATCGATATCTGGACCGCCGGGCTCTTCCACACGTCATCAGGCTTCCCGGCCACCTCGGTTGCCTCGCTCGTCGCGCTCCGCAAGCTTGGCGACCAGTTGGTGATCTTCCTGCTGGTGATGCTCGCGGCGAGCCTGCTCGCCAAGCTCGCCTGGCCCGAACGGCCGATCGCGATCCGCCCGCGCTCAACCGCCTATCTGCTCGCGAGCCTCGCGCTCGGCCCCGGCCTCGTCGTCAACGCGCTGTTCAAGAACAATTCCGGCCGGCCGCGCCCCTATCAGACCGATCTCTTCGGCGGGGCCTGGCCGTTCGAGTCAGCCTGGCATTTTGGCGGCGCCTGCCTCTCCAACTGCTCCTTCGTCTCGGGCGAAGCCTCGACGGCGATGTGGCTGCTGGCGCCGGTGCTGCTGCTGCCGCGCGAATTGCGGCTCGTCTTCGGCGTGCCGATCGCGGTCGTCGGCCTCGCCCTGTCGCTGAACCGCATGGCCTTTGGTGGCCACTACCTCTCCGATGTGCTGCTCTCCTGGGGCATGACGCTCGGCATCATCCTGGTGCTCCACCGCCTCATCATCACCGGCCCGCTCGGGACGCGGATCGACGCCGCGGTCGAACCTTGGCTCGCGAGGGCCGGACGGCGCCTCCGCGGCCAGCGCAGCTGAGTTGCCCGCCGCTGGCGCGCATATTATAAGCCGGCCAGCGCAAAACCTCCGGAAAGTCGTCCTCCATGTCCGACATCAAGAAGATCGTGCTCTCCTATTCCGGCGGGCTCGATACCTCGATTATTCTGAAATGGCTGCAGCAGCAGTATCAGGCTGAAGTCGTCACCTTCACGGCCGATCTCGGCCAGGGCGAAGAGCTCGAGCCGGCCCGCAAGAAGGCCGAGATGATGGGCGTCAAGCAGATCTATATCGACGATGTGCGCGAGGAATTCGTGCGCGACTTCGTGTTCCCGATGTTCCGCGCCAATACGCTCTATGAGGGCACCTACCTGCTCGGCACCTCGATCGCCCGGCCGCTGATCGCCAAGCGCCTCGTCGAGATCGCACATGAGGTCGGCGCCGATGCCGTGGCGCATGGCGCGACTGGCAAGGGCAATGACCAGGTGCGCTTCGAGCTGTCGGTCGCTGCGCTCGATCCGAAGCTCGAGGTGATCGCGCCCTGGCGGATCTGGGACTTCAAGTCGCGCACCGATCTGATCGATTTCGCCGAGAAGAACCAGATCCCGGTCTCGAAGGACAAGCGCGGCGAGGCGCCGTTCTCGGTCGATGCCAACCTCCTGCACTCATCCTCCGAGGGCAAGGTGCTCGAGGATCCGGCGGTCGAGCCGCCGCCTTATGTCTATATGCGCACCATCGCCCCCGAGGACGCGCCGGATGTCGCCACCTATGTCGAGATCGGCTTCGAGAAGGGCGATCCCGTCTCGATCGACGGCGTTCATCTCTCGCCAGCTGCGCTCCTGACGAAGCTCAACGAGCTTGGCCGCGACAATGGCATCGGCCGGCTCGATCTCGTCGAGAACCGCTATGTCGGCATGAAGTCGCGCGGTGTCTATGAGACGCCCGGCGGCACGATCCTGATCTCCGCCCATCGCGCGATCGAGAGCCTGACGCTCGACCGTGAGGCGGCGCATCTCAAGGATTCGATCATGCCCCGCTATGCGGAGCTGATCTATTACGGCTTCTGGTTCGCCCCCGAGCGCGAGATGCTGCAGGCGCTGATCGACAAGAGCCAGACCCATGTCGAAGGCACGGTGCGGCTGAAGCTCTACAAGGGCAATGTCATGGTCGTCGGCCGCTCGTCGCCGAAGTCGCTCTATTCGGACGCGCTCGTCACCTTCGAGGATGATCGCGGCGCCTATGACCAGAAGGACGCGGCCGGCTTCATCAAGCTGAATGCACTGCGCCTCAGGACCCTCGCCGCGCGCGACCGCCAGAAGGGCTGATCGCCGCCAGGACCAACACCCGCCGGGATGCCGGAAGGCGCCCCGGCGGGTGTCATCCTTGCCGCGCCGTTGCCTCAGCTCGGGTCTTCGAGGCTGAAGACGCCCCGCACCTCGTCATAGGCGAAGCACTCGGCATAGCGCGCCCAGGCCGTCACGGTCGTCAGCGTCTTGTCGGCGAACTCCTCCGACATGTAGTCCTCGAGCTCGTTGCGGAATCGGCTCTCCGGCGCCCGGTGCGAGGGCCGCTCGTCGATGACGCGGCGGATATGCGCGGCCAGCGGCACATAGGCCGTGAGGTGTTGGGCGAAGAGCCTCTTGCGCTCGTCGACTTCGCCGACAGCAAAGCGGCGCCCGGCCTCGGTCAGGCGGATATCGCCGCCATCGACCTCGGCAAAGCGCAGAAGCTGCAGCGTCTCGGCGATCGGGAAGAGTTCGTCGATCTCGAGCTGCAGCTCGGATGCCAGCGCCGGCAGATCGGCATGGCCGCCATAGGGCGATCCGCTCACCGTTTCGAGCAGGCCGGCCAAGACATTGGTCGAGACCGGGGGCAGGATCATGCCGATGCCACTGCCCGGGAAGGCGCCTTCGCGGGGGCCCGAGCCCGTCGCGCGCACCGTCATGCGTGCGTAGATATCGTCGACGATCTGGCGAAAGGCCGGGTTGAGGCGATTGCGCGGCTGGGGCAGATCGACCTTGATTTCGGCAATGACGCGCCCCGGATTGGAGGAGAAGACGAGGATGCGATCCGACATCAGCACCGCCTCCTCGATATTGTGCGTGACGAGCAGGATCGCGTGGATCGGCATCCGGCCCTCGAACCAGAGATCCAGCAGATCGGTGCGCAGCGTTTCGGCGGTCAGCACGTCGAGTGCCGAGAAGGGCTCGTCCATCAGAAGAACCCGCGGATGCACCACGAGCGCCCGTGCGAGGCCGACGCGCTGGCGCATGCCGCCGGAAAGCTCCTTCGGATAGGCGCTCTCGAAACCGTCAAGACCGATGAGATCGATCGCCGCCAGCGCCTGCTTGCGCCGGAGCGCCGGGGCGACGCCCTGTGCCTCAAGGCCGATCTCGACATTCTCGAGAACGGTCAGCCAAGGGAAAAGCGCGAAGGACTGGAAGACCATCGCGACCTGCCCGGAGGGTCCGTCGACGACCTCCGAGCCAATGGTGACCTTGCCTTCGCTCGGCGGCATCAACCCGGCAATGATCCGCAGCAGCGTCGACTTGCCTGAGCCAGAGCGCCCGAGCAGGGAAACGATCTCGTTGTCCCGAAGGGTCATGTTGACCTCGTCGAGCACTAGGAGGTCGCTCGACGAGCCCTTGTGGTAGAAATGCCGGACATTGTCGACGGAGACGACCGCGTCGCGGACCATGGCAGCGTTGCTCATTGGAGCCTCCTCAGTTCAGGCGCAGGCGACGCTCGGCGAAGCGGTAAAGCGGGCGCCAGAGCGTTTGGTTGAACAGGACGACAAAGACCGACATCACGGCGATCCCGAGGACCACGCGCGGGTAGTCGCCGGCATCGGTCGCGCTGGCAATGTAGGAACCAAGGCCCGCAGCCTCGAGCTTGGTATTCCCCCAAGTGGCGATCTCAGCGACGATGCTTGCATTCCACGAACCGCCGGACGCCGTCAGCGCGCCGGTGACGTAATAGGGGAAGATGCCGGGCAGGATGACCTTGCGCCACCACTGAGCCGGCCTCAGCCGATACATCGTCGAGACTTCGCGCAGATCGGTGGGGAAGACGCTGGCTCCCGCGATCACGTTGAACAGGATGTACCACTGGGTTCCGAGCACCATGAGCGGCGACAACCAGATATTCGGGTTGAGGTCGAAATGGACGATGATCACGACCGCGAAGGGAAACAGCACATTGGCCGGGAATGCCGCCAGGAACTGGGCGATCGGCTGAACGCGCTGCGACACGGCCGGCCGGAGGCCGATCCAGATGCCGACGGGAACCCAGATGACGCTCGCAAGAGCGATCAGGATGACGACACGAAGCAGCGTATAGAAGCCGAGCTTCACGGCATCGAGCACATCGCCGATCCCGAGCGAGCCTCCGATATAGCTGACGACCAGCCACGCGGCGTAGAGCGCAACCAGCAAGACCATCGCCAGCCAGGCGAGGCCGGTACCCCGCTCCCATCGCGGCGAAGCGGGACGCGTTCGGATCGGCACCGCGGGAATGCGGATGCGCGCGAGGAGCCCGGTCACATACCCGACCGGCGCCAGCAGCCGCTTCAGCAGCCTTGTGCCGCGGAAGACGTCATAGACCCAGGACTGAGGACGCTGCTGCGCCGCCGTCAGCTCGAACCGGAACTTGTCGGCCCAGGCGATGATCGGCCGGAACACCAGCTGGTCATAGAGAAGGATGACGATTCCGATCGCCGCGACGGCCTCGGCGACCGCCACCATGTCCTGATGCTCGATGGCAAGCGCCAGCCAGGAGCCGATGCCGGGCAATGCGATCCTGGTATCGCCGACCGAGATTGCCTCCGACGCCACGACGAAGAACCAGCTTCCCGACATGGACATCATCGCGTTCCAGACGAGGCCGGGCGTCGCGAAAGGCGCCTCCAGCCGCCAGAAGCGGAGCCAGGGCGACAGGCGGAAATGCCTGGAAACCTCGACTAGGTCGCCCGGCAGGGTCCGGAGCGACTGGTAGAACGAGAACGCCATGTTCCAGGCCTGGGCCGTGAAGATGGCGAACACGGCGGCGCATTCCGCACCAAGCTGGCTGCCCGGAAAGAGGCGGAGGAAGAACACCACGGTGAAGGTGAGGAAGCCAAGCACCGGCACCGACTGCAGGATGTCGAGCGCCGGGATGATGATGATCTCGGCACGCCGGCTCTTCGCCGCCAGGGTGGCGACGACGAAGGTGAAGATCAGCGAGGCGGCCATCGCGGCGAACATGCGCAGTGTCGTTCGCAGCGCATATTCAGGCAGCAGCCACGCATCGAGACGAACCGGCGTCACGTCGAGCGCGCTCAGCGGCGCCTTCATCTCATGCGCGGAATGCGCGACGAGAACCAGCACGGCCATCACCAGGATGAACGCCACCAGATCGAACAGGTTGGGGGTGTAGTCCCGGCTGCGGATGCTGAGAGGAATCTGGCGCATCGCGCCAAGCAGGGGGCGGGAGGACATGGCTCACCTCGGGTCTCGATCGGTCATCATGGAGGACGGCGATCGGTGAGCCTATTGGGTGTCAGGCCCGCGCCGATGCCGTCGGTTGTCTGCGCAATCGGCTGGTACTGTCACTCGGCATTGGGCTGATCCCTTGGATGCTGCAACGCGGCAACGCCGCCTTGCAGCCCGAGCCAATGCGCTCCGAGCCTGTTACAGTCAAACGAAAGCACCGTGCCTCTGCTGCGACATTCGGGCGCCGAGATGAGTCATCATCCGGCCACGCTGATCCGCTGTGCGCCAACGGCTCGTTCATGGAATCGTCACGCGAGCTCAAAGCGGGCGTCATGCTGGCCGGCTAGTTTGGAGCCATCCCAATCAAACCGGATGGCCCCCATGGTTCTTCGATTGACCGAAAACCGCCTCTCGCGACGCGCCTTTTTGCGCTCCAGCACGGCAACCGGCCTCCTTGCCCTCGGTGGCGGGCTCGCAATGCCCGGCATCAGCCGTGCGGCCGACCGCCCTGTCTCGAATTTCGGTGTGCAGTCGGGCGATGTAGGCGCCGACCATGCCGTGCTTTGGTCGCGGACCGACCGGCCGGCGCGTGCGATGTTTGAATGGTCGACGACCGAGAGCTTCGCCAGTCCGACCCGGCTGCCGACGCTGACCGCGCTGCCCGAAAACGACTACACGGTGAAGATCCTCGCCGAGGGACTGCCGTCCGACCAGGACATCTTCTACCGCGTCGTCTTCGCCGATCTTGCCGATCCGAACATCACCGGCGAGCCGCTGACAGGACATGTCCGCACGGCGCCGGCGGGCCTTCGCGACGTCTCCTTCGTCTGGTCGGGCGATACCGTCGGCCAGGGCTGGGGCATCGATACCGACCGCGGCGGCATGACCGCCTATTCCACCATGCTGAAGCACGACCCCGACTTCTTCATCCATTCGGGCGACAACGTCTATGCCGACGGCGTGATCAAGGCCGAGGTCGACCTGCCCGACGGCACCAAGTGGAAGAACATCGTCACGCCGGAAAAATCCAAGGTCGCCGAGACGCTGGACGAGTTCCGCGGCCAGTACCGCTACAATTTCATGGACCAGAATGTGCGCGCCCTCTACGCGCAAGTGCCGGTTCTGACCCAGTGGGATGATCACGAGGTCACCAACAACTGGTCGGATTCGAAGGTGCTGGGCGACGCCTACACCGAGAAGAACATCCATGTTCTCTCTGCCCGCGCGGCCAAGGCATTCCACGAATGGATGCCGATCGCGACGACGCAAGCGGAACCGCAGCGGGTCTATCGCAAGATCGCCTATGGACCGCTGCTCGATGTCTTCATGCTGGACATGCGGACCTATCGCGGTCCGAACGGCGACAATCTGGAGCCGGTCGAAGGCGGGGTCGCCGCGTTTCTGGGCGCCGAACAGCTCGCCTGGCTGAAGCGCGAACTCATGGCGTCCAAGGCGACATGGAAGGTGATCGCCGCCGACATGCCGCTCTCGCTCGTCGTGTGGAACACCTTCACAGACAACAAGGGCAAAGGCTTCGAAGCCGTCTCGAACAATGACAACGGCAAGCCGCTCGGTCGCGAACTCGAATTCGCGGACCTGCTGCGCTTCATCAAGGTGGCCGGGATCCGCAACACCGTCTGGCTGACGGCCGACGTCCACTACACGGCCGCGCACTACTACAATCCCGAAAAGGCGGCGTTCCAGGATTTCGAGCCGTTCTGGGAATTCGTCTCCGGCCCGATCCATGCCGGCACCTTCGGCCCGAACCAGCTCGACATGACCTTCGGACCGGAGCTCAAATTCATCAAGGCTCCGCCGGAGGGCCAGTCCAACCTCGCTCCCGCGGCCGGGCTGCAGTTCTTTGGCCATGTCGCCATCGCGGCCAAGACGGGTGTGATGACGGTCACGCTGCGCGATGCCGCCGATGCGTCGCTGTGGTCGATCGACCTCGAGCCGAAGCGCGCCTGACGCCATACCAACCTTCCGACAGGCCGCCGGAGCGATCCGGCGGCCGCGTGCATTTGCGCGCTACGCCATGGTTGCTAAACCTGCACAGGAAAGTTAGGTTAGCGGCAGATCAGCGTGGCGCGGGCGGAAACGCTTGGCCTCGGCCCTTTTGCAGACTGTTAGACGGACGGTGTTTGATGCGCGTTGAACTGGCACGGCGAACCATTCGCACCGACAAGAAGGCGTCGGAAGTGCGGACGCTGCTGCGCCATTCGGGTCTCAGGCCGACGCGTCAGCGGCTGGCGCTCGCCGAGATCCTGTTCGGCGAAGGGCACCGGCATATCTCCGCCGAAGGGCTGCACGAGGAAGCGATGAACCATCGCGTCCCCGTCTCGCTCGCCACCGTCTACAACACGCTGCACCAGTTCACCGAGGCGGGGTTGCTGCGCGAAGTCGCCGTCGACGGCACCAAGACCTATTTCGACACCAACACCGACGACCACCACCACTTCTTCATCGAAGGGGAAAACCGGATCGTCGACATTCCCATGTCGGGCCTGCGCGTCCAGGAACTGCCCGATCCGCCTGCCGGCATGGAAATCGCACGTGTCGACATCATCGTGCGCCTGCGTAGCAAGGAAAGCTGAGCACCACGTTACTCGCTTAGCCTCGCGACGAACGACGCAAGTGCGGCAAGGTACGGTCCGAAAGGCTAGGTCAATCAGTTCTGAAGCGATAGATCGTCTCGCCGTCGGCGTCGATCCGCTCCACATGGTGGGCGCCGGCTAAAGCGATCGCCCCCGGCCAAAATCGTTGCGCGGGCTCGTTTCGAGCGAGGATGCCGAGTTCCCAGAGACCGGCATGCATCAGGAAGACATGCGAGGCCGCCTCGCGCCCCATCCCACGTCGCCGCGCCAGCGGCGCGATGTAAAATTCGGCCATCGCGAAATCGGTGCCTCTCCCCGATGGAGAAACGGCGTTGACGAGCGCGAAGCCGCAAACCTCTCCGCCTCGCTGCAGCAGATAAGGCCAGCGCCGCTCCAGCGGGTCCCAATAGGCATCGAAATACGGATAGGCGAAGTCGACCTCACCCCACTGGGCGAGTTCCGACAGGCACTGGTCCAGAAGCCCGCGCATCAAAGGCCTGTCCGCGGTGCTCGCCTCAATGATCTCGAATGTCATTCTTCAGGACCATCGACATTCAACGTCCGGGCGGCGCGACCCCGTGCTCCGTCAGTTGATCGCCTCATCCGGATAGACACCCCAGAGCCGATCCTGCCGGATCCAGCCCTTGAAGCGCGGGTCGGCGAGTTGGCACCAACCGGACTGGCACTCGTTCACCTTGGCGACGACCTTCGGCTGCAAATAGGCGGTTATCTCGCCGGTATCATCAGGCTGGGCGCGGATCGCAAGCGGATCGCCAGTTTGCCAGGGCGCAACGACGGCGGTCCGCTTCATCGCCAGAAGGCTATGGAAAACCCAGCCCTCGGTTCCGTCCGAATCGCGAATGCGGCGCCAGTTGTCGAACTCCTGCACCACCTCGACCGGAAGTCCCGAGCGCGTGAACACCCAGGCGATGCGATAATCATTACCTGGCCCGACGCGCACATTGACGCGGCCGGCCTTGAGCGAGACGAAGCGCGGCAGTGGCAATCCGCTCGGCCCGAGCTTCGGCGCCGCGCCGGCTGCACCCTGCGCAAGTGCAGGCCTGCTGGCCGAAAGGGGCACCAGCGCGAGGGCGCAGGCAAGGAGAAGGGTCGCCGCGGCGCTGCGGCGAAGCGCGCGACCGTGGGTCGCAGCGTTGGCTCGGAGGTCGTGAAGGCTCATGTCGATGCAACGTCCCGCGCTTGCCGGGGCAGCCATTTCCGCCGGCCGGCCGCGCGTCGGACTTGTCGTCCGGCCGCGTCGGGTAGAAGCTTTGGCGAATGATGAGCCGTGCCCGGCCGTCGTGGAGACTGTGATGGGTCCGTAGTTAACGCGGCCTCAACGGGAAGGACGAACAATGAAGAAGAGGCCGCATGTGGTGGTAACGCGCCGGCTGCCGGACGCGGTCGAAACACGCATGCGCGAATTGTTCGACACAGAGCTCAACATCGACGATACGCCGATGTCGGCGGAGGCGCTGGGCGCAGCGATGCAGCGGGCCGACGCGCTCGTGGCGACGGTGACCGACCGCATCGACGCGGCGCTGATCGCGGCTGCAGGACCGCAGCTGAAGCTGATCGCCAGCTTCTCGAACGGGTTCGATCATATCGATGTCGAGGCGGCACTGAAGCGCGGCATCACCGTGACCAACACGCCGGGCGTCCTGACCGAGGACACCGCCGATATGACGATGGCACTCATCCTCGCGGTGCCGCGCCGGCTGGTGGAAGGCGCGCGCGTGCTCAGCCTGGACCGCGACTGGGCCGGCTGGACGCCAACCTGGATGCTCGGCCGCCGCGTCACCGGCAAGCGGCTCGGCATCGTTGGAATGGGGCGGATCGGCCAGGCGGTGGCAAAGCGGGCGAAGGCTTTCGGCGTGGCGATCCACTATCACAACCGCCACCGCGTCGCCGCCGCGACCGAGGAGGCGCTGGAGGCGACCTATTGGGACAGCCTCGACCAGATGTTGGCCCGGATGGACATCATCTCGATCAACTGCCCGCGCACCCCCGGCACCTATCACCTCCTGTCGGAGCGACGGCTGAAGCTGATGCGGCCGGAAGCCTATCTTGTGAACACGGCGCGCGGCGAGATCGTCGACGAGGCCGCCCTCATCCGCCTGATCGCCGCCGGATCGATCGCCGGCGCCGGCCTCGACGTCTATGAGCACGAGCCGATGGTCAACCCGAAGCTGATCCGCCTCGCCGACGCCGGCAAGGTTGTGCTGCTGCCACATATGGGCTCGGCGACGATCGAGGGGCGGCTGGAGATGGGCGAGAAGGTCCTGATCAACATCCGCGCCTTCTTCGACGGCCACAAGCCGCCGGACCGCGTCCTGCCCTCTATGCTGTGAGGCCCACCCGGCCCTCAGCCGGCCCTTGGCGCAGCACTAGAGGCGCGGATGGTCAGCGCGACGTCGAGGCGGATGTGACGCGGCTCGCCCGTATCCTCGAAGATCGCCTGCACCGCCGTGCGGCCGATCGCCTCGATCGGTTGCGACACGGTGGTGAGCGGTGGATCGGAGGTCAGCCCCTCGGGAACGCCGTCGAAACCGGCGACGGAAACCTCGCCCGGCACCTTGATCCCGCGCGCCGACAGCCAGGCGAGTGCAAAGAGCGCTATCCGGTCCGACATGCAGAGCAGAGCCGTCGGCGGGCTGTTGGACGAGAACAGCATGGCGAGTGCGGCCTCGACGCTCGCCCGGTCGTTTTCGGTCTCATGAACCGGAACGGTTGAAGGGTCGATGCCATGTGCAACAAGTGCCGCGCGATAACCCTCGATTCTATACCTTGAGTTGTGATAGATAGCAGATGCTATTTCTGCGTCGGTGACCGGGCCGGTTCGGTCATCGATCAGTTGCAGCGATAGGATTGCGAACCGGCGGTGGCCGAGATCGGCGAGATGGGTGGCGATCGCCTCCGCTCCGGCATGGTCGTCGATCCCCACCATCGAGATGGAGGCATCTTCATGTTCGAGGCCGAGCGCGACAAAAGGCAGTCTTCTCTCGCGCGTCAGTTCGACGAGGCGGTTGCCGCCCTCGACGCAGAACAGCACGAAGCCGTCGACAATGGCGCTCTGGATGTTCCAGGCGAGTTTCTCATCATTTGCGGCAGAGACCAGAGAGATGCCGGCGCCCTGCGCGTCACAAGCACCGGCAATGCCGGCCATCAGCACGCGGGCATAGGGATCGTCGAAGAAATGGGACAGAGGCTCAGCCGTCGCGACACCGATCGCATTGACCTTTCCGGCACGCAGCAGCCGCCCTTTCGGATCGGGGCCGGCATAGCCGAGCGCACGCGCCGCCGCCTCGACACGCTCGCGGACTTCCTTGCGCACGATGTCGGGCCGGTTGAAGACATTGGAGGCCGTCCCTTGCGAGACACCCGCTGCCTTGGCGACATCCGATAGCCTGACGACTTGACTCAAGCGTGAAGCTCCCCTCTCTCTCGGCAGTCTATATCATTCTTGGATCGGTTCAAAATCTGCTTGACAGACACCGTGAAGAACCTAATTTTGAATCGGTTCAATCGAAGCATTCTTGCTGATTGAATCGGTTCATTACTCATTTGAAAGGCAGCATCATGATCCCTGCCAGCTACTTCTTCCGCGCCGCCTATCGCGACCGCTTCGAGGAAATCGCGCCGCACGAGACGGAGCCAGCTTCCCAGCCCGGCTACCTCGACCGCGTCAGCGCGGCGATCCTCGGCTTTGCCTATGGCGCCGCGCATCTGCCGCTCCATCTCGGCACGGCGGTGCTTCATGACCGCCGCCGGTAATTGATCGTCTCGAAGCGCATCGACAGCACATCGACGAGCAGCAGCCGGCCGACCAGCGGCTCGCCGATGCCGAGCACGAGCTTCAGCGCCTCTGCGGCCTGCAACGTGCCAATGATGCCGGTGATCGCGCCGAGGATTCCGGCCTCGGCGCAGGTTGGCACCAGCCCGGGCGGCGGCGGGGCGGGAAAGAGGTCGCGATAGCGCGGATTGGGCCGACCGTCCGTCGCCTCGAACGGCTTCAGAACTGTGAGCGAGCCATCGAAGCGCCCCACGGCCGCCGTGACCAGCGGCCGTTGCAACGCCTCTGCCCGATCCGCGACCAGGAAGCGGGTCGCGAAATTGTCCGAACCGTCGACGACAATGTCGTAGCTGCCAATCAGCCTATCGGCATTTGCGTCATCAAGCCGAATGGGATGCGCCTCGACGACCACATGCGGATTGATCCGGGCGACCGATTGCACCGCGCTTTCGGTCTTGGGCCGGCCGACCGCCTCCGTCCAGTGCAGCACCTGCCGCTGCAGGTTCGACAGCGCAACGTCATCGTCGTCGACGATGCCGATGGTGCCGATTCCGGCTGCGGCGAGATATTGGATGACCGGCGAGCCTAGCCCGCCGGCGCCGACGACGAGGATGCGAGCCGCCTTCAGCCGCTGCTGACCCGGCCCGCCGACCTCGGCGAGCACAAGATGGCGGGCATAGCGCTCGATCTCGTCGCTGGTGAAGCTCATCCCTGCTCGCAGCTCACGCCGACACCGCTGGCTGCGGCGCCCAGCTCATTTGGTGCCATACATGCGGTCGCCGGCATCGCCGAGGCCGGGCACGATATAGCCCTTGTCGTTCAGGAACTTGTCGATCGAGGCGGTAAAGATCGGCACTTCCGGATGGACGCTGTGGAACTTGTCGATGCCCTCTGGCGCCGCCAGCAGGCAGACAAAGCGGATATCCTTGGCGCCACGCTCCTGCAGCCTCTCGACCGCGGCAATGGCCGAATTAGCCGTCGCCAACATCGGATCGACGACGATGGTCAGCCGCTCGTCGAGATCGTCGGGCGCCTTGAAATAATACTCGACCGCCTGCAGCGTCTTCGGATCGCGGTAGAGGCCGATATGGGCGACGCGGGCCGCCGGAACCAGATCGAGCATGCCCTCCAGCAGACCGTTGCCGGCGCGCAGCACCGAGGCGAAGACCAGCTTCTTGCCCGCCAGCGTCGGAGCCTTCATCTCGGCGAGCGGCGTCTCGATTGTCGTCGTCGTCAGTTCGAGATCGCGCGTGACCTCGTAGCAAAGCAGCGTCGCGATCTCGCGCAAGAGCTGCCTGAACCCCGCCGTCGAGGTGTGCTTGTCCCGCATGATGGTCAGCTTGTGCTGCACCAGGGGATGGTTGATGACCGTTACGCTCGCCATTCGTCCGCCTCGCTTGTCTGTGCCGACAAACTAGCCGACACGGCCCGCCACGCAAGCGGCGCCTTGTCGGCTGGACCGGTTGCGGACTAGCATCGCGCTCGTCGATCGCGCTCGGCCCTCGGCGCGGCATGACGTTCGGCGAGGTTGCCATGCGGCGGAGTGTTGTCGCCCTCTTCATCCTGATGCTGTCGCTTGCGACGGCCGCCGCCTCTTGGCGCGACGATCTCACCGTGCTGCGCGTCGGCTTCATCGCCGGCGACAATCCCTCGCAGGAGGTGGCACGGCTCGAGAAATTTCGCGCACGGCTGCAATATGGACTGGCCGTCCCGGTGGTCCTGTTCCCCGCCCGCTCGTATCAGGCGCTGATCGAGGCGATGAGTTCCGGCCGCATTCAATATGCGGTGCTCTCCTCGCTCGCCTTCGTTGCGCTCGATCAGGACTGTCACTGCGCCGAGCCACTGGTGCAGCCCGTTGGCGACATGGAGGCGCAGGGCTTCCGCGCGCTGATCGTCGCACCCGCCGATGGACCGGTGGCATCGCTGGAGGAGGCGCGCGGCATGCGCTTTGCCGTCGGCCGCGCCGATTCGCTCTCGGGCCGTCTGGTGCCGCTCGCCGGCCTTGGCGCCGAAGGCATCGATGCGGACAGCTATTTCGCCAGCATGGTAGAGACCGATGATGCGCTGGCCGCACTGAAGACGCTGGCGAGCGGCAATGCCGACATCGCGGTCGCCTGGACGACGGCGGAAGATCCGCTGAACGGTTCGCGCGATTCCGGCCCGGTCGCCACGCTGGCAGCTGAGGGCGGCCTGCCCGCGGCAGGGCTTCGCGTGATCTGGGAATCGGATCTGGTGCCGTTCGGCCCGCATGTGGTGCGAACCGACCTTCCGGCAGAGGCCAAGGCAGCGCTGCGCGAAACCCTGCTGACCATGCAGGACGAGGATGTCGCTGCCTATGACGCGATCGAGCCGCAATTTTCCGGCGGCTTCATCGCCGCCGATCCTGCCAGTTATCGGCGGCTCGGCCAGTTACTCGCCGAGATCACACGGCCGCAATAGGCACCGCCTCACCCAGCCCGGCACCTCGATCGCCGAAAATCCGACAATCAGGCCACCTGTTCGGGCGCTTTCGTGATATTATCCTGCATCTTCAGCAATGTGAGGCGCAGCGTTTCGACCACAGCAGGGTCGATGCCGCGCTCCGCTTCTTCTCTCACCGTCTTGCCGATGGTGCGGATGCGGCGCACGATATTGGCGGCCGAAGGGGTGAGGCGGATCAGCTTGGCACGCCGGTCGGCGGGGTCGGGAATGCGCTCGACGAGTCCAGCCGCTTCCAGCCGATCGAGAAAGCCGACCAGCGTCATCGGCTCGACGCAGAGTTCCTCGGCGAGAGTTGACTGCCGAAGGCCGGGCCGCCTGCTGACGAAGGCCAGCGTGCGCGCTTCCGCGACGGTCAGCCCAAGGCCGGCATTCTCAAGCGCCTTTTCAAAGCGCCGACGAAGAAGTCGCGCAACGTCGACGAGGACGAACCCAAGCGGATCTTCTATGGTCGAAACCAAATGCTGAACTCCTGCAGTATATTATATGTTTACCATATAATAACGGCGTTTATGCTTTGAGTCAATCTTGAGGCATCGGGCGGCCCGCGCGCGGGGCGCAGATTGCCGCAGCCCGGTGCCATTTCGTGACGACTTGGCGGTGCCGCCCGATCGTTATTGCCTTTTGGAGCCGTTTCAAGCATTTTGCGCCGCAAAATGGCCCGGTGGCGTTGGAGCACCCATGGTCGCGTCTGCGCGTGTTCAGCCTGCAGATGTCGTCCGGGGTATCGCTGCCTTTTTGGATTGAGATATGTCACTTCGCAACATCGCCATCATCGCACACGTCGATCATGGCAAGACCACGCTTGTCGACAAGCTGCTGCAGCAGTCCGGGTCGTTCCGCGACAACCAGCGCGTCGCCGAGCGCGTGATGGATTCGAACGATATCGAAAAGGAGCGTGGCATCACGATCCTGGCCAAGGCGACGTCGATCGTCTGGAAGGACACGCGCATCAACATCGTCGACACGCCGGGCCACGCCGATTTCGGCGGTGAGGTCGAGCGCATCCTGAACATGGTCGACGGCGTGATCGTCCTCGTCGACGCAGCCGAGGGCCCGATGCCGCAGACCAAGTTCGTAGTCGGCAAGGCACTCAAGGTCGGCCTCAAGCCGATCGTCGCGATCAATAAAGTCGACAAGCCCGACGCCCGCATCCAGGAAGTGGTGAACGAGGTGTTCGACCTGTTCGCGGCGCTCGACGCGACCGACGAGCAGCTCGATTTCCCGATCCTCTACGGTTCGGCCAAGCAGGGCTGGATGGGCCGCGCGCCCGACGCCTCGCATGACGCCGGCATGGCGCCGCTGTTCGACCTGGTGCTTGAGCATGTGCCGGCGCCGACCGTCGAAGAGGGTCCGTTCCGCATGCTGGGGACCCTGCTCGAGGCCAATCCCTATCTCGGCCGCCTCATCACGGGCCGCATCTCCTCCGGCACCGTCAAGCCGACCCAGATGCTGAAGGTGCTGTCGCAGGACGGCTCCACCGTCGAGAATTTCCGTGTCTCCAAGATCCTCGCTTTCCGCGGCATCGAGCGTCAGCCGATCGAGGAAGGCGTGCCGGGCGACATCGTCGCTATCGCCGGCATGACCAAGGGCACCGTCGCCGACACGTTCTGCGATCCGTCCATCACCGAAGCGATCAAGGCGCAGCCGATCGATCCGCCGACCGTGTCGATGACCTTCATGGTCAATGACAGCCCGCTCGCCGGCACCGAGGGCGACAAGGTCACGAGCCGCATGATCCGCGACCGCCTGTTCAAGGAGGCCGAGGGCAATGTCGCGCTGAAGATCGAGGAATCCTCAGGCAAGGACGCTTTCATCGTTTCGGGCCGCGGCGAGTTGCTGCTCGCGATCCTGATCGAGAACATGCGTCGCGAGGGCTATGAGCTCGGCGTTTCGCGCCCGCGCGTCGTGTTCCAGAAGGATGCCAACGGCCAGATCGAAGAGCCGATCGAAGAGGTCATCATCGACGTCGACGAGGAGCATTCCGGCGTCGTCGTGCAGAAGATGGCCGAGCGCAAGGCCGAGATGATCGAGATGCGCCCCTCCGGCGGTGATCGCCTGCGCCTCGTCTTCCACGCGCCGACGCGCGGCCTGATCGGCTATCAGGGCGAATTGCTGACCGACACGCGCGGCACGGCCATCATGAACCGGCTGTTCCACTCCTATCAGCCTTACAAGGGCGTGATCCCGGGACGCCGCAATGGCGTGCTGATCGCCAACGAATCCGGCGAGGCCGTTGCCTTCGCGCTCTGGAACCTCGAAGACCGCGGCCCGATGATGATCGAGCCCGGCTGGAAGGTCTATGAGGGCATGATCGTCGGCGAGCACACCCGCGACAACGATCTCGAAGTGAACGTGCTCAAGGGCAAGAAGCTCTCCAACGTCCGCTCGGCCGGAAAGGACGAGGCGGTTCGCCTTACCCCGCCGATCCGCATGACACTGGAGCGCTCGCTCTCCTGGATCTCGGATGACGAGCTCGTCGAAGTGACGCCGAAGTCCATTCGGCTGCGCAAGATGATTCTCGATCCGACCGAGCGCAAGCGCGCCGACCGCTCGAGCAAGGCCAGCGCCTGAATCTGCGGGATTCCGCAGCCGTTTCGACGCAGTGCGGCAGGGAAGCCCTCTTCCCTGCCGCTGCCGCGTTGACGCCATGAAAAAGGGCTTCCCCGTTCTCGAAAGGGGACCTATCCTCATCGACATGAGCACTCTGTCGATCGGTGTACGCCGGGCTGAAGCGAGTGACGCGGGCGCAATCACCGCGGTGCACGACAGCGCTTGGCGACAAGCTTATGACGGCCTGATCCCGGCGCGGGAGCTGAGCCGCATGATTGCCCGGCGCGGCCAGAACTGGTGGGGCCGCGCCATCCGCCGCGGCACCGGCATTCTCGTTCTCGAAGCCGGCGGCACCATCGCCGGCTATGCGACTTACGGCCCGAACAGGGCGCGTAATCTCGTGCAGCGTGGCGAGATCTACGAAATTTATCTCCGTCCCGAATATCAGGGCGTTGGCCTCGGCACGCGCCTGTTCCTCGCGGCCCGGCGCGAGCTCGGCCGCCACGGCTTCGATAGTGCCGTGGTCTGGGCGCTTGCCGAGAACGACGGCGCCTGCCGCTTCTACAAGAATGCCGGCGGCCGCAAGGTCGCGCGGGGCAGCGAGCGCTTCGGAGACGTCACCTTGGCCAAGGTGGCCTTCGCTTTCGCCAACGGCTGAGACCCGTTTCGGGAAGCGATCGAGGCCATCTCGCCGGAGGCCTTCGCCGAAGCGCGATGCGATTCTAAGACCGCGACGATCGGCTCGCACCTAATTCTTGCGGTTGTCGTGCGCGGCGACTAAGAGCGTCGTCGAAGGTCCCCACAACACGAGGAAGCCTGCATGCGTATCGATGCTGTCCCGATCGGCAAGAACCCGCCCCACGATATCAATGTGATCATCGAGGTGCCGGTCGGCGGCGAGCCGATCAAGTACGAAATGGACAAGGAGGCCGGCGCGCTCTACGTCGACCGCTTCCTCTACACGCCGATGCGCTATCCGGGCAATTACGGCTTCGTGCCGCACACGCTCTGTGGCGACGGCGATCCGATCGACGTGCTCGTCACCAACCAGCGCGCGATTGTTCCCGGCGCGATCATGAATTGCCGTCCGGTCGGCGTGCTGCGCATGCGCGACGAAGGCGGCGAGGACGAGAAGGTCATCGCTGTCCCTTCGCCGAAGCTGACACGCCGCTACGACAAGATCGAGTCCTACACCGACTTGCCCGAGATCACGCTCCGGCAGATCGAGCATTTCTTCCAGCACTACAAGGATCTCGAGACCGGCAAGTGGGTCGAGATCTCCGGCTGGGGCGACAAGGCCGAGGCCGAGCAGCTCATCCTCGACGCCATCGCCCGCGCCAAGGCCTGAGCATGACGCGAACCGCCACGCCGACCCACCGGCACGTTCCGAGCCGGCGTGGCATCCTGACGGCGGCGGGCGCAACGCTCGCCGTCCTCGTGGCGGGCGCGCCCTCCGGCGCGCGCGCCGACGATCCTTCGACAGACGCGCTCGCCTTCCTGCAGTCGATCTATGACCGCTATCAGAATGGCGGCGCCGGCATCGACCGCACCCAAGAGGGCGTGCTCCAGGCGCTGTTCACGCCCGAGCTCGCGGCGATGATTGCCGATGACGACGCGCGCGCCGCAGCCGATGGCGAAGTGCCAAACCTCGAGGCCGATCCGTTCATCGATGCGCAGGACGGCGAGATCGGTCCGATCGACGTCACGATCACGGATGCACCTGGCGGCCGCATGATCGGCCGCGCCAGCTTCACCAACTCAGGCGAGCCGAAGCTGATCGAACTCGTCCTCGCCGAGACGCCTGCCGGCTGGCGCATCGAAGACGTTCACTGGCCGGAAGGCACGCTGCGCGGGCTCTACAGCCACTGAGGGGCTGTGCAGATCGGGAAGCGGGCACTCCCCTGCCCCGGCAGCCGCTCCTCTCCGCGCAAAACGCGCTTGGAAAAGCCCGTCAGTTCGAAAGCGTCGCCGCTCGCGCCAGCAGCGCCCCCGGATCGCCGGCAAGGCGCAGCGTCTTGACCCGGGCCGTTGGCCCGCTCGCCAGCGTGACCGATGATTTCGGAATGCCGAAAGCAGTCGCCACGAGGGCCACCAGAGCGCTGTTGGCGGCGCCCTTCTCCGGCACGGCCCGGACGCGGGCGCAAAGGACACGGTGACCGTCCGAAAGGCTCTTGGCGCCCTCGATCGCGTCTCGTCCGCCACGCGGCGTCAGACGGATATCGAGGAGAATGCCGCCGGCCTCGGCCCTGGCGAAGCCGGCCTCGCTCAAAACACGTTGGGGTAGACGTAGAGCACGATCACCTGCTGGATCAGGATGATCCCGAGCAGGAGGATGACCGGCGAGATGTCGATCGCGCCCAGCGTCGGCACGACGCGGCGGATCGGCCGGAGAACAGGCTCTGTTGCCTGGTAGAGAAAACTGCCGATGGCGGAGACGACCTGATTGCGCGGATTGACCACGCCGAAGGCGAACAACCAGCTGAAGATCGCACTGGCGATGATGACATACCAGTAGAGGTTCAGGGCGATCATGACGACGTCGAGGATGGCGCGCATTGGTTTCTCGGATAGGGCGGAACAAGGGCTTCTGGCCGCCCCCTCATGTAGCTGTCGACAGTCGCAGCCGCAACCCGCCGCCAGCGCCGGCGAAGCTTGACAGGCCCATCCCCCGGACCCTAAATGGCGCCCGTCGCTCAGCGACGGGGCCGTAGCTCAGATGGGAGAGCGCTGCAATCGCACTGCAGAGGTCAGGGGTTCGATTCCCCTCGGCTCCACCAATCCATCATGGGTTGGAGAAAATCCAATGAAATCAGCGCCTTAAGCCAGCCGCACCAGTAGGTGCGTACCCCAATGCGTACCCGCTCCGCGTACCCCATGGATCCCAACGGAGCCGCCCCTCACGGCTTCGATTGCGGCGCGTGGGCATGACCGGCGATGAAGCTGGCCGGAGCGGTGTCGATGCTGAAGCCTCCGAGGTGTTCCATCTTCCCCAACCGCATTGGGTAGCTCGCGCCGTCGCTTACGTCACGCCGAACTGCCGGCATCGTGTGGACGAGCTGCAGCACGGAATGGTTGATGAAATCGCCGGTGCCCTGTGCAATCCTCAGAGCGGGGATGGGTGAATGCTCGTATCGGTCAATTTCGGTTTCTTAGGCGCCCATGACGAGCGACTGGTCACGCTTGGAGGGCTGGCCGAGCGATATTTCCGCGATGATCCTTCAACGGCCATCGTGAAACTGCGGCAGTTCGCGGAACTGCTGGTCAAGTTGATCGCGGCCCACCATGCTGCCTATGACAACGAACGGGAGACGCTGGACGACACGTTGAGGCGGCTCTCCTATGACGGCATCCTTCCCAAGGAAGTCGCCGATGTCTTCCACACGCTGCGCAAGGCGGGCAACGCCGCGGTTCACGAGGTCAAGGGCGAGCACGGCGAAGCCCTGACGGCGCTCAAGTTCGCACGGTCGCTCGGCATCTGGTTCCATCGCACCTATGGGCGACAGGCAACCTTCAATCCCGGCGCGTTCGTTCCTCCGCCAGAAACTGTGGACGCCACAGCCGCGCTGCGGGAGGAAGTCGAGGCGCTCCGCCGAAGGGTAGTCCAGACGGAGGATGAAGCCGCTGTCGCACGCGGTGAGGCAGAGCAACACTCCCAAGCCCGAGCGACTGTCGAACAGAGGCTGAAAGACCAAGCCGAAGAGCAGGCGGTCTGGGAGCAGCTTGCACAGGAGACACAGGCCGAGAAGGCAGCCATCGCCGCTAAGTTGGCGCGACTGCAGGCGAAGGCCGAGGCAGCGCCTCGTGCCGACATGGTGGCGTTCATGCAGCGCGGCGAGGATGCGGCAGCGAACCTCAACCTCGACGAGGCGGAAACGCGCGCGCTCATCGATCAGCAACTTCGCGACAACCAGTGGGATGCGGATACCAAAGCGCTCCGCTACAGCGCAGGCGTCCGACCCACCAAAGGACGCAACACCGCCATCGCCGAATGGCCGACCGCAAGCGGCCCGGCGGATTATGCGCTGTTCGTCGGAACGGTGCTGGTCGGTGTTGTCGAGGCGAAGAGGAAGCGGAAGAACGTCTCGGCAGCCATTGACCAGGCGGAGCGATACTCGGTCGGCTTCAAGGCGAGCGACGGTTTTTCATTCGCGGGCGGGCCGTGGGGTGATCACCGCGTCCCATTCGTCTTCGCAGCCAACGGCCGATCCTATCTGAAGCAGTTGGAGACAGAGAGCGGCATCTGGTTTCGCGACACGCGCCGAAATGCCAATCATCGTCGGGCTCTGGTCAACTGGCCGACCCCGGCGGGTCTCGGCGGGCTCCTTGAGGTCGACCAGGATGCTGCACATGCAGCGTTGAAGGCCCAGCCATTCGAGTTCGGTTTCCCGCTGCGTCCCTATCAGGAGGAGGCCATTCGAGCCGTTGAGGCTGCGCTTCAGGCTGAGCGACGGTCAATGCTCGTGGCGATGGCCACTGGCACGGGGAAGACCAAGCTCGCCATCGCCCTGCTCTACAGGCTGCTGTCGGCGAAGCGCTTCCGGCGCATCTGCTTTGTGGTCGACCGCTCTGCGCTCGGTTTGCAGACGGAGGGCGAGTTCTCGACCACGAAGGTAGTGTCCGGCAAGACATTCGCCGAGATCTTCGGCCTCAAAGGGCTGGAGGACGTCACGCCGGATGTCGAGACCAAGGTCCACATCTGCACGATCCAAGGGCTGGTGAAGCGCGTGCTGTTTGCCGCCGACGCGTCAGAGGCTCCGCCAGTCGACCAATACGACCTGATGGTCATTGACGAGTGCCATCGCGGCTACCTGCTCGACCGGGAGATGTCCGACACCGAACTCTCCTTCCGGGGCCAGGACGACTACATCTCCAAATACCGCCGCGTCCTGGAGTACTTCGACGCGGTCAAGATCGGCCTGACGGCAACGCCCGCGCTGCAAACGAGCGAGATCTTCGGCGAGCCGATCTATCGCTATTCCTACCGAGAGGCGGTGATCGACGGCTATCTGATCGACCACGAGCCGCCCATCAGGATCGAGACCTCGCTCGCGCGCCACGGCATCGGCTTCTCAGAGGGCGAGCAGGTCGAGTATCTCGCCCCCGCAACCGGGGAAATCGATACGGCCACGCTGCCGGATGAAATCCGCTTTGAGGTCGAGCAGTTCAACAGGCAGGTCATCACGCCAGAGTTCAACCGGGTCGTCGCCGAGGAACTGGCACGACACATCGATCCGGCCCTGCCCGGCAAGACGCTGATCTTCGCGGCAACCGATGCCCATGCCGACATGGTCGTCAGCGCGCTCAAGGTGGCCTTTGCCAAGCAATATGGCGAGATCGATGATGGGGCCGTCAGGAAGATCACCGGCAGCGTCGACAGGGTGCAGACGCTGATCCGCTCCTTCCGCAACGACGCCAACCCGAAGATCGCGGTCACGGTCGACCTGCTGACCACCGGCATCGACGTGCCGAAGATCACGAGCCTCGTCTTCCTGCGGCGGGTCAACAGCCGCATTCTCTATGAGCAGATGATCGGCCGGGCCACACGCCGCTGCGACGAGATCGGAAAAGAGGTGTTCCGGATCTTTGACGCCGTGGACCTCTACCCGCACCTGCAGGACCTGACCGACATGAAGCCGGTCGTGGTCAATCCGTCGATCAGTTTCGCGCAACTCCTTGGCGAGATGATGTGGGCGAGCAGCGATGCCCAGCAGTCGGCGATCCGGGACCAGTTGGCCGTGAAGCTGCGCCGGCGCCTGAGCAAGCTTCCCGACGAGGCCCGGCAACGGTTTGAGGCAATCGCAGGCGAAACGCCGGAGGCTCTGTTGCAGCGCATTCTGGCCGGCAATGGTGAGGCTCTGGCCGCGTGGCTGAAGGATCGCGCCGCCATCGGCGCCATTCTCGATTGGGAGGCGGACGGCGGCGGGCCGCGATATCTCCCGATCTCGTATCATGCCGACGAGATTGTCGCGGTGACGCGAGGCTATGGCGAGGCAACGCGACCCGTGGACTTTCTCGACAGCTTCGCCGCCTTCGTGCGGGACAACATCAACACCATTGCCGCGCTGAAACTGGTCGTGCAGCGGCCACGCGATCTCACGCGCGCCGATCTGAAGGAGCTTCGTCTCGCCCTCGACCGCAAGGGCTATTCCGAAGCCAATCTGCGCCGGGCCTGGGCCGATGCAAAGAACGAGGACATTGCGGCCTCGATCATCGGCTTCGTGCGCCAGGCCGCCATCGGCGATCCGCTCATTCCCTATGAAGACCGCGTCAGGTTGGCCATGCGGTCGATCCTGGCCGGCCGCGCTTGGACGGATCCGCAGAAACGCTGGCTGAGGCGGATCGGCGAGCAGATCGAGAAAGAGGTTGTCGTTGACCGCGAGGCCATCGACAAGGAGCCGTTCATCGCCGATGGCGGCTTCAACCGGCTCAACAGGGTGTTTGGCGGGGAACTTGAGGCTGTCCTTGCCGGGATCAATGAAGAGATGTGGAGGGCAACTGGATGATGGGAAGTGAGGTGTCTGATCATTGGCGGAACCTCAAGCGCCAGAACGATTTCGTCACCCGGCTGCAGGCTGCCGAACAGCATTGGTTCTTCGTTCAAGCGATGCAGTGCATGGATCAGCAGCTGTACGTCCCTGCGGCTTCCTCGCTCCTAAACGGAATTGAGGCGACGCTCCGCATCTACGTACACCGTTATTCGGGCAGCAATGCTGACTGGACAACCGAGCCATCGGCTTATCGTGTGCTCAGCAATACTCTCATCTGTCAAGCCAAAGCCATAGGTATTGCTGTTGATCGTCTGGCTTTCCCAGACGAGAGTGACTTCGATGAAAAACTCCGGAGTGTCAAGCCAAACCGGATAGACGTCCGTCTCGTTTTCCTTAGGAACAACATATGTCACGGCAATCTTTGGCCTTTCTTCGAGGACACTACTGGCGAAGGTGACATCATATTTGTCCCGGAACTATTGAAGTCCACCACAGAGCAATTGCTTGATGTGAGTGAGGCGTGGGCAGCCGAACTAGACCGATTTCGTGAAGAGCGAGCACTTCAACAATGACCACCACCACCGACATCGTCGCCAAGCTCTGGGGGCTGTGCAACGTGCTGCGGGACGACGGCGTCACTTACAACGAGTATGTGACCGAGCTGACCTTCCTGCTGTTCCTCAAGATGCTGGAGGAGACGAAGCGCGAGAACCGGCTGCCGGACGGCTATCGCTGGGGCATTCTTGCGAAGCGCGAGGGGCTGGAGCAGCTCGACTACTACAAGGCGATGCTGCTCAACCTCGGCAAGGCGAAGGATACGCTCGTCGCGGCGATCTTCACCGATGCACAGACCCGGCTGCGCAAGCCCACCAACCTCAAGGCGCTGACCTCGAACATCGACCAGCTCGACTGGTTCTCGGCCCGTGAGGAGGGGCTCGGCAACCTCTATGAAGGGCTGCTTGAGAAGAACGCCTCAGACAGGAAGTCCGGTGCGGGGCAGTACTTCACGCCAAGGCCGCTGATCGATTGCATCGTGCGTCTCATGCAGCCGCAGCCGGGCGAGACGGTGCAGGATCCGGCGGCGGGAACGGCCGGCTTCCTGGTTGCGGCAGACCGCTACATCAAGGATCGCACCGACGATCTCTACAATCTTCAGGAGGCGCAGGCCTTCTTCCAGCGCCACAACGCCTTCGTCGGCAGCGAACTGGTGCCGGACACGCATCGGCTCTGCATGATGAACCTGTTGCTGCACGGCATCGAAGGCGGCGTCGACAACATCGATACGCTCTCGCCGGATGGCGAGGTGCTGCCAAAGGCCGATCTCATCCTGACCAATCCGCCCTTCGGCACCAAGAAGGGCGGCGGACGGCCGACCCGCTCGGACTTCTCGATCACGGCTGATACGTCCAACAAGCAACTCGCCTTCGTCGAGCACATCGTTCGAGCGCTGAAGCCGGGTGGCCGGGCGGCGGCGGTCGTGCCTGATAACGTGTTGTTTGAAGACAAGAGAGGCCGCCTACTTCGGTCGTGGCTGATGGACCTCGCCAACCTGCACACGATCCTCCGCCTGCCGACCGGCATCTTCTACGCGCAGGGGGTCAAGACCAATGTCCTTTTCTTCCAGCGCGGCAAGACGGACAAGGCGAACACCAAGGCGGTCTGGATCTATGACATGCGCGCCAATATGCCCGCCTTCGGCAAGACACGTCCGCTGACTGTCGCGGACTTCGCCGATTTCGAGGCCGCCTATGGCGCCGATCCGAATGGCGGTGCCGAGCGGCAGGACGAGGGCGAAGAAGGCCGCTGGCGCATGTTCACGCGCGCGGCCATCGCCGACCGCAACGACAATCTCGACATTAGCTGGCTGCGCGACACCGAAGCGGAGGCCGAGGAGGCGCTGACCGAGCCGGAGGACATTGCGGCCGCCATCATCGGCCATCTGAAGGCCGCACTAGAGGAGATAGAGGCGCTGTCGGATGAGATCGAGCCGGATAGCGTCGAGGAGGCTGCAGCAGTGGCGGAGGCGGCGGAATGAGTGAACTGCCGCAAGGATGGGCGGACGCCGTCATTGCCGATGTCATCGACCATTTCGTGTCGATTGATCCAACAAGCGCGCCGGGACAGAGGTTCCGCTACGTGGACATCGGCTCCATCAACAACAAAACTCAAGAGATAGCTGATCCCAAGTCTTTCCTCGGGCGCGATGCTCCCTCGCGGGCGAGGCGTGTGATCCGGACGGGCGACACGCTGTTCTCGACCGTACGGACATATCTCAAGAACATCGCTCAGGTTCCTGAAGAATTGAATGGTGAGCTGACATCTACAGGCATTGAACCGCCCCGGCTTTACCGGAGGCCCCAACTCCTGAGAGGATGGGGCTATGACGAGCAAGACGACGAACAAGTTCTCGCCTGAGGTGCGTGCCCGTGCGGTGCGGATGGTGCAGGATCACGAGGCTGAACACCCTTCGCGCTGGCAGGCGATCGTGTCGATTGCGGCGAAGATCGGCTGCTCGGCGCATTCACTGAATGAGTGGCTGAAGAAGGCCGAGGTCGATGCCGGCAAGCGGGCCGGCGTGACGACGGATATGTCGGCGAAGCTGAAAGCCCTTGAGCGCGAGAACCGCGAGCTGCGGCAGGCGAACGAGATCCTGCGCAAGGCATCCGCTTATTTCGCCATGGCGGAGCTCGACCGCCGGTCGAAGACATGATCGCGTTCATCGATGATCATCGCGGTTCGTATGGGGTCGAGCCGATCTGCAAGGTGCTGCCGATCGCCCCATCGACCTATCATGCGCATGTCGCTCGGCGGCTTGATCCGTCGAAGTGCTCGGCACGGGCACTACGGGACGAGGTTCTGCGCCCCCAGATCGAGCGCGTGTTCGCCGAGAACTTCGAAGTCTATGGAGCGCGCAAGGTCTGGCGACAGATGATGCGCGAGGGGTTCGATGTGGCGCGCTGCACCGTCGAACGGCTGATGCAGGGCATGGGCTTGGCCGGTGTGATCCGCGGCAAGCCGGTCCGCACGACCATCTCGGACAAGTCGGCACCGTGCCCGCTCGACCGTGTGAACCGGGTGTTCCATGCGCCGGCGCCTAACCGGCTCTGGCTCTCGGACTTTACCTATGTCAGCACTTGGGCGGGCTTCGTCTACGTCGCCTTTGTGATCGACGCCTATGCTCGCCGCATCGTCGGCTGGCGGGTGAGCCGGACCGCGCATGCCAGCTTCGTGCTGGATGCGCTGGAGCAGGCCCTTCACGAGCGACGGCCCGCCCATCGCGGCGGCCTGGTGCACCATAGCGACCGCGGCTCGCAATATGTCAGCATTCGCTACACCGAACGGCTGGCTGAGGCCGGCATCGAGCCCTCAGTCGGCAGCGTCGGTGACAGCTATGACAACGCACTCGCCGAGACGATCAATGGCCTCTACAAGGCCGAGGTCATCCATCGTCGGGGGCCTTGGCGATCCTTCGAGGCAGTCGAGTTCGCCACGCTGACCTGGGTTGACTGGTTCAACCATCGCCGTCTGCTGGAGCCTATCGGCAACATCCCGCCGGCCGAAGCCGAGGAGCGCTACTACGTCATGCTCGGTGAGCAGCAAATGGCGGCGTGACTTAAACCAAATGGCCTCCGGTGAAGCCGGGGCGGTTCATAGCTGTCCGCCGTGTCTTCGTCCTTGGCCCGCTGAACGGAGCCGAAGCGCTGGAGCGCGGGATTGATGGTCGATAGCCCGTCAATGAATTGTTCGAGCTGCGTGTCGCGCTGCGGGGCTACCGGGCGCGCGAAGGTCTCGACAGGGGAAGCGGCCGGCCGCAGCCCTGGCGCTTGGATGCGCACGTCCTGTTGCGGGAATTTCTGGCTGAGCGGGCGAGCGCCCATCGGACGATCTTCGGTGAACGGCGTGAGGCCCGGAAGATTGGTCATGAGGGTTCCTGATTGTGCTGGACTAAATGGACTCTCCGGACGGCTGGGAAAGCCGCTGGGAGTCGTTTCAAGGCTGGCGGTAGGTTGGGGGCTCGGCGCCTTCGAAGAGGCCCAGAGGACTCCGCACGGCCTGTAAGCCGGCCTCCAGAGCATGGGGACGGATAGCCGAACGATACTGCGGCTCCGAGATGTTGACCGGCGGAAGGCCGAGGTTCATCAGCGCCAAATCATGGGCGATGGCGGCCACGAGCGGGCTGACGAAGTTTCCGAGCTTTACCCTGCGGCCGTCGTGACGGAGCATGGCGAGCCAACGCGCCGACGAACTGTCGCCGCCTTCGATCACGGCGAAGACGCCGCGAAAGGGATGCTTGAAGAAGGCGTCGGGTGTCGGCGCGTTGTCGTCGTGGCGGGGGCTCATGCTGCCACCTCAAGAGCGCGCTCGGCGTCATCCGGGAGGAACTGTTCAAACGCCTTCGCATGCGTCTTCGAGTTGACGACCCTCAGATTGTCCAAGCGCAGGTTCAGCGGATCACGGTCGACATGGCGGACGATGAAGCCGGGCTTTCCTGGGCAGGCGATCAGCCGTGAGACCTGAGCAATGTTGCCCCAGCCCAGCGCTGCGGGGATATGAGTGCGAACGTATGTCTGTCCCGTGCCGGCCCTGTTCAGATACCAGTTCGGCCCGATGCCCATTCGCTGGAGGCGCTCATAGTGTCGCGGGAAGAGCTTGGCGCGGGCGCCGTTCGCCAGCGGAACGAGGACGATAGGGCGACCATCCGTGTCCGTCGTGTGGATGACCGGGCGGCGCGGGATGCGGGCGGTGGACGTGCTGGAAATCTTCATGATGTCTGGTCTTTCGACATGGCTTCGCCATCGCGGGCCGCTGTGTGGGCACCACGTTGGGCGGATTGATGGGGATTGGGACGTGTTGTTCAGGCGGGCCGAGCCGGCCGCTCAGGCCGGACGTTCAGCGCCGCGAAGGAGGGTTAGCGACGCTTCATGATGGCGAACGCGGCGTTCCGCCCTTCGCGCTCTTCGGCTGCAATGAGGCCACGGCGCTCCGTCTCTCGCGCTTCGATACCCGCGAGTTGGGCCTCTGCCGCCGCATCGACCGCGACAAGGCCGCCTTCCGAGAACAGGGCGAAGACCTCGGCCATCTTCACGGTCAGGCTATCGGCGTGCTTGGTGCCGGACTTGGCGATGATGAAGGCGGTTTGAGCGGGGTTCAGGTGGTATTCGGTGACCGTCGAGACGCGGCCCTTGCCGGAGACGATTGGCGCTTCACGCTGATGCACCAATCCCATTGCCTCCAGCAACGGCAGGTGCCGCTTGATCAGAAGCCGGATGTTCGTCGGGCGGCCATAGCCGAGCGCCTTGGCAAGCTGGATGTCGGCAATGGTGGCCGCTGCGGCGGTCGGGAGCGGCACGGCGTTGGTCGTGATGAGGTGGGTCACAGTTCGGAGCGTTCCTTTCGGGGAGGCGTGACGGTGCCGTTCACGGCCACTGAGGGCGCGCGTCGGGGCGGACTAGCGATGTCGGAGGGGGTGTTGTGGTGTGGCGTTATTGACCTCGGCAAAACTGACGAGGAACGACACGTGCACTTCAGGGCGAAGCTGAACGGGAACTCATGTGAAGGTGGACGCGCCGTCTCGGGCCAAGACCTCCGTCATCCTTCCTCGCTCAGCCCCATGAGCAGCCGAGGACTGACCTTGTGATTTTTCGGGGTGTTGTGGTGATGCGTTATTGATCTCACCCAACCACAACGTCGCCAATCCGCTGGCACTCGGTGCAACTGAACGGGAGACCTCAGGGAGCGTCGCGTTCTTCAGACTGCGCCCCCTCGCGATCTGCCTCGATCTGTCCGCCAGAAACCGACTGACCAACTGCTGAGTGATGTCGAGGGCGAGAGCCATCTGCTCCTGAGAGAGACCGGCAATATGGTCAGCCAACCAACAGACTTCCTCCCGCGCTCCCATATGGACCCCGGGCCGAGTGGTCTTGAACATAGCGAGCCGCTCCCGGGCGTCACTGACACCATCGCCCCTCAGACGGCCATCGACAGCCGCCAGGGCGCCCGCCCATCGCTCGGCAATCCACTGCTGACCGGCCGGACTGATGACATCGAAAGCGTGCTTGATGTTGCGGCCCCGATCATGGCGCCGGCCAAGACCGGCCGCGACTGCCCATGGCGTGATGCGATGGGCCTGTTTCGGATTGCCGCCCGGTGGATAGACGAAGTCCAGTTCCCGAAGGATGGTCCGCACGCGGCGGGGTCCGACGCCATAGAACTGGCCTAGCTCGGTCACGGTGACCCACTGACCAAGGCTGATGGTCAGAACCTCGCCCGTCATTCGGTCTAGGATATCGCGGGTATATTCCCGGCCGATAGGCGGCGGGGCGCTTGGTTCTGTCATGATGATCTAGGGGCTCCACCACGAGGGCATGACTGTGCCGTTCGCGGGGCCGTCAGGCGCGCGCGTCGGGCAGCACAGAGGGTGATCATTGAGAAATGGGGGCGGCCCGATACGATCAGGCCGGGAGGCCCCGTCCCGCTACGGGAGGGGAAAAGGACAGGTACTGGGGAACGCAGGCGAGCAAGCGCGTAAATCGGCGCATGCGTTTCCTGGGGTGGGGGGTAATCACCAAGCCCGAGCAGCCCAGCAGCGCGCGCTCACGGCTTCGCCCTCATTAGCCTTGCCCGCTCGCCCTTCGCGTGGCCGGGAGCCAGAACCGTCATGATCCGTCCGCGCTTCGTGGCGACAAAGATGCGGCACACGGAAACCGGCAGATCAATCCGGTGCACGGTCGTGTCGGCCTTGCGGTAATAGACGCTGTCCCCTGCCTTGATGGCCGCAATGACGGCGCTGAACTCCCCCGGCGCAAGGACGACGGCGTATCGCTCATAGAGCCGCCGCAAGAAGTGCCAATGATCGTCTGGGATGAATGCGCCATCCCATCGCGGATCGAAGGGCGCGGCGTCGGAAGACATATCCACTAGGCGCCCGAGGGCGCATCGCCACCCACCGCCTTCGCCAACTCGCGAGCAATCCGCCGGCCCTTATCGCTGAGCACCATGAGGAACCTGCGCCCGTCTTCAGGGTCGCGCTCAACGTCAACGAGGTCGTGGCCGCGCTTCTCCCCGCCGCGCCCCTGCCCCAGCGTCCCGACATTGCGGGAACAGGCCGACTGAGAAAGGTCTACCAGCAAGCCGAGTTGCTCCATCGTGATCCGGGGACGCAGAGCGATGGCGACGAAGCTGTGAGCGATCTGGACCGGCATCAACCCATCGACCGCGCGGAGTATCTCGAAAACCTCCATCAGCCTGTCGAGGCTCTGCTGTTCTGTCACGCTTCTACCCGCTGCGATGGTCGCTGGAGTTCCCCGAGGCGCGGGCTTCGGGGGACGTTGTCCGGTAGCGCCTAAGCGGCTGGCGCTCTCTACAGGCGCGACATCACACGGACGAAGCTGGCCAGCATCAGCGCAGGCATCGCGGTGCACCTCCATGCTATGAGAGCGGCCCGGCTCCGCAGCCATGCTGGTGGGTCCATCACGACCTCCCAGCGGCCGACGAACACGGTCAGACCGGTGCTTCCCTTCCGCTCGGGCAAGTCGAGATCCGTGTCGAAGAACGACCGCCCACGCGCGCGCCTCTCGCGGCAAGCGAAGGCCTCACCAACGAACGGGATCGAGACATATGCGCTGTGCGCGATCTGGATCGGCGCGAAGAAGGCGGCTGCATCGGTGGTCATCGGAAGGTTCCATTGGGTTGCTGAACGGGGCCGAAACTACCCACGCGCGCTCCCTCCGGTCCAATCAATGTTGTGACTCGATTGGCGGTGATCGAGTCATGCCGTTGATGGATCGCCTGCCACCGGCGTGCCACGTGTGGCAGATTGCCGGGGAACCCGCCTCGGCAACTTTAGGCAACTGTGCGGGGGCACGAGCGGCCACGAGGTGGATATTTCTGGATACGTATCCAGCGGAGTAGGCTGGAAGCGGCATGCCCTGCGACGTTATTGCGCAACCCGTACCAAATCCCAGCGGCCCGCAACTCCCCCTCCATCCGATTGAACTCAGCGCCGCTGGCGCGGCTGGCGATATAGGCCAGCTTGAAGCGCAGCGCCTTGGAGCCAGTGAAGCCCATGGCGAGGAGCGAGAAGCCGTCTCGGTCCATGTCGAAGGCGCGAAGCGTGCGCCCGGTACTGTCCTTGTAGGAGCTGGCTCCAAAATTGGAGGCAGTGGTCGGCGCCTCGCCAATGAGGGCGTCGATGTCACGGAGGACGTGAGCGTGCTGCTTCTCGAACGCCTCTGCCACGTCGCGGCTGTTCGCGAGCACCTTCCCGCCAACCGCACGGAGGACCGGCGCGGTGATGGTGGGGGTGACAGGGGCCACTGCGGGCGCTGAAGAGGCGTCGAGGTTGACTTTCTATCATTGCGACGCGCGCTATGGTCGGGCTTTCAAGGGGCATGGAGCTTCAATGTCAGAAATCAGCACGTTGGCAGAAGAGTGTTTTCCAGAGATGAGGGACGAGTTTGAAGCATCCGGCCTGTCGCTAGACCAGATATGCCGCGCGCATCGTCGTGTGCCATTCGAACCTTTCGACAGGATCGCGATTACGTCCGCAATGGAGAATTTCAAACGAGGCGGACGGCTGGTAGCGCCCTATCCGCTTGTGGGCCTTCGAGAGTCAACGGAAGCCGACCGAGGCGAAGTATTCCTGAGCGGCCTCAAAGGAGGTGTGTTCTTTCTCTCAGGCGTGGACATCGGCGCCTCGCTTGTGGTCCTTAAGGTGGACGCGGGGCGCGGCCTCTTCGGTGGGCAGAAGGTGACCTATTCCTGTTATCTCGGCATGGGCGATGACCGGTATCAGCCGGTTGGCACAACTGCAACGCTGGCCCATGCCCTGATGAATCTAGAAGCCCTATATCGCCGTTTCGATGCCGTGAAAAAGGCCGCTGGCAGCTTCTAACATTTCTTTAGGTCTGCCGCGCCACGGCGCTCTCCAGCGCCCGATAAACGCTCCCCCGACCAATGCCGAGCGCCTTTGCGATCTCAGTCGGCGTCTTGCCCTCGCGATGCAGAGCCCGCACATCATCGGCCTTGGCCCTCGCCGTGGGCTTTCGGCCCTTATACTTCCCTTCACCCTTCGCCTTGGCGATACCCTCGCGCTGGCGCTCTAGCATCATCTCACGCTCGAACTGAGCGAACCCCGCGAAGATGTTCAGGATGAGCCGGCCGGTGGCGCTGCGGGTGTCCACAGTCTCCCCGCCAAGGTTCAGCACACGGAGCCCCACGCCCTTCGCATCAAGCTCGCGCACGATGTCCCAGAGGCCGACCGTCGAGCGCGCCAAGCGGTCCACCTTGGTGACCACCAGCGTGTCCCCCTCCCGGACGAACTCGACGGCCAGCTTAAGCTGCGCCCGAGGTGCCACAGAAGAGACGTGCTCGGCATAGACCTTCTCACAGCCGGAAGCTCCGAGGTCGCGCTGCTGAGCCTGAAGGCCGGCTTCCTGTTCCGTGGTCGACGTGCGGGCGTATCCGATGAGCATGGGGAGGCTCCAAAGTGTCCAATAGGTTTTAGGCCATAGAGTCACCATGCGTCCGAAATGTCAAATCCATCCTATTGGACGTGATGAGCGAGCGCGGCGGACACGTCCGGTAGACCCAGCTCTATTGGACGGATTGCAATGGCTGCGCTTCCTCGCAAGCTTTGCCTGTACTAGCTTCGGCGGCGCCTGGGAGGACGTCTCATGTTCAAGGGATTGCTGCGCAACGTAGAACTCGCTTCGACACAGCGGGACTTGGAACGCTATGTGTTGAGCTTGGACGGCGCTTCCGCCGATGAAGTGGCACAAATCGTCATAGCAGCACATCACGTCCGTTTGGCCGTCGAGGCCGGAGGCATGGAACCCGCCGACCTTCTCGCCCCGTTCACGGTGGCGCCTGGTCGGATTGAACATGTGCACGCAGCACTGCTCCGGCTGCTGCGCGCGGCTAGTAAGGAGCGGCAGGAGTTCACCGAGGCCGGGGCAACGCTGTGGGTGCATTCGCTGGCGGGCGTTCGGCATCCTGAATTGAGGGTACAAGGGCGCAAGCTGTGGGGCACTCTCTCTCGGGGCTTCCGCGCTGCGCGGCTGCTTGCGGCTCACTCGGACAGCGTTCAGTCTGGAAGGCTTCGCGACGAAGTTGATGCGATACCGACCGGCCTTGAGCCCCGCGATGAGCGTGGCGAGGAATTCATGCCGGGAACTCCCGGTTATATGATCGTGGCACGCTTCGAGGCGATGCGTGTCGCTGCGGCCGCGCGCGCGCACGAGACGGCGGCCGCAGCTGAGCAGGCCAAGGAATTCGCGGCTGCAATTGAGCGGGATAGGGCCGCGCAATCCCCCGAGCGGGCGGCAGGCCCCAATACTCCCGCAAATGACGCCGTGTCCAACTGGAACCCAACGATAGGACGCGGTCGATAGAGGAGAGCAAGCGTTGGACCAAGATGCGCTAAGCCAAGGCGCTATTAGGCGGGTACCAGGGGGGAAGTCGCTTCGTCTCCTAATCGAGGCGGGCGCACAGATTTTTCCGACCGACTAAACGGCCTCCATCATCTTGACCTCAAGGGCCAGCTTCTCCGCCAGCGTCTTGGCCTGCGCCTGCCAAGCTTCGAGTGTCTCCAGCTCGGCCGCGATGCGGGCCTTCTTCTCGGCGATCAGCGCCGCGTAGGTGCCCGCGATCTCAGTTGGAAGGGGGACTGAGGTGCGCGTATCGGCCTTTGCGGTGTCCCGAGCGGCCTCGTTGAGGAGGTAGCCCCCGGTGTCCACGATGGCGTTGACCACGTCCCCGGCGAGCCACCGGCGGAACTCCTGCGCCTTCGGCAGGGTCGAGCCCATGAGCAGGTGGTTGACGCCGCTACGGGTCAGGAACAGCGCGCCCCGGTTCGGGAAGCTAAGCTGCTCGATTAGCAGTGTAGACCGTGCGACCAAGAGGCGCTCTGTGAAGGGGACGCCGAGGTTGTTCAGCGCCGGCTGCGCCTCCTTGCTGCCGATGTCGTAGCCAACGGCCTTGAGCGTATCGAGTGCCATCAGCAGCTCGCCTCGTTCGGGGTGGTTCCCGGCCCGCACGGTGGAGCCTTGCAAGCCCTTCGAGATCAGATTGAGCTTGGTCATGGGAATGGAGGGCCATGATCAGTCGCTCTGCTCGCCACCTCGCGCAGGCCTACCAGTCCCCAATGTCGCAACTTGGAAGGTGGTGCGGGTAAAGTTCGATCATTGCAACGAGCAACCTGCGCGTCTCCCAATAGATATCGAATTGCCGATTGCCGTCCTCGAATTGTCGCCCTCCGGTCAAGTCGCCTAACTGCGAGACACCGCACTCCATCTCGCCCGCGCGGGCAGGCGGACGCCAGTAATCCTGCCCTGGACCAAAGGGGATGACGTGTGGACGCTCCAGTACAGAGTGCTTGACGCCATTCGTGACGCCGCGAACAACGTGCAAGGCAGTTTCGGCGTGCGCCTTCAGCCTGACCTCTATAGCCTCCCTGCGTCGGCGTCCGGTGCCCCCCTCTTCTGCTGCGTCCACCGCTAAATAGTCGATGAGATGGTAGACGGCGATGCAGGCCAGATAGGCTTTGCGCCGCGATCTTCGGTCGTCGCTGGCATCCCGGACGGTAGGAGCCACTATTTCCAGTAGATACTCTGCCGGCGACATCCCCTGTCTTTCTGCTGCTAGGAAGCGGGAGGCTAACCCCTCCGCGCAACCTCCTTCAAGCCCCTCGCAGCGCCGCTCAGGCTCTCCCTCGTCGGCAGGCTGACGGCCTCCACACACTGCCGAGCCTGTTCGAATAGCGGTCCCGAGGAGTACCGCCCAAGCGTCATGCCTTGCCGCTTGTGACCGACGACAGACGCGATGATGTGCTCAGGCTGGCCTGCTTGCTCGGCCTTGGTGATGAACCATCGGCGGAACGAATGGAAGTTCACGAGCGAGCGGCGCTTGCCGGGGATCACCTCGTCAACGCCAACTTGCCGTCGATAGTCGGTGAACTGGTTCGAGGCCTTGAAGGACCTCTCGCGCATGGATCCCGCCTTCTTCGGCCCCGGCCACTCTGGAAAGAGCGGGTCGGAATGGTCCTTCCCCTCAGTCCGGCGCGCGATGATTGGGAGCAGTGCAGGATGGATTGGACAGGCGCGTGCCTCCTTCTCCTTCTTCTGCGGCTTGAAGCGGAAGTAACCGTCCGAGCATTCGCCAACTGAGAGGCAGACGATGGCATCAAGGCGCGCGCCCGTCAGTGCGCCGATACGCATCAAGTCTGCCATGACCGGCGAGGCAGGCCCGTCCAACAGCATAAGCATCTCCGCATCCGTGAAGGGCCGCTCCTCCTCGCCGCCCCTGCTCGTCGGCTCTTCCAGCGTCTTGCCGTGCCAAACGTTCGAAGCCGCATAGTGCCGCTTCTCCATCCACTGCCAGTACCGCGATAGTCGGCGGAGATACTTGTTGAGGGTGACAGGCGACACGCCCTTGGTCATGCCCGCCAGTTCGTCCATGAAGCGCCCGGCAAGCTTTGGCGTGATGGCCTCAACAGCGGGGCGCAGATGGTTCGCGCGGCACCACTGGGTCAGATAGTCGAGCGCCCGGTCGTCGTCAGCAAGCGTCCTCGCCTTGACGGACATGGACGCCTTGTAGGCCGCATGATGCAGGTCAAGCGGCGTCGCTTCGCCTCTTGCCACGGCCATATAGTGGCCAGCCACCCGCGAGCGCGCGGGATCGAAAGCAGGTTCTTCGCGCCCGGTATCAGGGTCCGTTTCAAAGCCGACGGGCCTGCCCGCGATCTCTTCGGCTCGCAGTTCTATCCCGATGTCGATTGTCTCTATGTCGCCATCATCCCTAGCGAGGCGCCGCAGTCGGGCCATCTCCACGGCCTCTTGCATCAACTGGTTCCTGCCGCTGTCGTCACCGGCATTGCTGATGAGAGCCTTCAGTTCGGCGACGACGGGCCACTTGAGCCGGTTCGCGACGGCAAGGCTGTCCGTTTGAAGGGACCGCTTCAGCTTCGTGCCAAGCTGCCCGTGCAGGCCGCGCGGAACCGCCACCACGACGCGCCATTGCCCGTGGTGCTGCTCCAGATGACGACGGTCGGCGTCCGATGATCTGCCCATTCAATGCCCTGCGCACCCGCTTGCGTACCCCAAGTGCGTACCCCACGGACGAGCTGAAACGCAAGGACTTAGGCCATTCCTGCCGTTCTGATCCACAAGGGATAGGCTCCCCTCGGCTCCACCAATTCTTATTGAGTTGGAAGAATTACAATCACGTAAGCCTCGTCCGCCAAATCGGCCGTATTCCGCCGCGCCTCGGCTCGTCGAGATGGGTCAGACCCCGTTCGGATTGCTCAGTGCCGCTATTAGCGCCCAACCTCTTCGTCAGAGCCAACTGCCGGTAGTCTGACCAGACTGTTATCCCAGTCAGGCGAACTGAAGAGGTCAAGACAACGATATTTCTGTTACCAATTAATAGGAACTGGAAACGTGTTTGACTGGACTTCAGGCGAATTTCTTGGTGATCTAATTGGATATGATCGGAATCAATATTGGGAAGGGCACAATGGAAGAAGGGAATGAATGGGCAAAGCGCGCGTTCGATCGGGCCGACACGCGCTTTGAAGCGCAAATTCAAGCTGCTATTGATTCGGCCAATGCCGCACTAAAGTCACTGTTCTTGCTTAACGGTGGCGCTTGCGTGGCCTTGTTAGCATTCTTAGCCAATGTATTGGGGTCAGATAGGCCAACAGACTTGGTCACCTCGATCGCAGGCCAAGTTCTACAAGCCCTGAGATTCTTTTCCTACGGAGCCCTGACATCAGTCATTTCGAGCTGTCTCGCCTATCTGATAAATAGATTCTATGCCGAATCAATCATTGCTTATCATAGAAGATGGGAACATCCATATCTTCATGATAACAGATCCGCTAGAATATGGAGATATTCGGCGAATATATTAAATATATTCGCCGTGTTATTCGCAATCGCCAGTTCTGCATTTTTCATTACTGGCCTTACTCATCTAAGCCCTTGATATTTGCGATGAGAGTTCACGCGTTCGCGTAGCGCGGATAGCGCATCTCGTTGACGACGCCCTACGCACGTCAAGGAGCTCAAAGGCTACCTGGTTCGAGCCACCAATCCACCTAAGGAAGGCCTGAATCGATCTGGAAGCCCTTAGCCTCGCCGGCAAATGCTCGCCTACCGCGTCAGCGGGTTATCCCCGTGCCACCAGTGCTCGAAGGGGTTCGACGTGAGGATGCGCTGCATCGTCTCCTCGCTGACGCGCGGGAGCTTCGTGCCTTCGAGCTGATCGTTGATGCCGAGCAATCCGTCCACCGATTCATCGACGCGGGCGAAGGGAAAGTCGGTACCGAAGAAGATCTTGTCGGTGATGCGGTATTCCTGCGCCGCGATCAGGATATTGTAGTACTGCCACGGCCGGTAGGAGAGCGCCGATATTTCGCAGAAGACGTTTGGCTGCTTGCGCGAAACGATGATGCATTCCTCGTACCAGGGATGTCCCATATGGGCCATCACCATCACGAGATCGGGATATTTGAGCGCGACCGGCTCGACATGCAGAGCGCGGCCCATATCAACGGGCGCATTGCGGGCATAGGTCGTGCCCATATGCATGGTGAGCGGGATGTTGTTCTTCTGCAGATACTCATAAACGGGCGTGAGCCGCGGATCAGACAGGGCGACACCGTTGTAGATCGGGCCGAACTTAACGCCCTTCAGCTTCAGGTCCTCGATGGCGTGGACGAGCATGTCCATGCAATCGGCGCGGCGCGGATCGACATAGGCGAAGCCGACGAATTTATCGGGATATTTCGCCACGGCCGCCGCAGTCGTCTCATCATTGCTTTCGATGCCGACGCTGTCGCCATAGCGCAGCGCGAAGATGATGGCTTTCTCGACATTGGCCATCTCGGCATAGAGCGTCTCGGCATCGGATTTCGGCGCCATCGCGCCGGCGCGGACGCGTGCGAGCTGCGTCGCATAAAGCGGCAGCACATGCTCGTCGTTCCAGATATTGACGTGACAGTCGCAAAAGGCGCGCGCGGTCATGGCGTTCAGTCCTCGGCTCAGTGCGCCGCGGCCGCCGGACGGCGGGCATGCAGCGACATCAGGAAATCGGTGAGTTCGAGATAGGTCATGCTCGAGGTCGGCGCGTCGAGCGCGATCTCGCCGCGATCCAGCACCACCAGCCGGTCGCAGACCTCATGCACATGGTGAATGTTGTGCTCGATATAGATGCAGGATCGGCCGCCTGATTTGATCGAGCGGATGAAGTCGAGAACCTTCTGAACTTCCTTCAGGGCCAGCGCCACGGTCGGCTCGTCCAGCACGATCAGGTCACTGTCGAAATGCATGGCGCGGCCGATGGCGACGCCCTGCCGCTCGCCGCCCGAGAGACGCGAGACCGGCGTGTCGACATCGATGCCGACGCCGCGAAAGCCGATGGTCGAGCGCATGATGTGCTCGGCGATTTTCTTCTCCGCCTTGACGTCGATGAAGCCGAAGCGGTTGGTGATCGGACGGCCGACGAAGAAGTTGCGCCAGAGCGGCTGCTTCTCGCCGAGCGAGGAATCCTGATACACGGTCTCGATGCGCAGCTTGTGCGCCTCTTTCACCGTATAGGCGGAGGCATCGATCTTCTGCCCGCGCACATAGAGCGTGCCGCTCGTCGGCGGCTCGACACCCGTCAGAACCTTGATCAGCGTCGACTTGCCGGCGCCGTTGTCGCCGATCAGCCCGACGATTTCATTGGCGCCGATCTCGAGCGTCACGTCCTTGAGACTGACGACCTTGCCGTATTTCTTGCCGACATGCTCGAGCCGGACGATCGGGGTTGAGGTCATGGTTTGGTCGATCCGCTTCGGGGATGGGAGATGTGGCGGCGGGGTATGATGCCGCGCCGCCGCAACGAAGTCCGGCTGAGCCGGCTTGCGATCCACACCTCTCCCTGACGGAGAGGTCGACGGCGAAGCCGGCGGGTGAGGGTTTATGGACAATCCGGAGACGCCGTAAACGCTCTCCCGGACCTTTGGTCCGACCTCCCCCTCAGGGGGAGGTGAAGACCGATGGTCCGACCGTTCATTCGAACAACTAGCGGATGCCGTCCTTCACCAGCGCTGCGAGCGCGTCGACATTGTCCTTGGTGAGGTAGCCGCCGCCCGTGTTGAGCTGCAGGCCGGCGAGGCCGTACTTCTTCTGCAGCACGGCTGCGACGACCGGCATGAAGCCCTGGAGATAGGGCTGCTGGTCGAGCACGACGGTGATGTAGCCGTCGCGGACGCCTTGGATGGCGGCCGAGGAGATGTCGAACCCGGAGGTCACGACCTCGCCCGGCTTCTTGCCGGCCTGCTTCAGAACCTTGTCCAGCACGGCGGTGATGCCGCCATGGCCGGGAACGATGATCGCCTTGGTGTCGGGATTGGACTCAAGATAGGCGACGAGCACCGGAACCGACAGGGCCGGATCCTGCACCGCCTCGTTCGACCACTGCAGCGTGGTGAAGTCGATGCCCTTCTCCTTCAGCACCTCGGTGGTGCCCTTCGCGACATCGGCGCCAGGCGCTCCTTCGATGAACGCGCCGTAGACGAGGACCTTGTCGCCGCTCTTCAGCTTGCCATTGTCGATGGTGAGATTGGCGAGGTTGCGGCCAGCGCCGAGATTGTCGAGACCGAAATAGCTAAGGCCGGTGCCCGGCAGTTCATTGTTGTTGACGATGACGACGATGCCGTCGGCCTTGGCCTTCTCGAGCACAGACTTCATCGCCTGGGTGCCGGGATGACCCATGACGACCATGGCGTCGGGCTGCGCGGCGATGGCCTCGCTCGCCTGGACCAGCATCTTCTGCGGATCCCAGCCGGCATGCTGCTCGATCAGGTTGACCTTGAGCACGCGCGCCGCATCCCGGGCGCCGAGTTCGCGGGCCAGCGTCGCGGTGTCGCCGGGATTGCCGCCCATCTGGAAATAGACGGTCATGCCGCTGTCGACGGCCTCGGCGGCCAATGCCGCGCCGGGCAGCGCGACCAGTGCCGAGAGAGCAAGGCCCGCAAGCCCCTTCATCAAGTGACGCATAATGTTCCCCTTTTTCCCTTTGGAAGTTCGTTATCTTCTCGCGCGCGAGCGGAGGTCTCTGAGCAACGGGACCTTATCGGGGTCCTCGATTGCCGCATTCATGGTGACCGAGACGATGAAGACGAGACCGATGAAGAAGCGGGTCCAGAAGCCCGCCACCCCGCTCGCCACGAGCCCCGCCTCGATGATGGCGACGATGAGCGAGCCGAACACGGTTCCGACCACCTTGCCGGCGCCACCGAAAATTGATGTGCCGCCGATGAATACGGCCGCGACGACGGTCAGCAGGTAGCCCATGCCGGCCTGCGAGAAATAGGTCGTCGTCTCCATCGTAAGCAGCACGCCGGCAAAGGCCGAGAGCAGCCCCATCAATGTGAACAGCTTGATCTTTTCGCGGTCGACGCTGATGCCGACGACCTTGGCGACCTTCAGACTGTCGCCGATGAAGAGGAGGCTCTCGCCGAAGCGGTGGCGGTTGAGGATCATCCAGACCAGCACACCGACTGCCAGCGCCCACAGGAATTGGACCGGGAACACGCCGATACGCCCGGCAAAGACACTGTGGATGAGCTCGCCTTCAATGTCGGGAATGGCGAGCGAGGCGCCGTTGGAGACCACGGTGACGAGACCGCCCCACAGGAACAGCATCGCCAAAGTCGCGATCAGCGAGGGAATGCCGAGCTTGGTCACGACGACGCCGTTGACGAAGCCCATGGCCGTGCCGGTCGCCAAGGCCGCGAGCAGCGCCAGCCACGTCATGTCATAGTTCTGATAAAGCGCGCAGAAGACATAGCTGGCAAAGGCGACGATCGAGGGGAAGGAAAGGTCCATCTCCCCCGCCACGACGACCAGTGTCAGGCCGAGCGCGATGATCATCGGCGGCGGCACATTGGCCATGAAGCTCATATAGACGCGGAAGCCCATGAACGCCCGCGGCGCCGTGAGCATGAACAAGAGCACCAGCAGCAGGAAGACGAAGGCGATCGGCGTGCCTTCGATCTTGAAGAAGGCCGCAATGGGATTGGCGGAGGCCCGCTTGTCGGCATGCGCCATCACAACACCCCGTATTTCGCGTAGACATCGCGGAGATAGCCGCCGGCGCGCAGTTCATTCATGGAATGATCCTCGCCCGCGATTTTCTCGAAGGCGAGGCTGAGCACGGCGGCTTCGACAGCCTGCGGCACCACCACGACGCCATCGGCATCGCCGAATACGAGATCTCCCGTCGAGACGCGAACGCCGCCGCAGATGACGGGCACATCAACGGCCTGGATCTGGCCGCGGCCCTTGGAATCGAGCGGCGCAATGCCGGCATTGAACACGGGCAGCTTGAGACGGCGGATCTCGAGGATATCGCGCACGAAGCCGTCCGTGACGCAGCCAGCCGCACCACGGACCGTCGTGGCGGTCGCCAGCAGGCTGCCCCAGGGGGCGATCCGCGTGGAGCCGCCGCAAGCAAGCACGGCGATATCGCCAGGCTTCAGGTCATCGACGAGCGCGATCTCGAGCTCATAAGGGTTCACGCCCTCTTCGACATAGGGCACTTCCATGTAGATCGCAGTGCGCGCCCGTCCGCACATCTTCAGCTGCTCGTCGAGCGGCCGGATCGAGGGCGCCATCGCCTGTGTGCTGACCCCGACCGCATCAAGGGAATCGGACAGGACTGCCGTGTACAGCATCTCCCAGCGATCGGGCAGCGGTGCGTTCTGGAACGGCTTGAACCTTGGATTGGCAGACATTGCGCCTCGCATCAGAAGGAAACCTTGGAAGGGGGCGTGCCGCTGCCGCCGACCAGGAAGTCGAAGTCGACACCCTTGTCCGCCTGCTGCACGTGGTCGAGAAAGAGCTTGCCGTAGCCGCGGTCATAAGCCGGCGGCGGCGGAACAAAGGCCTGCCGGCGGCGCTCCATCTCCTCGGCCGAAAGATCGACGTCGATCCGACGCGCCTCGGTGTCGAGGATGATGACGTCGCCGGTCCTCACCAGTGCCAGCGGACCGCCGAGCGCCGCCTCGGGCGCGACATGCAGCACCACCGTGCCGAAGGCTGTGCCGCTCATGCGCGCGTCGGAGACGCGAACCATGTCGGTGACGCCCAGCGCCAGCAGCTTCTTCGGCAGCGCCATGCTGCCCACCTCCGGCATGCCCGGATAACCAACAGGGCCGGCATTCTGCAGCACCAGCACGCTGTCGGCGTCTACATCGAGATCGGGATCGTCGATGCGGGCGCGGAAATCCTCCGCATCCTTGAACACAACAGCCTTGCCACGATGCTGCATCAGCGTCTTGGACGCGGCCGAGGGCTTGAGGATGGCGCCGTCGGGCGCGAGATTGCCGCGCAGCACGACGAGGCCGCCGCGCGGCGTCAGCGGATTGTCGATGGTGCGAATGACCTCGTCATTCCAGCTCTCCGCCGCAGCGATGCGTGCACCAATGGTGCCCCCCTCAATGGCCGGCGCATCGAGCTTCAGACGGTCCGAGATCCGCCGCATGACGACGGGAAGGCCGCCGGCATCGAAGAATTCCTCCATCAGGAAGCGACCGGACGGCTTCAGATCGACGAGGCAGGGCACGTCGCGGCCGAGCACATCCCAGTCGTTCAGCGTAAAGGGCACGCCGAGCCGGCCCGCCAGCGCCAGGAGATGAACGACGGCATTGGTGGAGCCACCGATCGCGCCGGCAACCTTGACCGCATTCTCGAAGGCTTCGCGGGTGAGGACCTGCGAGATACGGATATCCTGGAGCACCAGTTCGACCGCGCGCTTGCCCGCCTGTTCGGCCAGCACCGCGCGGCGACTGTCGGGCGCGGGAATGGTGCCATTCATCGGCAGACCGATCCCCATCGCCTCCGTGAGAAGCGCCATGGTCGACGCCGTGCCCATCGTCATGCAGGAGCCGGCCGACCGGCTCATCGCCGCCTCGGCCGCATCGATCTCGGCCTTGCTGATCTTGCCGGTCCGGTAGTCCTCGTCCAGCTTGAAGACGTCGGTCCCGGACCCGAGCTCGCGGCCGCGATAGCGCCCGTTCAGCATCGGCCCACCTGAGACGAGGATCGTCGGAACGTCGCAGCTCGCGGCGCCCATGAGCAAAGCCGGCGTGGTCTTGTCGCAGCCGGCGAGGAGCACGACGCCGTCTATCGGATTGGCGCGGATCGTTTCCTCGACATCCATGGCAACGAGATTACGGAACATCATCGTCGTCGGCCGCATCAGCGGCTCGCCGAGACTGGTCACCGGAAATTCGAGCGGGAAGCCGCCCGCCATAAGCACGCCACGCTTCACATGTTCTGCCAAGTCGCGCAGATGGCGATTGCAATTGGTCAGTTCCGACCAGGTGTTGCAGATGCCGATGACCGGCCGCCCGTCGAACAGTTCAGCCGAGAACCCCTGACTCTTCATCCAGCTGCGCGGGATGAATCCGTATTTGCCGGCGCGCGCAAACCACTCTGCGCTGCGGCGCGGGCGCGCGGTCTCAACACTGGCCTCAGGCGCGTCGGTCATGCTGCTCTCCCCATCTGCAGAAACCATGTAACGTTAAATTTAAAACGCGGCAAGCCCCCATGAATGGGCTTCGCTCAGGTGGTAGCGCCGGGATCGAAGTGGACCGGCAGCACAAACTCCGGCCGCTCGAACCGGCCATTCTCAAGGCGAGACAGCATGGCCTTTCCGGCCTGTTCACCGAGGGCATAGGCAGCGGAATCGACCGTAGTCAGGCGCGGCCTCGCATAGCGATGAGCCTCGAAACCGTTGAAGCCGACGATGCGCACCTGATCGGGGACGCGGATGTCGCGATCAAAGAGATAGAGCATGGCGGCGGTGGCGATCGGGTCGTTGGCGCCGACGATGGCGCCAGGGAGCGGATGCGCGGCGAGATAGTGCGCGACCGCTTCCTGCACGTCGGCGAAGCTCTCGCTCGCGGAGGTGATCACCGTCAGCCGCGCGCCGCCATGGGCCGCAAGACTCTCGCGCAGGCCCTCGATGCGCATCTCGATCGCCGGCCAGACCTGCGAGGGCACGATCGCGAGGAAATCCTCGACGCGGCGGGCCAGGAGATGGTCGCCAATCAGCCGCCCGCCGCCGCGGTCATCCTGGCGAATCGTGCAGAAATCGGCGCCCGGGAGCGCGATCGGCTCCTGGAACACGATCAGCGGCTGGTCGAGATTGACGAGCTGGCGGATCGCTGCGAGGCGCTCGGCATCCGCGCCGGAGATCATCGCGCAGAAGCCCGCAACCTCGAAATTCCGCATGATCATCGAGGACGAAAGCTGGTCACCATGCATGCCCTGCACCGTCAGGGTGAAGTCGGCGCTATTGAGGACATTGGCGAGCCCCGCCACCACCTGACAGGTGAAGAAGTCGGCGAGGAAGGCTGGCGACTCGTCGACGATGACCATACCGATCGAGCGTTGCTCGGCAACGCGAAGATTGCGCGCATTCGCCTGTCTTCGGTAGCCAAGTCGCTCGATTTCGCGCTCAACCCGCTTTTTGGTCGCGGGGCTGACGAACTGCAGCCGCTCGTTCAGCACGTTCGAGACCGTCATGGCCGAGACGCCAGCGGCCTTCGCCACATCCTTGATGGTCGCCCGTCGCCGCGGCGGCTCGATCGTCATGCTTGCGTCTCCATGCCCAGCAATGATACCTCGCATATATCGTTAAATGAAACGAGATCGGAATCGCGATATCATGTCGTCCTATGCTCACTATCCGAGCCTTCGCGGCAAGTCGGTTTTCATAACCGGCGGCGCGACCGGCATCGGCGCTGCACTGGTGTCGCATTTCGCGCGCGAGGGTGCACGGGTCGGCTTCATCGACATCGACGACACCGCAGCCTCGGCGCTCGCCGCGACGCTGCCCGCTTCCGTCCACTATCGCCGCTGCGACGTCCGCGACATCGCCGCCCTCAAGGCCGCCATCGCCGAATTCGAGGCGGAAGCCGGCCATGTCGACGTCCTCGTCAACAATGCGGCCAATGACGATCGCCACCGGGTTGAAGCCGTCGATCCCGACTACTGGGACGATCGGATGGCCATCAACCTCCGGCCGCAATTCTTCGCGGCCCAGGCCGTACGGCCGGGCATGGCGCGGGCCGGCGGAGGCTCGATCATCAATCTCGGCTCGATCGTCGTTGCCATGGCGGCCGCAGAATGCGTCGCCTATGTCGCCGCCAAGGGCGCGGTGCACGGCATGACGCGGGCCTTGGCGCGGGAGTTCGGCCCCGACATGATCCGCGTCAACTGCCTCATCCCCGGCTGGGTGATGACGGAGCGCCAGATCCGCCTGTGGCTGGATGAGGCGGGCGAGAAGCGCATTGCCGAGCGCCAGTGCCTGCCGGAAAAGCTGGTGCCGGACGATATCGCCCGCATGGCGCTTTTCCTCGCCGCAGACGACAGCCGCCACTGCACATCGCAGAGCTTCGTCGTCGACGGCGGCTGGACATGAGGCAACTCAGGTGAACTCCGGTTCAACTGAATTGCGATCTTTTTGTTTTCACACCTTTTCTTCCCGCGAACCGGCATCCACTTCGCTCGAAAATGCTCTCCCGTCAGCCTTCCTTGAGCGGCAGGCGGATAACGGCGCGTAGCCCACCTTCCGGCCGGTTCTCCAGCCTCAGCGTGCCACCATGGCCATGAACGATGGTGCGGGCGATCGCGAGGCCAAGCCCGATGCCGCCGGTTTCGGTGCTGCGCGAGGGCTCGAGCCGGACGAAAGGCTGGAAGGCGTCTTCGATCCGCTCGGGCGGCAGGCCGGGCCCGTCATCATCGACGATGATGGCGAGCGTCTCGTCCGAGAGGGCAACGGCAAGGCGCGCACCGCCGCCATAGCGAACGGCGTTCTCGACGAGATTGCGCAGCGCACGCTTCAGCGCCACAGGGCGGCACGAATAATCGAGGGATGGCAACGCGGCTTCCCTGACATCCGCGCCGGCCAGGCGGAATTCTTCGCCGACCGTTCGAACGAGACCGTCAATCGCGGTCGGCACTGTCGGCTCATGCCCGGCCTCGGCGCGGGTGAAAGCGAGCGTCGCTTCGCAGATCACCGTCAACTCGTCGATGGTTGCGATGATGCCATCGCGAACCGGCTCGTCGTCGATGAATTCGGCCTTGAGCCGCAAGGTTGTCAGGGGCGTGCGGAGGTCATGGCTGATGCTGGCAAGGACGCGCAGCCGGTCGCGCATGTAGTCGCTGAGCCGCTGCTGCATCGTGTTGAAGGCGCGGGTCGCCGCCACGACCTCGACCGGGCCTGCTTCCGGCAGACGGGGCACGCTCTCGCCGCGTCCGAAACGCTCCGACGCATCGGCAAGGCCGCGGAGCGAGGCCGTCTGGCCGCGAATGGCGACGACGGCGACGGCGCCCACCGCCAGAGAGGACAAGATGAATGACAGCAGCGCGGCGCGATTCCAGCCGCCCGGCAATTCAACCGCGCTGCGCAGTGTCGCCACCCGGCCATCGGCGAGCGGCACGCTCATGGCGACGGCCGCGACGCGGGTGCGCCGTTCTCCTGCCTCCGGTGGCCGCGGACCGGGCGGGCCGTCGGGTCGTCCGGCGACGGAAGAGCCCGTACTAGGGGCAGGTGGCCGATCGCCTTTCGGACAGGGACGGGCATCATGGCCAAGCGGCTCGATGGCAACCCGCGGCTCGCCGACATTCACGCCATGCAGCATCTGCCCGAGCATGGCAGCGAGATCACGCTCGGCGTCGTCCGGCGCTGGGCCGGCTGGGGCGGCGGCGCTGATCGTCACGCAGGATTCACGCGACCCGAAAGCGGCAGCAATCCTGTCCTCATCACCAGGGGGATAGAGCGTCAGCAGGCGCGCCAGCGCGACGGTCTGCGTCATCGCCTGACCATGCACGATGCTGTCGACCAGCGCGTCCTGCTGCGTGCGGAGGATCAGGATCAGCCCGACCTGCGCAAGCGCCAGCGCGGCGACCAGCATCATCACCAGCCGCCCGGCAAGACCACGCGGCCAGAGCCGGGCGAGGCCCTGGATCACGTGGCGTCCTCCACCTTGGCGGCGAAGCTGTAGCCATCGCCCCAGACGGTCTTGATCAATGTCGGGCGCTGCGGATCGGGCTCGATACGCCGGCGCAGGCGGCTGACCAGATTGTCGATGCTGCGATCGAAGATCTGCGCCGTCCGGCCGGCGGTGATGTCGAGCAGCTGGTCGCGCGTCAGAACGAGGCCCGGCCGGGTGACGAAGGCGAGCAGCAGTCGGAACTCGGCCGAACCGAGCCCCAGATCATTGCCCTCTTCATCGAGCAAAGCGCGGCTGCCGACATCGAGGACGAAGCGGTCGAAACGATAGCGCTGTCCGGGGTCGGCGGCTTCGGTGCGCGGCGCGGCCAAAGCGCGACGGAGGATCGCGCGGATGCGCGCCAGCAGTTCGCGCGGATTGAACGGCTTCGTCACATAGTCGTCGGCGCCGAGTTCGAGGCCGACGATCCGGTCGGTCTCCTCGGAAACGGCAGTGAGCAGCAGGATGGGAATGTCGCGCGATTGCCGCAACTGGCGGCAGAGCGTCAGCCCGTCCTCGCCCGGCATCATGATGTCGAGGACGACGAGATCGATCGCCGCGCCGCGCATCACCTGCCGCATTTCGGGGCCGCCCGAGGCGACGCTGACGCGCAGGCCATTCTTCGCCAGATATTTGGCGAGAAGTTCGCGGATTTCGCGATGGTCATCGACGACCAGAATATGCGGGATGCGCTCCATGACAGGCCTGATTGGGCGGGCGGCGACAGCCGGCCGATGCATGCTGTCGCGATTGAGCGGAAACGGCCGGAGATTGCCAGCGGGGAATTGTAACAGGTTGTCGCGGGCACGGCGCCAGGGAGATGTGGCGACACATTGAAGGCTGCGCGGGACATTCGCGCGACATTCGCCGGCCATTGGTGCTGCCGAACGGATCCGCCAGGCGGGTCCCCCTCGCCCGGAACGCACCGCATGACCTTTGCCACCCTTCGCCCCCGCCTGCTCGCCTTGCATCGCTGGATCGGGCTTGTCTTCGCTCCCATCTTCATCGTCATGATCCTCAGCGGCGCCGTGTTGTCGTTTCGGCCGATCATCACCGGCCTGAACGAGACGGCAGCGGCAAGCACCGCGCGCATCGACATTCCCAAGCTGACGGCGCTCGTCGGCAAGCTCGACGCGAACGGCGCCGTGACCGGCATCTCGGTCGCGGCCGGCGGGGCGACGCTCGATGTCAAAAGCAGCTCGGCAGACATTGCCGGCACCTGGACCCTTGCCGGGGCAAACCGGGCGCCCAGCGTGGCGCCGCCGTTCGATGTCTTCGCGCTGGCCGAACGCATTCACAAGCAACTGGCGCTCGGGCTCGGCTTCGTCGTCGACGCCGCGAGCTTCGCCATGCTCGGCATCCTGCTGATCGGGCCGCTGCTCTCCTGGCTCCGCTTTCGCCACTCGCTGATCGGCTGGCACCGCGCCGCGGGCTGGCTCGCATTGCCCGTCACGATCCTATCGCCGCTGACGGCCGTGCTGATGGTGCTCGGCATCGGCGGCGGCGGTGCGCCGCTCCCCGTCGCGGCCAAACCCGTGACCATCAGCGAGGCGCTGGTGATCGCCGCGAAGGATGTCGATCTCGGCCATCTCGTGATGGCTCGGACGTTCCGCGGCGGCACCGTCATGCTCGCAACCTCGGGCGCCAATGGCGGCACCTTTGCCGTCACGGATGTGAAAGTCGTGCCGCTGACCGGCGGTCCTGGCCTTGTTAAGGAGATCCATGAGGGCACCTGGGCCGGAGCCTGGTCGGGCGCGCTCAATTTCGTCATCGCGATGGTCCTGTTCGGACTGACCGTCACCGGCTTTGCATCCTGGTTCCGACGCTGGCGGCGCGAGCGGCGGACGCAGCAAGGCGTTGGTGTCGGCGGCGACGTGCTGGTGGCCCATGCCAGCCAGACCGGCACGGCGACGCGGCTCGCCGAGGCGTCGGCAAAGGTGCTCGCAGCAGTGGGCCTTCAGGTCGATGTCGCAGCGCTGGGAGCGCTCGATCCGGCGGGGCTCCGCGCTTATCGCGACATCCTCATCATCGCCTCGACCACCGGCGAGGGCGATGTCCCCGATCCGGCGCGTCGCTTCGTCAAACAACTGGCGGGATCGTCCCTGAATGGCACGGCCTTCGCCATGCTCGCCCTTGGAGACAGCAGCTATGCCCACTTCTGCGGCGGCGGCGAGACACTGCGCGCCGCGATGCTGGCGGCCGGGGCAAGCGAAGTCCAGCCAATGGCACGGGCGAATGGTGATCCGGCCGCGGCGTGGTCGGACTGGATGGCGGCGGTGCGGACGCGTCTAGGGCATAGCAGCGTCAACAGCGAGAGACCGTCGCTCGGCCTCGACAAGGCCGGGCAGCGCCTGCGCCTCGCGAAACGGCGGCGCATGGACGATCCGGCCGCCGGCGACACCCAGGAGACCTGGTCCGTCACACTGGCAAGCGACACCGCCCTCGCCTTCCGGCCCGGCGATCTTCTTCGCCTCTCCCCCGCCCCCGGCGCCCGGCCGCGCTCCTATTCCATCGGCAGCTCGAGCCTCGTCGATCCGCACCATATCGAGCTGACCGTTCGCCTTCACCGCTGGCAGGACGGCGACGGTCAGTGCGGCTTCGGCACCATGTCAGGCCGGCTCATCCACGAACTCGCACCGGGCGCCGAGATCGAGGCGGAACTCGCGCCGCATCCGACCTTCAATCCGCCCTCCGATCCCGCCTGGCCGATCATCATGATCGGCGCCGGGTCCGGCATCGCGCCCTATCCCGGCTTTCTCGCTGAACGCGCGGCGTCCGGCCGGGCCGGACCAGCCTGGCTCGTCTTCGGCAACCGCCACCGCGCCGGCGACTTTCTCTGGTCCGAGCGCTTCGAGACAGCATTGACCGACGGCTCCCTCGCCCGGCTCGACACGGCCTTCTCGCGCGATGCCGGCGATGGCGCCTATGTCCAGTCGCGGCTGCGCCAGAAGGCCCGCGACCTCGCCGAGTGGATTCTCGACAAGCGCGCCGTCATCTATGTATGCGGCAAGTGCGATATGGCCGACGGCGTCCTCGAAGCCATCGGCCAGAGCCTTGTCGCGGCCGGCACGATCGGTTCGAGCGCCGCGCGCGACATGATCGAGCAATGGATCGGCGAGGGTCGCATCCGCATCGATGTCTTCGACTGAGCCGCGGTCCTCAGACTTGGCGTGTCGTCGTCAGAGCTGGCCTGGGTCGACCCTCTCGGCCTTCGCCATCGCCAAAGCGCTGGCGCTCGCCGCCGAAAACGAAAGCCCGACCAGAATGAGCAGGCAGCCGGCACTGATGATGTTGATATCGAGCAGCCCGGCGACGCCGTCCGCGGTGAGCGTCACGAGCGGCGTTTGGACCAGCCGGCCGAGGAGGAAATAGGAAACCACGCCGAGCGCAATCAACGCATAGCTCCAGCGGCGCTCGTCCGGCCGGAACGCAAGACCTGCGATCACGAGGCAGGGCGCCAGAAAAAGCGCCATGCCGGCGCCCTTGCCGAACAGCGCCAGCGCGAGCAGCGAATTGGCGATGCCGGCAAGGGGCAGCATCGCCCGCCCGAGCCTGGTCGAGCGACGGGCGACCAGCGGCGCCAACGCGAAGAGCGGCGTCGAGAGCCACGTCAGCATGGCCGCGACACCCCCACCGCCGCCAACCCACTCGACATAGAGGGGATAGAGCGGCTGGTTGGAGGCGACGATCAGCGCGATCCAGTTGCAGGCCGAAACAAGCGGGTCTGGATGATCGGCATAATGGCCGATTGCCCGCCAGAGGCCGCGCAGCCCATCGCCTGATCCCATCGCCCCCGCCCTCGTCCCGTTGCCGTCCACCGCTCATCTTGCAGCGGACGGTCCCGTTTCAAGGGCAAGGATGGCGGATTGCATCAATCTGCGGTCCTCGGGCAAGGCTTCAGGCCGGCTAGCTTGGCCCCGGCCCTTTCACGTTTCGGCGCGATAGGCCGAGGCGCCCGGCTCGATGCCGCCGCCGCTCCTCGAACGCTTGAGGGCGCGCGCCCACGCCGCTCGCTTCCGTGACCGTGCGCCGGCGTCGATACCGGGCTCGAACACCGCGCCGCCACGGTCGAGAGCCGCGAGGCCCTCATAGGTGAACAGCCCCGCCGTGAGGCCTGCGAGATGCGCGACGCCAAGGGCGGAGAGCTCGGCGGTATCGGTTCGGGCGACCGGCAGGCCGGTCATGTCGGCTTCGAACTGCATCAGCTGGTCGTTGCGCGTCGGGCCGCCATCGACATGGAGGCTGTCGACCAGGACGCCGGATGAGCGCACGGCATCGACGACATCGGCGATCTGGTGCGCGATCGAATCGATCGCTGCCCGTGCGACATCCTCGCGCCGCGAGCCGAGCGTGAAGCCGGACAGCGTCGCGACGGCGCTGCCATCCCACCACGGCGCGCCGAGCCCGTTGAAGCCGGGCACGAGATGAACATTGCCGCAGTCGGCCACGCCAGCCGCCATCCGCGCCAGCTCCGCCGCATCGACGCCGAGCAGGGAGGCCGCCCAGAGCAGCGTCGAACCGGCCGAGCGGATATTGCCCTCGAAGGCGAGCACGGGTTCGTCGATCCACCAGGCGAGCGTCAGGCAGACGCCCGGATGCAGCGCCGCACCGTCGCGGGTCGCCGCGCGGTCGAGCAGGCCCATCACCGAGGAGCCGGTGCCCTGCGTCGCCTTGACCGGGCCGGGCTTGTAGGCGCCATGCGCGAAGAGCGCCGCGTGGCTGTCAGCCATGACAGCGCCGATCGGGACGCCATCGGCGAGCGGCGGCAGGCCTTTCACCGCCGGGAACGGGCCGGTGGAGGCGACGATCTCTGGCAGAGCGGCGCGCGGAATGTCGAACAATGCGAGGAGTTCATCGTCATAAGCCGCCTTGGCGACGTCGACGAGCTGCATGCGCGAGGCATTGCCGGCCTCGACGACATGCGGTCCGCCGAAACGCGACAGGATGAAGCTGTCGATGGTGCCGATCGCCAGTTCGCCTGAGCGGGCGCGGCTGCGGTCGGGGTCGATGCGGTCCAGCAGCCATTTGGCCTTGATCGCCGAGAACATCGGATCGAGCGGCAAGCCGCTCTTCTCCCGCACCAGGCGGTCCTCGCCCCGGGCCCGCATGGCGGCGCAGAGCGACTCGGTGCGCTGATCCTGCCAGGAGAGGACGGGCGTCAGCGCGGCGCCTGTCTTCTTGTCCCAGATGATACAGCTCTCGCGCTGCGTCGAGAGGCCGACCGAGACGACGCGCGCCGCATCGCCCGGCGTCAGCGCGGCGGCGACGGCCTCGCGCACGCTGGCGATGATCGCCTCGCCGTCCTGCTCGACCCAGCCGGGCTCGGGCGTCGACTGGCCGACCGCCGCCTGGCCGCGCGCGACCACCCTCCCGCCGCTGTCGAGGACGAGGCATTTGGTCGAGCTCGAACCCTGGTCGATGGCGAGGATCAACGGGATGGACATGCGATCAGCCCCTGACTTCGCGTGCAGCGTTGGCGATACCGGCTCTGTTGAGATGGAAATGATCGAGCAGGAACTGCGTATCGCCGGTTGGTGCGAAGCCTGGAACGCCGAGCATGCGCATTTTGACGGGGTGATGGCGGACGACGACTTCGGCAACGGCGGCGCCGAGGCCGCCCTCGATCATGGCTTCCTCGGCGGTGACGATGGCGCCGGTCTCGCGGGCTGCGGCGATGATCGCGTCCTCGTCGATCGGCTTGATGGTGGAGATGTTGAGGACGCGGGCAAAGATGCCCTCGGCGGCGAGATCCTCGGCCGCCTCGAGCGCGCGCGAGACCATGATGCCGGTGGCGATGATGGTGAGATCGGAGCCCTCGCGCAGGCGGTTGGCCTTGCCGAAGACGAAGGGCTCGGCCACGCCTGTGCTGACCGAGGGCACCTTGAAGCGGCCGATGCGCAGGAAGGCCGGCTTGCCGAAGCCGATCGACCAGTTGAGCACGGCGCTGGTCTGGGCCGGATCGGCCGGGACGAGCACGGCAAGATCCGTCACCGCCCGCATCCAGGAGAGATCCTCGATCGAATGATGCGTCGGGCCGAGCTCGCCATAGGACATGCCCGGGCTCATGCCGCAGAGCATGACGTGATAGCCGTTATAGGCGATGTCGGCCTTGATCTGCTCCAGCGCGCGGCCGGTGAGAAACGGCGAGGCGCAGCAGACGAAGGGAATGAAGCCGCCATTGGCAAGGCCGGCGGCGACGCCGACCATGTTCTGCTCGGCGATGCCGACATTGACGAGGCGGTCGGGGAATTCCTTCTGGAAGGCGTTCAGATTGGACGAACCGACGCTGTCATTGCACACGGCGAGGATGCGCGCGTCGCTGCGGGCAAGCTCGATCAGCGTCTCGGCGAAGGGCTGGCGGCAGTCGAAGGTGGGCGCGGCGGACGGCGCGGGAACGGAAGCGGGGGCGTTCATCGGCTGAGCTCCTCGAGCGCAAGGGCGACCTGATCGGCGGAGGGCACCTTGTGGTGCCACTCGACGCGGTCCTCGATGAAGGAGACGCCCTTGCCCTTCTTGGTATTGGCGACGATGGCGAGCGGGCGGCCGGTGCGCGGGCGGGTCAAAAGCTCATAGAGCGCGGCATGGTCGTGGCCATCGACCTCGACGGCCTCCCAGCCGAAGGCGGCCCATTTGTCGGTCAGGGGATCGAGGGCGTTGGTGTCCTCGGTGCGGGCGCCCTGCTGCAGGCGGTTGCGATCGACGATGACGCAGAGATTGTCGAGCTTGCGGTGCCCTGCGGCCATGGCGGCCTCCCAGTTGGAGCCTTCCTGCAGCTCGCCATCGCCGGTGACGACGAAGGTCTGCCAGTTGAGCCCCGAGAGCTTCGAGGCGATGGCGCTGCCGACCGCGATCGGCAGGCCGTGGCCGAGCGGGCCGGTATTGGCCTCGACGCCGGCGACCTTGCGGCGGTTGGGGTGGCCGTTCAAGACCGAGAGCGGCTTCATGAAGCTGGGGAGCAGGGCCGGATCGATGAAGCCGCGCAGCGCCAGCACGGAATAGAGCGCGGCGGCGCAATGGCCCTTGGAGAGGATGAAGCGGTCGCGGTCCGCGGCGCGCGGCGCGGCCGGATCGAGCTTCAGCACGCCGCAATAGAGCGTCGTCAGGATATCGGTCACCGAGAGATCGCCGCCGATATGGCCGGCGCCTGCCGCATCGATCATCCGCACCACAGACCGACGCACCCACCGCGCCGCAGCCTCAAGCCGTTCCAGACGATCCGAAGGCAATGCCTGCGAAACAACACCAGGCGTCAGAATATCCGGAAGGGGATCGAGAATCACACTGAACCTCGTTATCGATCAAGCAAAGTCATGAATATTTATTCATGGCTGGATTGATTTTCAAATTACGGACAGCTAGGTTTGGCGTCAAGCAACTCCGGCGATCCAAAAGACGGATTTGGTGCAAAAATTCGCAGCTTAGGTGCCCCGTTGAACAAGGGATCGGCCGTGGCAGCTCTGAACCCTCGGCCCCTGACGCCGCGATCACCGTTCACGTCTGAATTTTCCGGCCAGTGCAGCGCGCAGGAGGGGTGGACAGCGGCGTCCGGCCCCGACAGGACTCGGACATGAGCAGGCCCCATGAACTCAGGCTGATGACGCGCGTGGCGCAACTCTATCATGCCGAGGGGATGAAACAGGCCGAGATATCCGCGCTGTTGCACATCTCCCAGGCGACGATCTCCCGCCTGCTCAAAAAGGCCGAGCAGGAAGGCATCGTCCGTATCACCATCATGCCGCCACGCGGCACCTTTCCCGAGCTCGAGGCGGAGATGCGCAGCCGCTACGGCCTCAGGGAGGCGATCGTCGCCGATTGCTTCGAGGATCGCGAGGAGGCCGTCATCGCCGCGATCGGCGATGCGGCCGGCCACTATTTCGAAACCACCGTCGCCGATGGCGAGGTCATCGGCATCTCCTCCTGGAGCGCATCGCTGCTGCGGATGGTTGATGCGATACCTCCGCTGAAGCGCGTCAAGGCCGACCGCGTCGTCCAGATCCTCGGCGGCATCGGCAATCCCTCCGTGCAGAGCCATGCGACCCAATTGACGAGCCGCCTCGCCGCCCTGACGGGGGCCGCACCGCTGCTGCTCGCCGCGCAGGGCGTCGCAGGCTCATCGGCCGCCAAGCTGGTCATGGTCGGCGACAGCTATGTCCGCGCGACGATGGACCAGTTCCGCCACGTCACCATGGCCCTGGTCGGTATTGGCGCGCTGCATCCATCGATCATGTTGGCGCATTCCGGCAACAGCTTCTCGTCCAACGAATTGCATGATCTCGAGGCGCGCGGCGCGGTGGGTGACGTCTGCTGCCGCTTCTTCGACGCTGAAGGAAGGCCGGTCGATGGACCGCTCGACGACCGGGTCATCGGCATGACGCTGGACCAATTGCGCGCCGTGCCGCGCGTCGTCGCCGTCGCCGGCGGCGCCCGCAAGGCCGCGGCGATCCGCGGCGCGCTGCTCGGCCGCTATGTCGACGTGCTGATCACCGACAGGTTTACGGCGGAAAGGCTCGCCGACGCACCATAGGCAATGCACCGAGACACAGTGCTCTCGCAGGCAGCGCATCCGCCCATTTCGGTAGGTCGGCTTCATCGGCATCTCGATCGACTGCCGCCTTGCGCATGCGCGCGCGGCGGTTGTTGCCCTCGGCGGTCTGGCAATCGACGGCTTGGACAATTTGGCCAGCGCGAAATCGGCCGGAGCGAGGCAGGCTGGATCGACATCCGGGGCGAAGCGCCCTAGTTTCGCTCTCGAATAGCCACGGCTATGCCATCATCGGCATGCGTGCAACCGAGCCCCCGGAGGAGCGATGGAACTCGACGCACTGTTCCTTTCACGGCTACAGTTCGCCTGGGTCGTCATCTGGCATGTGATGCTGCCAGCCTTCACGGTCGGCACCGCGTCTTATATCGCGGTGCTGGAAACCGCGCATTTCTTCACCCGCCGTGAGGTCTATCTCCGCCTCTCGACTTTCTGGATCAAGATCTTCTCGATCTCGTTCGGCATGGGCGTGGTCTCGGGCATCGTGATGCCTTTCCAGTTCGGCACCAACTGGAGCCGCCTCTCGGATGCTGCCGCCAATGTGCTGGCGCCGCTGCTGGCCTATGAGGCGCTGACAGCCTTCTTCCTGGAGGCCGCGTTCCTCGGCGTCCTGCTGTTCGGCCGCAACCTCGTACCGCGCTGGGCCTATCTCGCCGCGACGCTGATGGTTGCGCTCGGCACGCTGATCTCGACTTTCTGGATCCTTTCCGCCAACAGCTGGATGCAGACGCCGGCCGGCTACGAACTGGTCGACGGGCGCTTTTTCCCGTCCTCATGGATGGAGGCGATCTTCAACCCCTCCTTCCCCTTCCGCCTCGCGCACACAGTCTGTGCCTTCTACATCACCACCGGATTCATGGTGATGGGCATCGCCGCCTATCTCGTCCGCCGCGGTACGTTCGCCGAGGAGGGCCGCGTCATGATCAAGATGACGCTCTGGCTGCTGACGGTGCTGGTTCCACTGCAATTCTATCTGGGCGATTCGCAGGGTCTCAATACGGGCAAGTATCAGCCGGCCAAGCTGGCCGCGATCGAGGCGATCTGGGATACCGGGGGCTCGCAGCCTTGGGTGTTGTTCGCCATTCCCGACGACGCAGCCGAGAAGAACCTCTATTCCATCGAGATCCCGTATCTCGGCAGCCTGATCCTGACCCATTCGCTCGACGGCGTGGTCACTGGCCTCAAGGACTTCCCGGCAGACAACCGTGCGCCCGTCGCCTTCCCGTTCTTCGGCTTCCGCATCATGCTCGGGCTTGCCGGCATCATGCTGTGCCTCGTCGTCTGGGGGAATTGGCTGCGTTTCCGAGGCCAATTGATGACGACGCCGCTCTATCTCAGGGCGTTGCAGTACTGCATGCCGATCGGCTTCTTCGCCGTCATTGCCGGATGGGTGACGACCGAAGTCGGGCGACAGCCCTGGACGATCTACAATCTGTTGCGCACGGCCGATTCGGTCTCGCCGTCATTGACGGGGACTGACGTTCTGATCTCGCTGATCGGCTATATCTGCGTCTATCTGTTCGTTTACCCGACCGGCATCATTCTGATGGCCCGCGTCGTCCGCAAGGGGCCGCGTGCGGTGCCTATCGAAGGCGAGACCCCCGTCGCCGCAGGCCGCCCGGATGCGCCGGTGCTCGCCGGCTCCATCGAACGCTGAGGAGGTCGCGATGAATGCGGTGCTCGACTTCGTGCCGATCTGGACGGTGATCATCGGCCTCGGCGTCTTTCTTTACGTGATGCTCGACGGCTTCGACCTCGGGGTCGGCATGCTCTACGGCTTCGCGCCGGACACGCCGTCGCGCAACTTGATCATGAACTCGGTCGCTCCGGTCTGGGACGGCAATGAGACATGGCTCGTGCTGGGCGGCGTTGCTCTGCTGGCGGCCTTTCCGCTCGCCTTCGCCATCATCATCCCTGCCGTCTATTTTCCCGTGCTCGTGATGTTGCTGGCCCTGGTCTTCCGCGGCGTCGCATTCGAGTTCCGCTTCCGCGATTCCGAGCACAAGACCTTCTGGGACCACGCCTTCTGCTATGGCTCGGGCGTCGCCACCTTCGCGCAGGGCATGGTGCTGGGGAGCTTCATCCAAGGGTTCGAAGTCTCGGGCCGCACCTTTTCCGGCTCGTCCTTCGACTTCCTGACGCCATTCTCCGTGCTGACGGGGCTTGCGCTGATGTTCGGCTATGGGCTGCTCGGCGCCGGCTGGCTGATCCTGAAGACCGAAGGCCCCGTCCAGCATCAGGCGCGCCGTCAGGGCAGGATCTGCCTCGTCGGCGTCCTCATCGGCATCAGCGCCGTCAGCCTCTGGACGCCCTTTGCAAGTGCCGAGATCGCCGCGCGCTGGTTCTCGTTCCCGAACATCCTCTTCTTCGCGCCGGTTCCCACCGCTGCCCTCGCGGTTGCGGCGCTGACCTGGCGGGCGCTTGGCGGCAGCCACGAGTCCGCGCCGTTCATCGGCGGGATCGCGCTCTTCGCGCTTTCCTATATCGGGATCGCGATCAGCCTGTTCCCGATGATCGTTCCCTACAAGTACACGCTTTGGGAGGCTGCCTCGTCGCCGGCGACCCAGGCGTTCCTGTTGGTTGGCACGCTGGTGCTGCTACCGGTTATTCTGATGTATACGGCCTGGTCCTATTGGGTGTTCCGCGGCAAGGTTAAGGCCCATATCGGCTATCATTGAGCCAGGCCCGAGCGGCCAAAATCAAACCCAGTCGAGGGTTTCTTCCTCGGTGAGGCGCGTCGGCGCCCATTCGGCCGGGCTCAGGCCGGTGTCGGTGCGCCAGCGCGCCCAATAGGGTGCGGGGCCCTGATCGTCCGGGCCATCTTCCTCAACCATGCGGGCCTTGCTGCGCCAGCGCATCAAATGAAGCCGGCCATCCGCTTCGCGGCCGATGACGAGGCTTCCGTCCTTCGGCGCAGAAGCGATCGGTTGGAACGGGCCGCTACGGCCAAAATCGTCTTCGCTCATTCAGGCTCTCCTTCGGATCACCCAACCCCAATGCGGGCGGCCCGAAAAAGCTGCATGGCAATCATTCCGCGCATTTTCTACGGAACGAACGCGGCGCGCGGGGATTGTGCATCAGGAAATCCGATCGCGGAGTTTGATTGTGACTGATGAGGCTTTGAAGAACGCCCGCGGCTTCGCGGCGATGGACGAGGACAAGCAGCGCGACATCGCGCGCAAGGGTGGGGAAAGCGTTCCCGACCACAAGCGCAGTTTCTCGAAGGACCGCGGCCTTGCCGCCGAGGCAGGGCGCAAGGGCGGCGAGAGCGTGCCGCAGGAAAAGCGCAGCTTTTCACAAAACCGCGAACTCGCGGCCGAAGCCGGCCGCAAGGGCGGCAGGGCTCATGCCGGCACCCGCAAGCCGAGCGACGGCGAGAACGCCTCCTAGCGAAGAAGGCGCCGGTTCGCGTGAAGAACGCGCGACCCGGCCAAAACTGGGATCATCTCACCGACTTGGATCATTTCATCGTCTCCGCGAAACGATGCAATGATCCAGCCACTGAGCCGATCGACCCGCGGGAGCCGCACCTTCCGGTCAGGGCGCGCGCGGGATGATCAGCGTGTCGATGGCGCGGGCGACCCCGTCTTCGGCATTGGAGCTGGTGACGAAATCGGCCTGCGACTTCACATGGTCGCTGGCATTGCCCATGGCGATGGCGAGAGCCGCGACCGGAAACATCGGCAAATCGTTGATCATGTCGCCGACCACGGCCACTTCCTCGAGCGGAACGCCGAAATGACGCGCCAGGGCGCGAACGGCATGGCCCTTGTCGGCGGTCGGATGCGTGACGTCGAGATAGTAGGTCTGCGACCGCTTGGCAGAGGCGGCGGTTCCCAGAAGCTGCTGCAAATCGTTCTCGCAGCGGGCGAGCAATTCCGGGTTGCTCGACGAGCCGACGATTTTGCCGGCCCGCGCCAGATGGTCGCCGAAATCCTTGACGACAATCGGGCTGAATCCGACCGTCTTCTCTTCATGGGCGATATAGGGATCGTCGGGATCGGTGACGTACCATTCGCCATCCGCGAACACCCAGACATCCGCTCCGGCCTTCTCCATTTCCGCAACCGCGATGCGCGCGGCATCCTCGGGCACGAAATGCTGCTCGATCGGCGTCAGGTCGCCTGAAACGATCTCAGAGCCGTTGAAGCCGGCAAAGCGATCGAGCCCGAGCGGCCCGGCGACCGACAACATCCCGCGCGGCGGCCGGCTTGAAACGATCGAGAAGGCGATCCCGGCTGCGCGCAGCCGTTGCACCGCATCGATCGTGGCTGGCGCCAGGCCCTTATTGGGGCTCGGCGTGACGATGGTGCCGTCAACATCGGAGACGAACAGGGAAATCTTCTCCGGCAGGGCACGTCCGCTCATTTCGGAGCCTTTTCATCAAGGGAGAACCAGGAAAAACCGTCGCGCTCGATCAGCGCGTCGGCGGCGAAGGGACCGTTGGTGCCGGCACGATAATAGTGGATCTCGCCAGTCGCCTTGGCCCAGGCCTCCTGAATCGGCGCCACCGCCGCCCAGCCGGCCTCGATATTGTCAGCCCGCTGGAACAGCGTCGCATCGCCGACCAGGCAGTCATAGATCAGCGTCTCGTAGCCGGTCGACGTCTCACGCTTGAAATAGTCGGAATAGCGGAAGTCCATATCAACCTCGGCCAGGCGGACCGCCCGGCCCGGCACCTTGGCCGCGAGCCGCAGCGAGATGCCCTCGTCAGGCTGCACCCGGATCACCAGCGCATTGGGCTGCAGCGTATTGGTCGGCGTATCCTCGAACAGCGTATGTGGCGGGCTCTTGAACTGGACCGTGATCTCCGTCTTGCGGACGGACATCGCCTTGCCGGTGCGGATGTAGAAGGGCACGCCCGACCAGCGCCAGTTCTCGACCTCGAGGCGGAGCGCGACATAGGTTTCGGTGCTGCTGTCGAGGGCGACATCCGTCTCCTCGATATAGTCCTTCACCGGCTGGCCGGCGATCGAGCCGGCGGCATATTGCGCGCGAACGGTTGAGGCCGCGGCCTCCTCCGGCGACACCTTCTTGATCGCCTGGATGACCTTCGCCTTCTCGGTGCGGATGGCGTCGGCGTCGAAGGAATTCGGCGGCTCCATCGCGATCATGGCGAGAAGCTGGAACATGTGATTCGGGACCATGTCGCGCAGCGCGCCGGTCGAATCGTAAAAGCGTCCCCGCCGCTCGACCGTCACGGTCTCCGCCGCCGTGATCTGCACATGGTCGATGAAGTTGCGGTTCCAGATCGGCTCGAAAATGCCGTTGCCGAACCGCAGCGCCATCACGTTCTGCACGGTTTCCTTGCCGAGGAAATGATCGATGCGGAAGATCTGGTTCTCGTCAGCCGCGGCCAGCAGGCGCGCATTGAGTTCCTTGGCCGAGGCGAGATCCATGCCGAACGGCTTCTCGACCACGATGCGCCGGAACTCGGCCTCGCTCTCCTCCATCAACCCGGCTTTGGCGAGATGATCGGCGATCGGGCCGAAAAAGCGCGGCGCCACAGCCAGATAGAACACCGCGCCGAGCGAGGCCGGCTCGTTGGCGGCAATCCGCTCCTTCACCTTTTCATAGGTGGCGTCGTCGTCGAAATCACCCTTGATGTAGCTCGTGCGCTGCATCAACCATGTCCATGCCTTGGCATCCACCGAGGCGCCGGCGGCGTCGGCAAGGCCCTTGGCCGTCTCCGTCAGGAAGGCGCGGTAGTCGTCCTCCGTATGATCGGCAATGTCGACGCCAATGATGCTGAAGCTCGGGTCGAGCGCGCCATCCTTGGCAAGATTGTAGAGCGAGGGCATCACCAGCCGCTTGGTCAGGTCGCCAGACCCGCCAAAGATGATCATAGTCGACGGCGGCGCCGGCGTCGCATCCTTCGGCATCACCGGCTTTCCGGGAAACGCGGTCATCGGCTGTCCTTTTCTCGAAATCGATTCACCTGAAGACAGCCTTTGCTTGCGACGGATCGCGCTGACGAAGTGTTAAGTCCGAAGCGAATTAGCAGTGTGGAACATATCGGGCGGCTGCCGTCGACCATGTTAACCGGCCAGGAGCATGGATTTACGACGGAACCGCCCCTAAGCTGCAAGCCTAAAAATAGGGGAGAAGACCATGGACCCGTCCGACACCGTGCCGCCCGGCCAGCCAGGACTGCCTCCGCGCTGGACATCGAGCGCCAAGAGCGGCGTGGGAACCGCCGGATCAGCGGCCAGCCGCATCTGGTTCACGGTCAGCCATGGCATTTTGAACGAGATCTACTGGCCGCGCGTCGACGCCGCCTGCACGAGAGACTTCGGCTTCATCGTCACCGGCCCCAACGGCGCTTTTGCCGAGGAAAAGCGCGACGCCGAGCATAACATCGCGATGATCGAAGAGGGCGTGCCGGCCTTTCGCATCACCAACACCGCGCGCGACGGCAGCTGGCGGATCGAGAAGGAAATCCTCACCGATCCGAAGCGCGAGACGCTGCTGCAGCGCATCACCTTCGAGGCTCTGCAAGGGCGCCTCGACGACTACCGCATGTTCGGCATCGTCGCCCCGCATCTCATCAACAGCGGCGCCAACAACACCGGCTGGGTCGGCGACTACAAGGGCGTGCCGATGCTGTTTGCGACCGGCGACAAGGCCGGAGCGCTCGCGGTCGCCTGCTCGGTGCCGTTCCTCGCCCGATCGGTCGGCTATGTCGGCGCCTCGGACGGCTGGCAGCAGTTGAGCAAGACCGGCGAGCTTGACGAGCGCTGGCGCAGCGCGCCGAGCGGCAATGTTGCGCTTTCGGGCGAGATCGATCTCGTGGCCGGTCGCGGCGAGGCGCTGGTGGCAATCGGGTTCGGCTCGCGCTGGGAAGAGGCGGCCTACAAGGCGATTTCGAGCCTGCAGGGCGGCTTCGAGACGGCGCGACATGGCTATGCCGCCGGCTGGCGCGCCTTCCAGAAGAAGCTATTGCCGCTCGATCGGCCGACAGGCGCCTCGAACCTCAATACCTACCGGATCAGCACCGCAGTCCTCGCGACGCACCAGCCGGCCTCGTTCCCCGGCGCCTCGATCGCCAGCCTGTCGATTCCCTGGGGCTTCTCGAAGGGCGACGAGGATCTCGGCGGCTATCATCTCGTCTGGCCGCGCGACCTCGTCGAGACAGCCGGCGGCTTCCTCGCCGCCGGAGCGGTCGACGAGGCGAAATCCGTGCTCGCTTATCTCATGGCGATCCAGGAGGCCGACGGCCACTGGTCGCAGAATGTCTGGCTCGACGGCTCACCCTATTGGGACGGCGTCCAGATGGACGAATGCGCCTTCCCGCTGATCCTCGCCGACATGCTGCGCCGTCGTGGTCACCTCGACAGCGGCGAAGTGGCGCGCATCCTGCCGATGGTGGAGAAGGCGGCGCATTTCATCGTCTGCAACGGCCCGGTCACCGGCCAGGATCGCTGGGAGGAGGATGCCGGCTACTCGCCCTTCACCCTCGCCGTCGAGATCGCGGGCCTCCTCGCTGCCGCGGATCTGCTTGAGATCGGCAATCACCACAAGGAAGCCAGCTATCTGCGCGAAACGGCGGACAGCTGGAACGAGGACATCGAATACTGGACCTTCGCCACCGATACCGAGCTCAGCCGCTCCCTCGGCATCGACGGCTATTATGTCCGCATCGCCCTGCCCGATTCGGCCGATGCCGCCTCACCGCTCGACGGCTTCGTGCCGATCAAGAACCGCCCGCCGTCCGACATGACCAGGCATGCCTCGCTCCTGATCAGCCCGGATGCGCTGGCACTGGTTCGCTTCGGCCTGCGCGCCGCGGACGATCCGCGCATTCTCGACACGGTGACGGCGATCGATGCCTCACTCAAGGCCGAGCTGCCGCAAGGACCGGTCTGGTACCGCTATAACGGCGATGGCTATGGCGAGCATGAGGACGGCCGTCCGTTCAACGGCACAGGCATCGGAAGGCCCTGGCCGCTCCTGACCGGCGAGCGCGCGCATTACGAACTCGCCGCCGGCCGGACGACCGTCGCCGAGCAATTGCTGATGACGCTTGAGGAATCAGCAAGCGCCGGAGGCCTCCTGCCGGAACAGGTCTGGGATGGCCCGGATATTCCCCAGCGCGAATTGTTCCATGGTCATCCCTCGGGCAGCGCGATGCCGCTCGTCTGGGCGCATTCGGAACATATCAAGCTGCTGCGCTCGCTGCGCGACGGCGCCGTCTTCGACATGCCGCCGCAGACCGTGCAGCGCTACCAGAAGGACAAGATCAAGGCCACCGTGCGGATCTGGCGGTTCACCCAGAAGATCCGCTCCGTCGCGCGCGGACGCGCCTTGCGGATCGAGCTCCAGGCGCCGGCGACCGTGCATTGGTCGCATGACGACTGGGCGACGACCATGGACGAGCCGACCACGATCAATGCCTTTGGGATCCATATGCTCGACATCGACACCGCGCATATGGCGGTGGGCCAGTCGATCCGCTTTACCTTCTACTGGCGCGACGTCGAGCGCTGGGAAAATACCAATTTCGAGGTCGCGATCGAACACGCGCGGCACGACACAGCAACGGTGGCACACAAGGGAAGGAAGACGAAATGACCGGCATTCTGGCGATCGATGTCGGTGGCACGGGCCTCAAGGCCGCGGTGCTCGACGACGACGGCAAGCTCGTCAACGAGCGCGCCCGCGTCGAGACCCCGCATCCCTGCCCGCCCAAAGTCTTCCTCGATGCCATCGCGGACCTTGTGAAGGATTTCCCTGCCTATGACCGCATCGCCGTCGGCTTTCCCGGCGTCGTGCGCCAGGGCGTGATCCTGACGGCACCCAATCTCGGCACCGAGGATTGGGCTGGTTTCGATCTCGCGGCGGCGCTCGAGGAGCGGCTTGGCCATCCCGTCCGGATCATCAACGATGCCGAGATGCAGGGCATGGCGATCATCACCGGCAAGGGGATCGAGTTCGTCCTGACCCTCGGCACGGGAGCGGGCACGGCGCTGTTCCGCGATGGCGATCTGATGCCGCATATGGAACTTGCGCATCACCCGATCCACGACGACAAGACCTATGACGAATATCTTGGCAACGCCGCCTATGAGGACAAGGGCAAGAAGCATTGGAACGGCCGCGTCGAGCGGGCCATCGGCCTGATCTACACGCTGCTGCATTTCGACGCTCTGCATATCGGCGGCGGCAATGCCAAGCATATCGAGATCGATCTGCCCAAGAATGTCACCATCGCCTCGAACGAGGCCGGGCTCGAGGGCGGCGCCTTCCTCTGGAAGAAGCGCTAGGCCAGTCGCAAAAAGGCCCCCTCCCTTGCCCTCCCCCGCTTCGCGGGAGAGGGGATGGCGGGCGCCTCGGCTCAAGGCTCACTGGCGATGAAGGCCATGTCCGGCCCTCTCTCCCGCACCAGCGGTCGAGAGACGGAGAGGGGGCGTTCCTGGACCTACTCAGCAGCCGCCCGCGCACTCGTCTGCGCCAGGTAGCCGTCGAGGGCCGCTGTCTCGCCGGCAGTGAAGCGGAGGCCCAGCTTGGTGCGGCGCCAGAGGATGTCTTCAGCGCTGGCCGCCCACTCATGGGCGATGAGATAGCGGATCTCGGCCTCGAAGAGATCGGCCCCGAAATGCCGCCCGAGATCCTCGGACGTCTTGGCATCACCCAGCAGGATGAAGGCGCGCGTGCCGTACAGGCGGAGCAGCCGCCGGGCATGCGCCGCGGCGAGGAACGGAAACGCAGCCGTGAGACGGCCGAGTTCGGCCTCGAAGCCGGTGGCGGGAAACTCGCCACCCGGCAGCGGCTTGGTCGCCGTCCAGGGCTCACCCTTCTTGCCGAGATGATGCTCGATCTTCGCCAGCATGGATTCGGCGAGGCGGCGATAGGTGGTGATCTTGCCGCCGAAGACATTGATCGCCGGCGCACCGGTGGCAGCTTCGTCCTTCAGGACGTAGTCGCGCGTCGCCTCCTGCGCCTTCGAGGCGCCGTCATCATAAAGCGGACGGACGCCTGAATATGTCCAGACGATATCGGCCCGCTTCACCGGCTCGACAAAATATTCGCTGGCCGCGGCGCAGAGATAGTCGATCTCGCTCTCGCTGATGACGACGGTGTGCGGGTCGCCCGGATAATCCTGGTCGGTGGTGCCGATAAGCGTGAAGTCGTCTTCATAGGGAATGGCGAAGATGATGCGCCCGTCACGGTTCTGGAAGAAATAGGCGCGCGGATCATCGAACTTCTTCTTCACGACGATATGGCTGCCCTGAACGAGGCGGACATGATGCGCATCGTTGCGGCCGATCGCGTCCGTGAGGACATGGTCGACCCAGGGCCCGGCGGCATTGACGATCAGCCGCGCGCGCACTTCGGACCGCGCCCCGCTGGAGCGATCCTCCAGCGTCACAAGCCAGCTGTCGCCTTCGCGCCGGGCGGCGACGACCTTGGTTCGCACATGGATCGCCGCGCCGCGATCAGCGGCATCGCGCGCATTGAGGACGACGAGGCGTGCATCGTTGACCCAGCCGTCCGAATATTCGAAGGCGGTGGTGAAGCCGGGCTTCAACGGCCTGCCGGCAACATCGCGCCGCATGTCGAGCGTGCGCGTTGCCGGCAGCAACTTGCGCCCGCCGATATGGTCATAAAGGAAGAGACCGAGGCGGATCAGCCAGGCCGGGCGCAGGCCCTTGGCATAGGGCAACACAAAGCGCATCGGATGGATGATATGCGGCGCCAGCGCCCATAGCACCTCGCGCTCCATCAGCGCTTCGCGCACCAGGCGGAATTCGTAATATTCGAGATAACGCAGCCCGCCATGGATCAGCTTGGTCGAGGCCGAGGACGTGCCGCTGGCGAGATCGTTCATCTCCGCGAGGCAGACGCTGTAGCCCCGCCCGACCGCGTCGCGGGCAATGCCACAGCCATTGATGCCGCCTCCGATGACGAAGATATCGTAGCTAGGAACGTCCACGCTGGCCTCCCGATGCGGCTTCTCGAACCCGCAACGAAGCGGGCCGTCACGCTAATATGAAACGGGCATGGCCGAAAGCCAGACCCGGATGACGGAGCCGAAGGGTCATGAAGGCTTGATGACGGCGGCGCGGGCGCCGATAAAGGCCGGCCATACCCGCTGGAGACACTCCCATGGACGTCATCGAACTTCTCGGCGCCCTGCATCATCAGCTTCAGGCCGATGCCGGCCCGGTCGCGCCCGGCGATCTGACCGGCGCCTTCGCCATCATTCGCCGCGCGGTCGAGGCCGATCCGGCAACCGATCGCTACGACCGCGAAACGCTCGACGTCATCGACGCAAAGCTCGCGGCGCTGATCGCCGAGATCGAGGCCGGCGTCGCCGAACCCGATTTCAAGCCGTCGCGCACCTGGGTGGCGGCGCTGGGCGCTGCGCTCTACCGCCGGCAGGAAGCGGCGAAGAAGGCGGCTGAAGAGGCCGCGCGCAAAGTCGTCCCCGGCACGGCGCACTGAGCCGCGCCGCGCCGGCGGGCTCTCATTCGACGACGATGAGGTCCTGGAAGCCGTTGGTCAGCTTCTCGCCGCCGCCGGGCCGCACGACGATACAGTCCTCGACACGGGCGGAGAAGCTGCCGTCCTGCAGGATGCTCGGCTCGACCGTGAAGATCATGCCCTCCTCGACCAGCGTATCGCTGCCCTTGGTCAGGAAGGGCGGCTCGTGCACGTCGGCGCCGATGGAATGGCCGAGGCGGTGGCGGAAGGCCTTGTCGTAGCCGGCATCCGCGATGACGTCGCGCGCCGCCTTGTCGACCTCGGCACAGGTGGCAGCGCCGGCCTTGAGCGCGGCGATGCCGGCGGCCTGCGCATCCATGATCAGGCGATGGACCTTGATCTGCTCGGCCGAGGGCGCGCCGAACGAAACCGTCCGGCCATAATCGTAGCACATGCCCTCATGCACGGCGCCGAAGTCGAGCAGCACCGAAACCGGCGGATCGAGGCGGCGCGGCCAGGTCTTCAGCGGCTGTCCGAGCAGCATCGGATGGTTGGTGCCTGTATTGTAGAGCGAGGTGGTGAAGGACGGCCCGAGCGAACCATGCCGCTTCATCTGGTAGTCGAGCTCGGCGACGACATCGAGTTCGGTCATGCCGAGCTTGAATGTCGCGATCGCATCGGTGAGCGCAGCCTCGGTGATAACGCCGGCGGCGCGCATGATCGCGATCTCCCCCGCATCCTTCACGGTCCGGAGCTTGCGCAGCAGCGCCGTCGCCGAGACGAAGCGCGCATCCGGGATCAGGCGCTGGATCTGGATCAGCGATTCCGCCTCGGCATTTTCGCTGACCGCAATCCGCGGCGAGGCGGGAAGCTTCAATTCGTCGATGATGGTCTTCGCCATCACCGCCGGATCGTCCCAGTCGCCGAGCACGCGGACCTCGAAGCCCTCGATGCCGCCCTTGCCGCCAAGCTCGGCCGTCATGCGCGGCAGGGTCAGGATGGGCGCGTGATCAGCCGAGAGCCAGGCGCCTTCAAGCCAGGCGCCGGGATGCAGCACGCGGCCATAGTTCGGCACGTCGCGATGGATGCCGGTGAGGTAGTCGAGATCAGTGCCGAGATGGAAGAAGACGAGATCGGCATTGCCGGCGATCAGGGCCTGAAAGCGCTGCAGGCGGTCGGAAAATGGGCTCATATCGGGTCTCGCTTGGCGTTGTTCGGGTCTGAGGTCAGGACGCTTCGGCCATGCCTGCTGATGGGACGAGATGGCAGGCGGCGGCGCGGCCGGGCGCTGCCAGTCTCATGTCGGGGACGTCGGTGCGGCAGCGCGGGATGACGACCGGGCAGCGCGGATGGAAGCGGCAGCCGGCAGGCGGCGCGGAGGGATCGGGCACATCGCCGGGAAGATCGAGCGGCAGCCGCCCGCTGCCATCGGGCTCGGGAATGGCGCCGATGAGCCCATGCGCATAGGGATGCAGCGGCGCTTGCCAGATTTGTTCGCTCGGTCCGTATTCGACGATCTTGCCGAGATACATCACCGTCGTGATATCGGCGATGCGGCGGACGATCGACAGATCATGCGAGATGAACAGCAGCCCCATGCCGAGCTCGTCGACAAGGCTGACCAGCAGGTTGGCGATCGAGGCCTGGGCCGAGGCATCAAGTGCGGAGATCGGCTCGTCGGCGACGATGCAGCGCGGGTCTGCGGCGAGCGCCCGCGCGATGGCGATACGCTGGCGCTGGCCGCCGCTGAACTGATGCGCGAAGCGGTCCGCGGCCGTGGCCGGCAGGCCGACCCGCTCAAGGCAGGCGCCGACGGAAAATGCGCGTCCGCCATGTTCGCGCGCGACGCGGAGCCCGTCCTCGATCAACGCGCCGACCGTCCGGCGCGGATTGAGCGAGGAGAAGGGGTCCTGGAACACCATCTGCAGCCGGCGCTGCGCCATCGGCCGTGGCCGGCGGCCAAGCGGCGCGACGCTCTCGCCTTCAAAGAGGACAGAGCCGCCCGCCGGCGCGATGAGGCCCACAGCCGCCTTGCCGAGCGAGGACTTGCCGCAACCGGATTCGCCCACCAGCGCGACGATCTGGCCCGCCTCGACATCGAGATCGGCCCCGGCGACGGCCGTGACGCTCGCGCCCTGATGGCCGCGATAGCGCACCGTGAGATCGCGGATCTGGAGCAGGCTCATGCCAACGCCTCGCGCAGCGGATCGACCGGACAGGCGATGGCGCGCCCGGGCTCGACGGCCATCAGCTCAGGCAATTCGGCGCGGCAGATATCCTCGGCGAAGCGGCAGCGCGGATGGAAGGCGCAGCCGGCCGGAAAGCGTCCGATCGAGGGCGGCGCGCCCGGCAGTGCCGTCAGTGGATGATCGGTGCCGCCGCCATGCGGCAGCGCATCGAGCAGGCCGCTGGTATAGGGGTGACGCGGATGGCGCAGCACCTGCCTTCGCTCGCCATGCTCGGCGACGCGGCCGGCATAAAGCACATAGACCCGGTCCGCCAGCGCCGACATGACGCCGAGATCATGGGTGATCAGCAGCACAGAGAGCTCGAGCTCGCGCCGAAGCGTCTCGATCAGGCGAAGGATGCCGGCCTGGACCGTGACGTCGAGCGCCGTCGTCGGCTCGTCGGCAATGAGAAGCTTCGGCCCGCCGGCGAGCGCCGATGCGATGGCGATGCGCTGGCGCATGCCGCCCGAGAACTGGTGCGGATAGCGCCGCATGGCATCGCCGGGGTTGGGAATGCGCACCCGGTCGAGCATGGCGATGGCGATGCGGTCGGCCTCTTTCTGGCTGACACCCCGATGATAGCGGACATGCTCGGTCATCTGCCGCCCGATCGACAGCATCGGATGCAGCGCCGTCATCGGATCCTGAAACACCATGGCGATGTCGGAGCCGCGCAGCGCTGCCGCGCCCTTGCCGCCGTCCGCCATCAGATCGCGGCCCTCGAACTGAATTCGCCCCCCGGTCGACGCCCCGCCGGGCAAGAGGCCGAGAACGCTGAGCGCGGTCAGCGTCTTGCCGCTGCCGCTCTCGCCGGCAAGGCCGACGATCTCGGCACGGCCGATTGAAAGATCGACCCCGCGCACGGCTGAAGCGCGCCCGCCCTCGGCGGTCGGCAGCGTGATCGAGAGATTCTCGACGGCAAGCAGCGGCGCCTTGGTCGAGGGACGCTGCGAAATATCCTCGATATGCGCCGCCATGATCAGCGAAACGCCTTCGCCGTACGCGGATCGAGCGCGTCGCGCAGCGTATCACCGACGAAATTGGCGGCGAGCACGACGAGGAGGATCGCGAGGCCCGGGAAGACGGAAAGCCACCATTTGTCGAAATATTTCGACCCGTCCGAGACCATCGCTCCCCATTCCGGCATGGGCGGCTGGGCACCGAGGCCGAGGAAGGAGAGCCCCGCAAGCGTCAACACCGCGTGGCCGAACTCGAGCGCCGCCAGCACGACCAGCGGCCCGACGACATTGGGGCGAACATCGACCCAGAGCGCCCGACCGGGCGAAACGCCGAGCAGCCGGCTCGACTGCACATAGGGCTCGTCGCGAATGGTCAGCAGCATGGAGCGCACGACGCGGGCATAGACCGGCCAGCTCACCACGACGACCGCGAGCACGGCATTGAACAGGCCGGGCCCGAGCGCCGCCACCACCGCCATAGCGAGGATGATATCGGGAAACGCCATCACGAGATCGGCCGCGCGCATGATGACGCCGTCGATCCAGCCGCCGAAATAGCCGGCGATCGCGCCGAGCACGGTACCGATCACGCTCGCCATCACGACAAGCTGCACGGCATAGGGCAGCGAAACCCGCGCGCCATAGACGACGCGGGCGAAGACATCGCGGCCGAGCTGGTCGGTGCCGAACCAGTGCTCTGACGAGGGCCCCATGAAGCGCTTGGCGGCCTGGTCGATCGGCCCATAAGCGGTGAGATAGGGCGCAAAGACGGCCATCAGCACGACGGCGACGAGGAGCGCGATGCCGATAAGGCCGAGCGGCTGCGTCCAGGCCGAGCGGGGCAGGAAGCGGCGCCGCGCTGCGACGACCTCGGTGGCGGGGAGACTGGCTTCGCTCATCCGAGCCTGATCCTCGGGTCGATCAGCGCATAGATAAGATCGACGGCCATGTTGACGACAATATAGATGACGGCGACGACCAGACTGACGCCCATGATCGCGCGAAGGTCCAGCGCCAGCGCGCTCTTATAGGCATATTGGCCGATGCCCGGCCATGAGAAGACGGATTCGACCAGCACCGTGCCGGACAGCATGCGCCCGAACGCCATGCCGGCGACCGTGACGATCGCGGCGAGCGCCGGCTTCAGCGCATGGCGGAGGATCACCGTCCGCTCCGGCAGCCCCTTGGCGCGTGCCGCGCGGACATAGTCCTGGCTGAGCGATTCCAGCATCGCCGCGCGCGTGAAACGGGTGATCGATCCAATCGTATAGATGGCGAGCACCAGCGCCGGCAGGAGGAGATGGCTCACCGCCGTTGAAAACGTCGACCACTGTCCGGCGAGCAGCGAGTCGATCGTGAACATGTTGGTGATCGCGGGCGGCGCCTTGCCGCCAGGATTGAGGCGGCCGACGCCGGGTGCGATCCCGAGCTTGAAGAAGAAGATATAGAGCGTCACGAGCGCGAGCCAGAAGGTCGGCACCGAAACGCCAGCCAGCGAGATGACGCGGATGATCTGGTCGGGCCAGCGATCGCGCGCGACCGCCGCGATGACGCCGAGGACAATGCCGATGCCAAGGGCGAGGATCATCGCCGCCGAGGCAAGTTCAATCGTCGCGGGCAGATACTGGCCGAGATCGACGATCACAGGCCGGTGCGTCTGCTGGCTCTCGCCGAGATCGCCGTGGAAGAGCCGCTCCAGATAGAGCGCGTATTGCTCCGGCAAGGGCTTCTCGAGCCCGTAGCGCTCGCGGAAGGCCGCGACGATCACTGGATCGCTGGCCGCCCGGTCGCCGAGATTGGCGGAGACGGGATCGCCCGGCACCACCTGCGTCAGCACGAAGGAGACGAGGGTGACGCCGAGGCAGAGGAGCGCGCCGACAAAGAGCCGGCGCAGCACGAAACGGGCGAGGTTCGGCAACGCATACCAGGACGAACGAAGCAGTGTCATTGCCGAACCCGTGCCGCCCTTACTGCTTGGCGGGCGTGATCGCCGTAAGGTCGATCGTCCACATGGCGTTGTATTCGACCGGCTCCAGCGTCTTGGAGCTTGCCATGGAGAAGGCAGGCTGGAACAGCGACGTGAACGGTCCCGTTGCGTTCAGCTTCTTCTGCCATTCGTCATAGAGCTTGGTGCGCGCCGCCTGGTCGATCTCGACCGCCGCCTTCTTGGCGATCTCGGTCACCTCGGGCGCAGCGCCCGCCAGCCAGCCACCGCGCAGGCCAACCTTCTCGCCGGGTCCGAACAGCAGATAGTCGCTCGGATCGGGGAAGTCCGGACCCCACCAGACGATGGTCATCGGCAGCGTGCCGGCGCGGTAATCGTCAAGGAAGGTCGAGACCGGCGAGGGCTTCAGATTGGCGGTGATGCCGACATCCTTGAGGTCTGCCTGCATCTTGGCCGCGACATCGGCGAAGGAAATACCGTTCTTGGTGATGTCGGAGACATAAGTGAGCTCGATCACCGGATCCTTGATGCCGCTCTTGGCAAGCGCCGCCTTGGCAGCCTCCACGTCACGCTTCGGGCCCTCCGAGGTCGGAAGCGCGCCTGCGAACATCGTCGGGATGATCGAACCCGGACGCGCTGCGCCCTGGCCGGCGATATCGAGCAAACCGTCATAGTCGATGGCGAGGCGCACCGCCTGCTGGAAGTCCCGATTGGCCGCGACCGGCGAGATCGCGGGGTTGGAATTGGTGAACATGAACACGACGTCGGCGCCCGCCACGGAGAGCGTGTAAGCCGTGTCCTTGATCGCGTCGAGCTGATCGGGACGAAGATCGAGTGCGATCTGGCTGTCGCCGCGCATGACGTTCATCTGCTGCGCGCTGGTATCGACATTGCGCACGACGATCTGGTCGTATTTCGGCTTGGTGCCCCAATAGGCGTCGTTCTTCTTCAGCACGACCTCGGCGGCCATGTCGAACTTTTCGAGCACATAGGGGCCGGAGCCGGCCGAGGTCGAGGCGAGATAGGTGTCGGCGCGGTCGGTCTTGTCGGCATCCGCGTCGGCCGAACCCTGGTTCGCCTTGACGAGCTTCGCATTGACGATGCCGACCGCCGGATTGGCGAGCTTGAACGGCAGGCCGGGATCGGGCTGCTCGGTCGTCAGGACGATCTCGCCCGCGCTGGCGCCTTTCGCGATGCTGACGCCGTCGAGCAGGAAGGCCGGGCTGCCCTTCACGTTCTTCACGCGGTTGAACGAAAAGATGACGTCATCGGCGGTCACGGGCGAGCCGTCGCTGAATTTCGCGGCCGGATTGAGCGTGAAGGTGAAGGTCTTGGCGTCCGGCGCGATCACCGGCAGAGAAGCGAGCGAGGGAACGACCTTGGTCAGATCGCTGCCGGCGAAGGTGACCAGCGTCTCGTAGACGGGGTGCAGCACCAGATTGGCCGTCGGCTCGAACTCGCGAGCCGGATCGGCGGTCTTGAGCTGGAAGGCCGTGTCGACGACCAGCGTCCCAGCATCCTCGGCGAGCGCCGGGCCAACCAAAGTCAAAGCTGTGGAGCCGAGCGCCGCCGCCATGGCAAGCGACAGCAACCGCGAAAACCGTCTTGCATGCATCATCGGTGTTCCCTTCAGAATATCGTGCTGTTGAACCAGCCTTGTCGATGTCGCCGTCGCGGCCATCCGCCGATCATGCCACGGCTCGCTGCAAGGCGCATGCGCCAATGCAAGCGAGAAACCTGACGTTTCGCCCCTTCGGCAAGGAGACCTCTGCCTTTAGGCCGATGCGACCCGCCGACCAGGTGCCGCAGCGATCAGGAGGAGCAATGTCCGCATTCCGGCTGTACACAATCGAAGAACACTTCAAAACCGGCAGTGGCGCAAGCCGATTCTGCCGCAAGCTGTGCATCACGGAATGAGTGACATTATTTCCCATCCGTGCCAACCACTTGAGGGCACGATCGACAGGGATCCAGCGCGCGCCCGCGACCCTTGGCGAGGGAAGTCGCAAGGGCAGCGACGCGGCTGGGCGGCCGGCATGGTCCGGAAAAGCTGCCGTCACGACAGCGAGGCTTCGGGATCGCCAAGCGACTTGGAATTCGCTCTGCATTGTTGTTGTATACTGACGGTGTTCAATTTCGAATCCTCGTCTCCGACGGCGCCCGATGTCTCGTTTCGTCCCCCCTTCAGAGCTATGACCGCAACGGCCGATCCATCGCTCATCGCCGCCCTCACGGCCGCCGCCAACACCCGCGATGCGGATAGAACGTCGCTGCTGCAAAGGCTTGTCGCGCTGCAGGCCTGCGGCGAAGCGGCGGTGATCGAGGCGGCGGCGGAGCAGCTCGCAGCGCTCGGCGGCAGCATCGACATCCTGCGCTATGATCCGGCCACCGTGCCGCTGGTCGACGAATTCGCTGCCGCACCGGCGATGGACAGCGGCGAGCGCGAGGCCCTGATCGCGCGGTTTCCGGGCCGCGGTGGCGGTCGCAGCCTGCTCATCTTCGCCCATCCCGACAGCGAGCCGCTCGCGGCGGGCGACTGGCGCCACGATCCGTTCGCAGGCGAAATCGCGGATGGCCGCCTCCATGGCTGGGGTGTGGCCGACGACCTCTCCGGCGTGGCCGCCGCAATCTCGGCCATCGACGCGCTCAGAGAAGCCCGAATCTCGCTTGCGGGCGACCTCATTGTCGCGATCACGCCGAGCAAGCGCCATGCCCGCGGCATCGCTGCCGCGCTGGCGAGCGGCGTTTCGGCCGATGGCGCGCTCTATCTGCACCCGGCCGAATCCGGCGCCGGGCTCGGCGAGATCAAGGCTTTCGCATCCGGCTTGCTCGAATTCGCGATCACGGTTGCCGGCAGCCCGCCCCCGACACATGAGCCGAGCCACACCGCTTTCGCCCATCAGGCGGCGAACCCGATCGATGCCGCGATGGTCATCATTGCGGCGCTCAAGGCCCTTGATCGCGACCGCGCGGCGCGCATCCACCATCCGCGCCTCGAAGCGGCAGTCGGCCGCTCGACCAACATTCTCGTTGCATCGGTCATGGCCGGAGATCGCGCAGCGCCGCAGCGCGTGCCTCAGTCGCTACGCCTCACCGGATCAGTGTCGTTTCCACCGAACGAGACCATCGACGCGGTGAAGGCTGAGATTTCCGCGGCGATCACGGCCGCCGCCGATGGCGACCCGTTTCTGTCCGCATATCGGCCGAAACTCTGCTGGCTGTCCGGTGTCAGCGGCAGCGATGTCGCCGACGATCATCTTCTGCTGCGCATCGCCGCCGACGCGATCCTGCGCGTTGCGGGGATCGCCACGCAGGTCAACCCGATGCACACGTCGAGCGACATCCGCAACCCTCTCGTCCAGAAGGGCATTCCGGCGATCGGTCTCGGGCCGCTCTGCGGCGATCTCACCCATGCCGGCGGCAGCGATGAATGGGTCGATGTCGCCGACCATGGCCGCACGGTCATCATAGCCGCAGCGATCACCGCCGCGTGGTGCGGCATTGCCGACGCCGCGACGGGTGCCGCGAGGTGACAGCATGACCACCCCCCTGCGCTCGCATGGTGCCGGCTTCGTCCGCACCGTCTCAGGCGACGTCGCGCCCGCATCGATCGGCCGCGTGCTGTTCCACGAGCATCTTCTGTTCGACCTGGTGCTTCCCTCGCGACGCGCGGTGATCGACGATCCGCCTGTTACCCTCGCCAATCGCTGGCAGATCGACTACCGCTCGAATGAGAACCGCAACAACGCGCGCCAGCTCGATCCTGAGGTGGCCGCCGCCGAGCTGACCGCGCTCAAGGCTGATGGCGGCTCGCTGGTCGTCGATCAGTCGACTTACGGACTGTCGCGCGACCCAGCCGGCCTTGCCGCTGCCTCCGCCAGCGCGGGAATCCATGTCGTTGCGGCGGCAGGCTTCTATTGCGAAGCCTATCTCGACCCTGCGCTGGCCTCCCTCACCACGGCCGAGATTGCCGAACGCTTCATTGCCGAAATCGAGCAAGGGCTGGACGGCACGGCCATTCGCGCGGGGCTCATCGGCGAAATCGGCTGCTCCTGGCCTATGGCGCCGGTCGAGCGCCGTGCCCTCGAGGCGGCTGCGATCGCGGCCCGGGCAACGGGCGCGGCGATCAGCGTTCATCCCGGCCGGCATGGCGATGCGCCGTTCGAGATCGTCGCGATCCTCAGCGCCGCCGGCGCCGATCTCTCGCGCGTCGTGATCTGCCACATGGACCGGACCTATCCGGGCGGCGAGCGGATCGCCGAATTGCTTGCGACCGGGGTCTCTATCGAATGGGACTTTTTCGGCATCGAACAGTCGCATTACTGGTTCGGCGAGGTCGAACTGCCGACCGACCTGCAACGGCTTCGCCTGATCGCGGCGCTGATGCGCCAGGGCTTCGGTGATCGCATCATCATCAGCCAGGACATCTGCAGCTGCACCCGCATGCAGCGCTGGGGCGGACATGGCTATGGCCATCTCATACGCAACGGCCCTGCCCTGATGCGCCGCGCCGGCCTCGACGAAGCCGCCATCGATCAACTGCTGCGGGGAAACCCGCTCCGCCTTCTCACGCTGGCTTCGGCCGCGACCATATAGGAAAGTCCCCGTGACCAAGACCTTGCGCGGAACCTACACCGTCATGATCACGCCGTTCGATGCGAGCGGCGCCATCGACCTCGCGGCGACCGCCGACCTCGTCAACTGGCAGATCGCCGAGGGCATCCACGGCCTGGTCCCGCTCGGCTCGACCGGCGAGTTCCTGTCGATGACGGATGAGGAGAAGCATGCGGTCGCGCGCACGGTCATCGACACGGCCGCCGGCCGCGTCCCTGTGCTGATCGGCACGGGCGCCGAGCGGACCGAAGACGTCATCCGCTATTCGCGCGAGGCCGAAGCGCTCGGCGCCGATGGCGTGATGATCATCCCGCCCTTCTATTCGACCCCGACCGAAGACGAACTGTTCGAGCATTATCGCCGGATCGGCGAAGCGCTCGCGATCCCGATCATGATCTATAACAATCCGGCGACAGCCAATGTCGACCTGACGCCGCGCATCGTGGAGCGGCTCTCGCGGATCGACACCGTCAGCTACATCAAGGAATCGACCATGGATGTGACGCGCATCCGCGACATCCTCGATTTCTGCGGCGACCGGATGACGGTCTTCGGCGGCATCATGGGCTTCGAATCCTTCCTCGCCGGCGCCGAAGGCTGGGTCGCGGTCGGCTCGAATGTGATGCCGAAGGCGCTGGCCGGCATCTTCTCGCGCTGGGCCGACGACCGCGATTTCGAGGGTGCTCGCGCGCTTTATGCCGAGGCGCTGCCGGTGATCCGCCTCGTCGGGGGCCATCGCTATGTCTCCGCCACCAAGGCGGCGCTCGGCCTGATGGGCCGCAATGTCGGTGCGCCGCGTTCGCCGCGTCTGCCTCTGCCCGCGGCCGAGATGCCGATGGTCGAGGCAGCGCTGCGCGCCGCCGGCGTGCCGCTCGCAGGCGAAGGCTGACCATGACCGGGGGCGGCGGACGACGCCTTAACGGCGGCGGCATCGCGCCGTCTGGCGCTCCGATCGCCTTCACCTTCGAGGGCGAACCGCTCGCCGCGCTCGCCGGCGAAAGCCTCGCCGCCAGCCTGACGGCGGCCGGCCGGCTCGGCCTTCGCCAGGCCGGCCCGAACGAGCAGCGTGGCGTCTTCTGCGGCATGGGCGCCTGCCAGGAATGCCTGGTCGAGATCGACGGGCGCGGCGGCCAGCGCGCCTGCATGATCACGACCGCGCCGGGCATGAGGGTTCGACGCCACGACCCGGCGCGCGCCGCCCTCGCCCCTCTGGGCCTGCCGCCGACTGGCGAGCCGGAGAGGGAGCGCGTCGACGCCGTGATCATCGGCGCCGGGCCGGCCGGCCTTGCTGCGGCTGGGATGCTGGCGGCAGGCGGGATCACCCCGGTCATTCTCGACGAGCGCAGCCAGCCGGGCGGGCAGTATTTCAAGCCGCTCGCCGCCTCGCATCTCGGGGCGCAAGAAGACGCCCAATTCGCGGAAGGCCGCCGCCTCGTCGATGCGCTCACGAGGAATGGCGCGGATTTCCGGCAGGGCCAATCCGTCTGGCATGCCGCCCTCGCAGGGGATCGCATCGAACTTGCGACGATCGGCAAAGGCGGCGCCGGCCTCGTCTCCGCCCGCACGCTGCTGATCGCCGCCGGCGCCTATGAGCGGCCGACGCCTCTGCCCGGCTGGGTGCTCCCGGGCGTCATGACCACCGGCGCGTTGCAGACGCTCGCCCGCAGCCAGCGTGTCGTTCCGGGCGAACGGATCCTGATCGCCGGCAACGGGCCGCTCAACTGGCAGGCCGCGCTCGAGATCGCGCGCGGCGGCGGCCATGTCGTCGCAGTGCTGGAAAGCGGCCGGCCCTCGCATCCGCGCCATCTCGGCGCACTGGCCGGCATGCTGGCGGCCGACCCACGGCTGACGCTGGAGGGCTTCGCAATGCGGGCAGCCCTCGCGAGAGCCAAAATCCCGCTTTATGAGGGCTATCGCCTCGCCGCGATCGAAGGCGGAGCGCGCGCAGAACGGGCGCGGGCCATCCCCACCGATGGAACTGGCGATCCGCTCAGCTTCGAGATCGACGCGGTCGCGCTCGGCTATGGCTTCGTGCCCTCGACGACGCTGGCGCGCATGCTCGGCGCACCGATGGTGGTGGACCCCGCCAGCGGCTTTCCGCGCGCACTTCGTGCCGAGGACGGACGCGTCGGCGCCATGCCGCTCTGGCTCGCCGGCGACGGCGCCGATGGCGGCGGCCGCAAGGTCGCGGCCGCGGAAGGGGCGATTGCCGGTGCAGCAATGCTGGCGGCCCTCGGCCGCGCCGGGCCCGAACAAGAGCGCACCGCCGCAATACGGGCCCGCGCCAGCGCCCGCCGGTTCCAGACGCATCTCTGGGCAGTCTTCAAAGCACCGACGCCCGAACCCGTCACGGAGGACGCGACGATCATCTGCCGCTGCGAGAACGTCACGGCTGGCGCGATCGAGGCAGTGCGGGCGACGGGTGTCGGCGATCTCGGCAGCCTCAAGCGCCAGACGCGGCTTGGCATGGGCCGCTGCCAAGGCCGGTATTGCGCGGGCGAGGCGCTGCGCCTGCTGCGCGGCAGCGATCTCGCAGCCGCCGGCCCCGCCGATCTGCTCGCGCCGCAGGCCCCGGAAAAGCCGGTTCCGGCGATCATGCTCGGCAGCGAGAAGCCGGAATGGGGCGGCCACCGCGAGGTCGAGACGCGCCCGCATCCGCCCTCTTCGACCCCGCCCGATCCGTTGCCGGCGCGCTGCGACCTGCTGGTCATCGGCGCCGGCGTGATCGGGATCTCGACCGCGCTCTATGCGGCGCGCGGCGGCATGGATGTCGTCGTCATCGATGCCGGCCCGCCCAACAGCCAGGCCTCCGGCGGCAATGCCGGCAGCCTGCATGTGCAGCTGCTTTCCTGGGATTTCGGCCAGAAGGCGATGGCCGGCGGCAATCCGGCGCTACAGACGCTGCCGCTGCAGCGCGACGCGGTGCTGCTCTGGAAGGCGCTCGAAGCCGAGCTCGGCGCCGATTTCGAGATCACCAGCACCGGCGGGCTCATGGTGGCCGAGAACCACGACCAGACCGATTTTCTCCGAAGAAAGGTCGCCGCAGAACGCAGCGTCGGCATTGATGTCGAAGTGATCGGCCGCGACGATCTCGCGCGCATCGCCCCGGCGATTTCCGAGCGGATGGTGGTCGCCTCGCATTGCCCGCTGGAGGGCAAGATCAACCCGCTGAAGGCGACGCCGGCGCTGGCCGCCGAGGCGAAGCGCGCGGGTGTCCGTTTCGCACACGGCCACGCGGTCAAGGCAATCCGGCAGGAGAAGGACGGCTACACCGTCACGTCAGGCGACGCGGTGATCCATGCGAGGCGCGTCGTAATCGCGGCCGGCGGCTGGTCGCGCCATCTGGGCGCCCTCGCCGGCATCGCGCTGCCGATCCATGGCGCACCGCTGCAGATGCTGGTCACCGAGCCGACCCGGCCGATCCTTGCCCAGCTCGTCGCCCATGCCGACCGCCACCTCACCATGAAGCAGGCGGCGAACGGCAATCTCATCATCGGCGGCGCCTGGACCGCCGCGACCGATCCGGCGACCGGCTTTGCCCGCGTTCTCCGCAGCAGCATCGAGGGCAATCTCTGGGTCGCGGCGCGCACCGTGCCGGCCCTGGCCGGCCTCACCCTGCTGCGCAGCTGGGCGGCGATGAACGTCAATATCGACGGCGCGCCGCTGATGGGCGAAATTCCAGGCCGCCCCGGCCTCTTCATCGCTGCGACCGCCAATGGCTATACGCTCGGGCCGCTGGTTGGCCGGATCACGGCCGAACAGGTGCTGGGCCGCCCAAGGGAGCCCGGCCTCGACATCTTCACCCTCGCCCGCTTCGGCTGAGGCGCGTCAGACCATCTCGCGCTCGATGGCAGGGCCGAGGCGGACATCGCTGAAGCGCACCTCCAGCCCCTCGCCCGTGGGCGAGCAGGCCATCAGGCCCCAGGTGACGACCGGCGGCATCGGCAGGAAGGCGAGCCGGACGAGATGCCATTCGCCCTCTTCGCTTATATCGACGCGCAGGGCCTCGGCATGGCGGGTGACGCGCAGCGTGACCGGAGCAGCAGGATCGCCGCGATAGGGCCGCACCGACCAGTCCGACTGGTCGTCCCGCGTGACGACGGCCGAGACCTTCATCACGCCCTCGGTGAATTCGATCCCGCATTTCATCCAGGTTTGATCGTCTACGCGGATCATCGCCCCGGCCTGGTCATACTGATCGCGATAGCCGGCGAGGAAGCTGACGACCAGCGTGCAGTCACCTTCGGCCTCCGTGCCGAGGAAATGGCCGTTCGCATGAACGAAGCCGTAGAACGTGTTGTTCCAGTAGTCCGTCTCCCGGCCGGTGCGCAGGATGAGCGCGTCGCCGTCGCGCCGGACGAAAGGCGGCTCGTTCAGCCAGCGTCCATCGAGAACCATTCTATCCTCCGTCCGGTCATCGCATTGGTTGTCTTTGCTAGCATGATGCGCGGGCGCCAGCATCCGGGACGACAAACGTGGGCGCGAAGGGGCTTGCCCCGGCCCTTCGAGCGGGACATGCTCGCCGCCCAAATCCAGCTCCCAACTCATGGATGATGCAACGTGATCTACGAACTCAGGGTCTATACCTGCCTGCCCGGCCGCCTGCCGAACCTGCTTGCGCGGTTCCAGAACGTCACGCTGGGGGTCTGGGAGAAGCATGGCATCCGCCAGGCCGGCTTCTGGACCACCATGGTCGGCGAATCCAACAATGCGCTCACTTATCTGATCGGCTGGGAGTCGCTGGCCGAGCGCGAGACGAAGTGGGCCGCCTTTATGGCAGACCCTGACTGGATCAAGGGTCGCAGCGAGAGCGAAAAGGACGGCCCGATCGTCGCCAATGTGTCCAGCCAGTTCCTGCAGCCCACCACCTTCTCTTCGGTGAAGTAACGCTGCCGTTCAACTGTCGGTGATCGGGCGGGCGCGGTGTCACATTCGGCGCCTTGCCCGCGTATCTCCCATGAGACCCGGCTCCGGGTTCTCGCAAACCGGGAGACCGAACCATGATCAACCGCAGACTGCTTCTCGGCGTCGCCGCAGCCGCGCTCGGCATCGGCGTCATCGCGCGCGGACGCGGCGGCGTGGCCGCCAGCGCCGCGACCGGCACCTTCGCCGTGAACTACACCGACGCGGAATGGAAAAAGCGGCTCAGCGCCGACCAATATGCCGTCCTTCGGCAGGAGGGCACAGAGACGCCGGGCACGAGCCCGCTGCTCGAAGAGCACCGCGCCGGCACCTTCGCCTGCGCCGGCTGCGAACTGCCGCTGTTCTCGTCCAAGACCAAGTTCGACAGCGGCACGGGCTGGCCGAGCTTCTGGCAGCCGCTTCCGAACGCGGTCGGCACCACGGTTGACACCTCGTTCGGCATGAGCCGCACCGAGGTGCATTGCAGCCGTTGCGGCGGCCATCTCGGCCATGTCTTCAACGACGGCCCGAAGCCGACGGGCCTGCGCTACTGCATGAACGGCGTCGCCATGGTGTTCATGCCCGGCGCCGCCGCCTGAGCCAGCCCTCATCCGGCGCCCGGTCACGGGCGCCGGCGTTGCTCTCAGCCATTGGCGGCTGAAACGAGCACCGGCTTGTCGCGATAGAGCGCCGGAAAGATTTGCTTCAGGTTTTCGACCTTGGGCAGATCGTTATAGACAATGTAGGGATAGTCGGGATTGAGCGCCAGAAAGTCCTGGTGATAGGCCTCGGCCGGATAAAAGCCCTTCAGCGGCGCGATTTCGGTCACGATCTTATCGCCAAAGACGCCTGCCTTGCCGAGCTGGGCCACATAGGCTTCCACCACTTTCTTCTGCTCGGCATCCCCAACGAAGATCGCCGAACGATACTGCGTGCCGCTGTCCGGGCCCTGGCGGTTCAGCTGCGTCGGGTCATGCGCGACCGAGAAATAGATCTGCAGGATCTGGCCATAGCTGATCTTCCGCGGATCGAAGGTCACGGCCACCGACTCGGCATGGCCGGTCTCGCCGCTGCCGACGACATTGTAGTGCGCCGTTGCCGCCGCCCCGCCGGAATAGCCGGAAACAGCTTTCGTCACGCCCTTCACATGCTGGAACACGCCCTGCACGCCCCAGAAGCAGCCGCCTGCGATCACCGCGGTTTCGGACGGCGCGCTCGAGGCCTCGTCGACGACGGGCGGAGGAATGACGACGGCAGCCTCGGCTGCGAAGGCATCGGTGCCGCCAAGGGTTGCGGCGAACAGCGCACCGGCGAGAAGCATTGCGCCCCGCGTCATCGTCCGCCGGCGAGCCGGCATGGACAGGGTGGTTGTGGTCGTTCTCATCTCATGTCTCCCTTTCGGAGCTGCAGCGGCGCGAACGGCCCGGTCATATGCCGGCATACCATTCATAGCCGCGATCTTCCCAGAAGCCCCCCTTGCCGCGATAGAAGCGGGCGAAGCTGTCGACCACCTCGATCCGCATCAAGTATTTCGCCTGCTTGTAGCCAAGCTGCCGCTCGACGCGGAGCCGAAGCGGCGCGCCATGCGCAATCGCGAGATCATTGCCGTTCATGCCATAGGCTAGGATCGTCTGCGGATGGAACGCATCGACGAGGTCTATGCTCTCGTAATACTGGCCGCTGCCGTCGAGCGTCTTTTCGTACTCATCGGCGCAGTGGAACACCAGATAGCGCGCCTCCGGCTTCAATCCAACGGTTTGCATCAACAGGCCGAGCGGCACGCCGGTCCACTTGCCGATCGCGCTCCAGCCCTCGACACAGTCATGGCGCGTGATCTGGGTCCGCGCGGGGAGCCGCTTCAGATCGGCAAGCGACAGGCTGAGCGGCTTGTCGACGAGGCCGTCGATGGCGAGCCGCCAATCGGCGAAGTCAGTCTCGGCGAGCGCTGCATAGGCCTCGCTATCGGGCATCTGCGTGCCGTTCGCCTTGAACACCGGCGACAGGTCGGCCTCGGTGAATTCGCGGGCGAGCGCCTGGTCGCCGAGCAGCCGCCGCTGCGAGCCCATGGTCAGCCGCTCCGCCATGGCGAGCACGCGCTGAACGCCGTCATTCTCAGTGAGCCAGGAACAGCCGGAGAGCGACGCCGCGCCCGCGGTGACGCCAGCTCCGATCAGGAAGCGGCGGCGGGTGAGATTGAAGGTCATGCCTCGGTCTCCCTGTTGGCGGCGGTCGGTGGGGCTTCGATCGCGTAGCGCCCGGTGATCATCGAGCGGAGATTGTTGAAGACGCCCGAGAGAAGAACCATCGCGAGATGGACGATCACGAACAGCACGAGCAGCGAGGCCGAGATGAAATGGATGCTCCGGGCCGACTGGCGGCCACCGAAGAGATCGACGAGCCAGGGCAGCGCCGCATCCATGCCCGGAGACATCGTCAGCCCTGTCAGCACCATCGCCGGCAGCAACACGAAGATGACGCCGAGATAGGTCAGCTTCTGCAGGACGTTGTAGCGACGCGCCGCCTCGCCCTTGGGAAAGCGCAGCCGCGCATGTTCCGAGATCTCGTGGGCGAGGTGTCCGGGCGTCAGCTCGTTCCGGCTCGGCGCGAGGTCGCGGCGGAAATGGCCTGCGAAGAAACCGTAGAGGAGATAGACGAAGCCGTTGATGACGAAGAGCCAGGCAAAGAAGAAGTGCCAGCGGCGCCCTTCGGCGAGATCGCGGTAGCTCGGGATCGTGATCCAGGTTGGAAAGCCGCGCGCGCGCAGTTCGCCATTGATCACCGAAGCGCCGAGAACGCCCGTCGTCGGAATCTCCACACTGCCGATCCGCGTCACGCCCTTGAGGGCGCCGTTGTCCTGAACCGCCTCGAGCGCGAGGAAGGAATGATCGGCATCGGCGCCATACTGGCCCCAATAGAGCTCGGGATGGGCATTGAAGATCTGCAACCCGCTCATCAAGAGAAAGCTGAAACAGAGCACATTGAGCCAATGCGTCAGCCGCACCGCCAGTGAATGGCGGCGGATCAGCAGCCGCCCCGGCCGTTTCGGCGGCGCCGCCGACAGGGTATTCTCGATCACGCTCATCGAACGCCTCCGGGCGGTGTTGTGGTCGGGCCGGGCGATCCCCGCAGCCCGGTGGTCGGGGCGGGGATCGCGACTTTGTTTGCCGGCTCAAATCCGGCGAGGATTGCGCCTGCCTATTTCGCCGGCGCCATCGCGTCGGGCTTCATCGCGTCGGGAGCCATGGCGTCGGGGGCCATCGCATCGGGCTTCATGGCATCGGGCTTCACGGCGTCCGGAGCCATCGCATCCGGCTTCATCGCATCCGGCTTCATGGCGTCGGGCTTCATGCTGTCTTCGCAGGTCTTGCCGGCCGGGCAATCGGGCTTCATCGCGTCTTCGGCGCTGGCGGTGCTCATGAAGGCGCCGAACGCGAGAGCGGCGGCGAAGAGCGGCAGGGAGAAGGTCTTGATGGTGGTGGTCATGGTCTCTGGTCCTCATTTTGGAGGGGTGAAGCGGATCCGGTCGCGCCGGCCTGCCGCGTTGTGGCCCGCCGCACCGCCCTCCGACAGCGCGCGGAACATCGATCCGGGCGCAGCCAAGGCCGCCTCCGGTCGTCTCTTCAGGCCAAGTGAGGCCGATGGTTCAGTCGGTTGCGGCGGCGAGAATCGGCCCGCCCCCTGCGCTCTGCACCAGGACCGCGGTCCTGAGGCCGGCCTCGGCGTTCGGCAGCGCAATCTCTGCCACCGCCCCGGACCAGCCGCCGATCCGCTGGAGATCGCGAACGACATTGCGGTGGGGCAGCGTGCGCCCGCCATTTTCGCCGCGACGGACGGCGACGGCGATGGTGCGCGGATCGTAGCGAACCAGCCAGATGTCGGCTGGCGCTGTCGGTTGTCCCGGTCCAAGCCTCACGGCGCCGCCGCTGAGCGTGATCGCCGGGCCGGCGCGGCGCGGCGCCGCCAGCAGCGCCTCGATCGCGGCCGGGTCATTTCCAACGGTGTCGCGTCTTCCGCCGACGACGATTTGCGGCGTGAAGGGGCCGTCATGGCCGAGCGCTGGCTCGTAGCGCCGCTGACGCTCGGTGAAATCAGGCCGGGCGAAGCTGTCCTTCCAGCCAAGATAGTCCCAATAGGTCACGCCGAAGGAGAGGACGAGCAGATCGGGCCGGTCGGCCAGCGCCGCCGCATTGGCATTGGCCGGCGGGCAGGACGAGCAGCCCTGGCTCGTGAACAGCTCGACAACGGTCACATCGCTGCGCGGCGCACCGGCGGCAGGACCGGCCAGCAGCGCCGACATCGTCGCCGCGACCAGGACACCGCCAAGGACTAGCCCGCGTCGCTCCGCTTTCGTCATCGCATCCTCCGCCAGGGTCCAGAAGCGCCGACTGCATCGGCCTCTACTGTGCCTTACGCAGGCATCGCGGATCGCGTTACAGCATCACCAATTCGTGATCACGAGGCATCGCCTGTCGGCTGCTTGGCCCGTTCGCGGTGAATGCCGACGGCATTCGAGCAGGCGACGAGAAAGCTGGTGCTCCAGCCGAAGCTGACGATGCCGCACATCGCGATCAGCGGACCGGCGAGCGCGGGAATGCCACCGCCGGAGGGATCGGCAAGACCGACCGTCGTGAAATTGGCAATGGCGTAATGGAACGCCGCGCCGGCGGAAATGCCGGTGCCGCACGCTATGACAAGCCCCGTGCAGATCAGGACATCGCCGAAATTAAGCAGCACCAGACCGAAGATCGCGAGCGCGAAGGCTATCTCGGTCCCGAGCACGCCGCGGCGCGCGAAGCGCTCCAGCGCTGCCTCGAACAGGCGGCGGGTGAGATAGATGCCGAGCCAGTGGGCGGCCAGCACGAGAAACACGGAGAGGATACCGGCGGCGATCATCATGGGCGGGGAGAGGCTTGCATCGAGGGCTCTGAATGGGTTCAATCGGGTGTCGCCTGCCATATCCCGGCTGGAACCAAACCACAGTGAGCACATTTGTCGCCGCGGGCAACCAGGCCCCGGCGAACGGCATGATGCCTCTCCTCCCCGGCGCTGCCCCGGATATCAGGCCGAAAGGCGACAGACCGTTCAAACAACATCAGGGAGCACAGTCTCGGCGCCGCCGGCGGCCGATGCTCCCGGACATGAAACGCGAGGAATGACGTCATGAAATATCGCCGCTTGGGCAAGTCCGGCCTGCAGGTCAGCGAGCTTTCGCTCGGCTCCTGGGTGACCTTCGGCAAGCAGGTCGACCAGAATGATGCGATGAAAATGATGACCCGCGCCTATGACGCCGGCATCAACTTCTTCGACAATGCCGAGGGCTATGAGGCCGGCGTCTCCGAGGCGCTGATGGGCGAGGCGCTGACCCGCCTTGGCTGGAGCCGCGACAGCTTCATTGTCTCCTCCAAGGTGTTCTGGGGCGGCTCGAAGCCGACGCAGCGCGGCCTGTCGCGCAAGCATGTCACCGATGCCTGCCACGCGGCGCTGAAGCGTCTGCAGGTCGAATATCTCGATCTCTATTTCTGCCACCGCCCCGACATCGACACCCCGATCGAGGAGACCGTCCGCGCGATGCACGACCTGATCGCGCAGGGCAAGGTGCTCTATTGGGGCACCTCCGAATGGACGGCGCAGCAGATCACCGAGGCTTACGGCGTCGCCCGCGAGCTCGGCCTGACGCCACCGACGATGGAGCAGCCGCAATACAACATCTTCGAGCGCGCCAAGGTCGAGGGCGACTACCTGCCGCTCTACAGCCTCACCGGCCTCGGCACCACGATCTGGTCACCGCTCGCCTCGGGCGTGCTCACCGGCAAATATGCCGGCGGCATTCCCGATGACAGCCGGCTGAACCTGCCGGGCTATGAGTGGCTGAAGGAAATCTGGCAGAGCGAGGATGGCAAGCAGAAGCTCGCCACCGTCGGCGAACTGACCACCCTCGCCAAGGAGCTCGGCATCTCCATGGCGCATCTGGCGCTGCTGTGGTGCCTCGCCAATCCGCATGTATCGACGGTGATCCTCGGCGCCTCGAAGCTGTCGCAGCTCGATGACAACCTCGCCTCGCTCGACCATCGCGACAAGGTCACCCCCGAGGTGATGGCGCGGATCGACGAAATCGTCGGCAACAAGCCGAAGGTCCCGCAGCGCTACTGACGGCACGGACGGGGCGGCGGGCTTCCCGCCGCCCCGGTCTCCTGAAGTCCTAAACGTCGAGCCGCTTGGCGCTGGCGGCGACGCCAAACAGCAGCAGCGCGACGACGGCAAAAGCCAGCGGCAGGCTGGCGGCATGGGCGATGAAGCCGATCGCCGCCGGGCCGACCAGGATGCCGGCATAGCCGAGCGTCGTGATCGCAGGCACCGCGACGGCCTCGGGCATGACCTTCTGGCGCCCGACGCTCGAGAACAGCACCGGCACGATGTTGGAGCAACCGACGCCGACCAGCGCGAAGCCGGCGAGCGCGGCCGCTGGCAGCGGCGCGAGCGTTGCGAGCAACAACCCGCAGCCAGCGCAGATGCCGCCAAAGACGATAACCCTGCGGGCGCCGAAACGGCTGACGATGCGGTCGCCGGAAAGCCGGCCAATGGTCATGGTGACGGCAAAGGCGGCATAGCCGAGCCCGGCCCAATCGGGCTCCACACCCCGCACTGAAGTCAGGAATACCGCGCTCCAGTCAAGCATCGCACCTTCGGTCAGGAAGGTGATGAAGCAGAGGATGCCGATGAACAGCACGACGCCATGCGGGATGGCGAAGGCCGGTCCGTCGCTGCGGCTGCCATAGGGCAAGAGGTGGCGGAAGGCGACAGCGAGGCAGGCGAAAACCACGGCCGAGACCGCCAGCGCCGCACCGCTCGGGCCGACGCCAAAGCCGAACAGCGCCGTGACACCGGCAGCACCGACAATGCCGCCGAGGCTGAACAACCCGTGGAAGCCCGACATGATCGAGCGGCCGTAATGGCGCTCGACGATGATCGCCTGAATGTTCATCGAGACATCCATGGCGCCGACGCCGGCCCCGAAGACAAGCAGCGCCGCCACGAGAAGCGGCAGGCTGGTGACGGTCGCAAGCAGCGGCAAAGCGGTTGCGAGCATCAGCGTCGACCCGGTGAACACGGCTCGGCAGCCAAAGCGCGCGGCAAAGGCCCCGGCGAGCGGCATCGTCACCATCGACCCGGCGCCGAGGCAGAGCAGCAAGAGGCCGAGCACGCCGTCGTCGATGCCGACCCGCGCTTTGGCGAAGGGAACCAGCGGCGCCCAGGCCGCCATGCCGAAGCCGGCGATAAAGAAGATAATTCGCGTCGCAACGCGCTGCGCGAGCCCCGAAACGGGTCGCACAGTCTCAACTTCCGCCAGCATCATCATCCCCCACGCCGCAAGCGAGCTTCCTCGGCAAGCCTAAGGTCGGCCGGAACGTTTTGCAAAGGCCTCGCGGTCCCGGCGCACAGCCTTTCCTCGGCGCCGCGGTCATCACGCGACGGCAGTAGAATGCTGCAGGCGATCAACAGCCAACGACCCGCAAATCGATTCACAAATCCATTTGCAAATCGATTTGGAGCGGATTAGGGTCGCATCCATGCCAACGATTTCAAAAGTTGCAGAGCGCGCTGGGGTGTCACGGACGACGGTGTCGCACGTCCTCAACCATGCCGATCGGGTGTCGAAGCCGCTGCGGGAGAAGGTCCTCGCCGCGATCGAGGAACTCGGCTACGAGCCGAACCCGCAGGCGCGTTCCTTGCGGACGGGGCGCACCAATCTGGTCACGGTGCTGATCCCCGACATTCTCAATCCCTATTACGTCAAGCTCGTCCAGGTCATTCAGGCCGAGCTGGAACGTGTCGGCATCGAGACGCTGATTTTCAACACCGATGTTCCCGGCGGACGATCGGTCGAGCATGGGCGCGAATATCTGCGCCAGATCAGCAAGAAGCGGGTCGACGGCGTGCTGATCGCCGATTTCGCCGTCCATCGCATGCAGGACGATCTTCATCAGCTGACGATTCCCTCTGTCTTCATCGGCCAGTTGCCCAATCGGGCCGTCGACAGCATTGGCATCGACGATGCCGGAGGGGCCTATCTGATGGGCCAGTATTTCGCCGAGGCGGGTTATCGCCGTGTCGCGCATGTCTGTGGGCCGACTTATTTCGAGCAGGCCAATATCCGCCGCGTCTCGTTCGCGGCAGGCCTTGCGGACCATGGCGTCACTGTCGACGAGGCGCTGATCTATGAGGGCGACTACCTTCCGCCCTCCGGCTATCAGGCGGTGGAGCGGATGCTGGACGAGCATCAGGGCAATCGGCCCGACGCGGTCTTCTTCTCCACCTCGATGATGGCCCAGGGCGGTCTCGCCGCCCTGTTCGACCGCGGCCTCAGCATCCCCAATGACATCGCCGTCGCGACATTCGGCGGCTTCGAACACTTCGATTATGTCCGCCCGCGCGTGACGCGGGTTGGCAACGATCCGGCGCTGCTGGCAACCCGCGCCGTCGCGATGCTGATCGATCGCCTGGAGGGGCGATGGGACGGCGCGCCGCGAACCGAAACCCTCTCCTGCATCCTGAGGAAATTCGACACCGCGTGACAGCGGCTCGAAGCGATGCGGAGCGGTGCAATCCCAAACAAATGGCATTAATTCCGGAGGGGACTCATGAGTGACAGTCGTTTCGCATCCCGTGGCCTGCCGCGGCGGTCGATCCTGAAGGCAGGGGCGCTGCTCGGCGCCGCTGGTGTAACCGGCCTTTCCCTGCGCGTCGACGCGCATGCCGCCGGCGAAGAACTCGGCTTCATGCAGTTCATCGGGCCGAACGGACCGGTCAAGACCCAGTCGGACTGGATCGTTCGACTGGTCAATGACTGGAATGCCCAGAGCGAGACGAAGATCCGGCTCGATTTCGTGCCGGACTCTGAATATATCAGCGGCACGAAGTTGGCGACTTCCTTCGCATCCGGCCAGGGCCCCGACATATTCCTGATCTCGCCCGGCGACTTCCTGCGTTATTACAATGGCGGCGTTCTCACCGACCTGACGCCTTCGATCACACCCGAGGCGCAGGCCGACTTCCCCGCGACCGTGATCGCCAACCGCAAGGTCGACGGAAAGATCTTCGGCGTCCCGATGGAAGTGGAGCCGATGGCGTTCTACTACTCCGTCAAGGCGTTCGAGGATGCGGGCCTCACTGAAAAGGACATCCCGACCAGCTGGGACCAGCTGCTCGCGCTCGGCAAGAAGCTGACGACGGCGGAGCGCTATGGTCTGCTGTTCGAAACAGCGCCGGGCTACTACCAGAATTTCACCTGGTATCCCTTCATGTGGCAGGGCGGCGGCGAATTCCAGGATGCCGGCGGCAAGAGCGCCTTCGACAGCCCGGCGACTGTTGCGGCGCTGAAGTTCTGGCAGGACGCCGTGAAGTCCGGCGCTGCACCGCGCCAGGCGCTCGGCGGCGGCGGCAGCGATGTGGTCGCCAATCTGGCGTCCGGCTATTGCGCGATCCAGAACATGGGCATTTGGGGTATCTCGGACCTCGCCAACAACGCACCCGATTTCAAATACGGCGTCTTCCGCCTGCCGGTGCCGACGGGCGGCAAATACGTCACCGTGGGCGGCGGCTGGGCCTTCGTCGCCAATGCCAAGGGACCCAATCCTGAGGTTGCGGCCAAGTTCATCGCCTGGGCGATCGCCTCGATGTCGAAGGAATCGATCGGCCGCGTGGTTGAATGGTGCACGGTCGCGAAATCCGACATGCCGCCGCGCAACTCCGCTCTGAAGGCCGGCGCGGAGGCCTTCAACAAGGGCATGCTCGGCGTCTTCACCCGCGAGATCCATCCAGGCACCCGCGCCGAGCCGCGCCTGCCGCCGGAGGTCTACAAGATCATCTCCGACGCAATCCAGACGACGATGCTCGGGGACGCCGACCCGCAGCAGGCGGCCACGGCTGCCAGCCAGCAACTCGACGCCTTCCTCGCCACCTACAAGGGCGCGCCGCTCCTGTGACCACCGCCCGACCCCAAAGCCGTCTGGCGGGCCCAAAGCCCGTCAGGCGGCCGCTTCCCAACGAGACGCGCGAGGCGATCGCGGGCTGGCTGTTCGTGCTGCCGGATGCGATCGGTCTGCTTGTCTTCATCGGACTGCCGATGCTGCTGTCGATCGCGATGAGCAGCTTCGAGGTCGATGGGTTCGGCGGCTTCCGCTTCGTCGGCCTCGGCAATTATGCCCGCATGCTGGCCGATCCGCTGTTCTGGTCGTCGCTGCGCGTCACGCTCTCGTTTGCGGTGATGGCGGTGCCGCTGCTCTACGCCATCGGGCTCGCCCTCGCTTTGCTGGTCCAGAAGACATCCCGCTTCAATACGGCGATGCGATTTCTGTTCTTCGCGCCGCAGATGGTCAGCCTCGTGGTGGTCGCCCTCGTCTGGCAGCTGATGTCGGTGGAAAAGCTCGGCGTTCTGCCGCGCATCCTCGTGACGCTCGGCTTCGGCAGCATCTCCTTCCTGGGCGATCCCCATGTGGCGCTGTTCACCATCGTGCTGGCCTTCGTCTGGTTCCTGATGGGCTTCTACATGCTGATCTTCATCGGCGGGCTGCAGGACATTCCGCGCGAATATTACGAGGCGGCCCGGATGGACGGCGCCGGCCGGCTGCAGTGCTTCTGGTACATCACCATGCCGCTTCTCCGTCCGACCAGCTTCTTCGTTCTCATCGTCTCGACGGTTGCCGCCGTCGCGGGCCAGCAGGCCTTCGATCTCGTCTATGTCATGACGCGCGGCGGGCCGGCCAATTCGACGCTGCTCTTGATCAGCTACATCTACCAGCAGGCTTTCCAGTTCAGCGCTTTCGGCTATGCCGCGGCGATGGCCACGCTCCTGATCATCATCCTCATGACGGCCACGCTCGTCTTCTTCTGGCTGACGCGGGGCGGAAGGTTCCAATATGACTGAGGCATCGTCCAACCGTTCCGAGGACGGCGGTCAAGAGCGCATCGTCCGATTTATATTGATGGTCATCACCCTCGTACTGGCCGTGATGGCGATCTACCCGCTCTTCTACATGCTGACGGTCGCCTTCAAGTCGCCCAGCGAAGTGTTCAGGCCGAACCTCGTTCCCAGCCAACCAACGCTCGGCAATTTTCTCTATGTGCTGACGGAGGTGCCGTTCTGGCGCTACCTCTTCAACACCTTCGTGGTGTCCTCGGTGGTGACGGTCGTTGCGCTGTTCTTTCACACCATGGCCGGCTATGCGCTGGCGCGGCTGCGCTTCCCGGGCCGCGAGGCCGTCTTCATCGGCATGCTCTCGACCTTCCTCGTCTCGCTGCCGGTCATCATCGTGCCGCTCTTCGCCATGGTCCGCGCGATGGGGATCGTCAATACCTGGCCCGGATTGATCATTCCCTCGATCTTCGATGCCTTCGGCATCTTCATGCTCAGGCAATACTACCTCTCGCTGCCAAGGGAGCTGGAAGAGGCGGCCCTGATCGACGGCGCCGGCTACTGGCGGATCTACTGGAGCATCATCCTGCCGCTGAGCCGGCCCATCGTCGCAACGCTGGCAATCCTGTTCTTCCTCGCCAATTGGAACAGCTTTCTCTGGCCGCTGACAGTGGCGCCGAAGCCGGAACTCTGGGTCGTGCAGGTGGCGATTGCCAACTTCAAGAGCCAGTACTCCGCCGCATGGAACTATACGATGGCCGCTTCCACCATCGTCGCAATTCCCATGCTCGTGATCTTCGTGATGTTCCAAAAGCAGATCATGGAATCGATCAAGACAACCGGCCTCAAATAAAAACACATCACCAAGTATGGGACATTGGAAATGAACAAGGCATTCAACGGCCTCGGTGTCGGCCTGCACAACCTCTATCGCCTCTCGGACGCGAAGACCCGGTCGATATCCGCCGAGAACGTGACCGGGGCAAAGGGCGAAGGCGGCAAGGCTACCGAGGGAACGGGCGCCATCCATGCGCGCGGCCTCGGCCCCGATGGCGGCGTTCTCGGCTGGAAGGTCTCGCCCTCGATCCGCATCGAGCCCGGCGAGACGCGGGTTCTCGCCGATATCAGCGGCATGGGCGCGATCCAGCAAATCTGGATGACCTCGGCCTATCTGCGCTGGCGTGAGCTGATCATCCGCATCTGGTGGGACGATCAGGAGCACCCCTCCGTCGAATGCCCGCTCGGCGACTTCTTCTGCTCGGGCTGGAACCAGTATGCGCAGGTCTCGTCGCTGGCGGTTTGCGTCAATCCCGGCCGCGCCTTCAACTGCTATTGGGAAATGCCGTTCCGCAAGGCGGCGCGCATCGAGATCGAGAACCGCGATCCGCAGAATTTCGGCATCATCTTCTACCAGATCAACTACACGCTGACCGACGTCCCTGAGGACGCGGCCTATTTCCATGCCCAGTTCCGCCGCACCAACCCGCTGCCGTTCAAGCAGGACTACACGATCGTCGACGGCATCCGCGGACGCGGCCACTATGTCGGCACCTACATGGCCTGGGGCGTCAACAATTCCGGCTGGTGGGGCGAAGGCGAGATCAAGTTCTTCATGGATGGCGACCGCGATTTCCCGACGATCTGCGGCACGGGAACCGAGGACTATTTCTGCGGCGCCTATAATTTCGACGGCGGCGTCGTCGACGACACTATGGACAGCCGCTATCGCGAATTCACGACGCCCTATTCCGGCCTGCCGCAGGTGCTCCGGCCCGACGGCACCTATCGCAGCCAGCAGCGCTTCGGCATGTATCGCTGGCACTTGAACGATCCGGTGCGCTTCGACAGTGACCTGCGCATCACGATCCAGGCGCTGGGCTGGCGCACCGAGAAGAAGGACCAGCGCTATCTGCCGCTGCAGGACGATATCGCCTCGGTCGCCTTCTGGTACCAGACGCTGCCGACGGCGCCGTTCCCGACCCTGCCGGACCGCGACTACCTCGAAGTGATCTAGAGCATTTTCGAGCGAAGTGGATACCGGTTCGCGTGAAGAAAATGCGTTAAAACAAATAGGTAGAGCAGTTCAGGTGAACCGGAGTTCACCTGAACTGCTCTATGGCGGCGAGCGGCTTATGTGTCAGGGCTGCGCCTTCCGCTGACGGCTCCCCCACCAATCGACCGACGCCGGGCCGCTTTTGCGATCCGGCGTTTTGCTTTTGCGGCCGGAAATCGCTTCGGCAGGCCGCAGCTGCCGCTTTCGCAGGCATCATGACCAGCAGGGCGCCGCACCGACGCATCCCATGCCCCGGCTTTGCGCGATGACAGCCAAGGCCTCTTCCGCTCACGAGCGCGGCTCCGGCACCATCTTTCGCATCAGCCCGCCAAACTCTGCGACCGCATACGGCGATCATGCTGTCGAGTGCTGTGCGGAATACGGACGGTACACAATTGGCACGCCGATTGCTTCATCATGGATGAGCTTGGCGGCTAGGGATCCGGCACCGGAGTGTGCGCAGGACCGAGAGCTGCCGTCGGGGCGGGAGAAATCCGCACCGAGGCACGGCGGGATAAAAACCCGGGAGATCTCACAGCATGGGGAAGGCCTCGCGGCCGGACCCAGAGTGGATCGACGGGTGACGCCATGCGGATTTTTGCATCGACGACGCGACCAATGAACAAGCCGCCCATCGGGCGCGGACGCAAGGCGGCCGGCGTCGGCGCGCGCGCGTTCCGTGACCCTTGCCGCCATGCGCGGCTGCGCGGCCGTTCCATCCGAAAGGAGATCTCCCGATGACGAGAACGGCCACCCACGATGGAGCAGCGCCAAAGCTGAGGCTCGACGGCCTGACGCACGAATTCCGCACCGGCGGCGCGCCGCCCGTGCGGGCGATCGAGGGCATTTCGCTCGATGTCGCCGAGGGCTCCTTCGTCAGCCTGATCGGCCAATCCGGCTGCGGCAAGTCCACGCTCTTCAACATCATGGCGGGACTGCTGCAGCCGAGTGCCGGCCGCGTCGTGCTCGATGGCGAGGACATCACCGGGCGGGCCGGCCTCGTCTCCTACATGCTGCAGAAGGACCTGCTGCTGCCTTGGCGGACGATCCTCGACAATGTCATCTTCGGCCTTGAGATCCAGGGCGTCGATCGGCCCGCGGCGCGCGCCCTCGCCGAGCCGCTGATGGATCGCTACGGCCTCGGCCGCTTCAAGACGCACTATCCGGCCAGCCTCTCGGGCGGCATGCGCCAGCGCGCCGCGCTGCTCCGGACGCTCCTGTGCAACAACGATGTCATCCTGCTCGACGAGCCCTTCGCCGCGCTCGACGCCCAGACCCGTTTCCGCATGCAGGAATGGCTGCTGACGCTGTGGAAGGACTTTGGCCGCACCGTTCTCTTCGTCACGCATGACGTGGACGAGGCGATCTTCCTTTCCGACGAGATCTGCGTGCTGTCGCCCCGTCCCGGACGCATTGCCGATCGCTTCACCGTCGACCTGCCGCGCCCGCGCGGCCGCGGCGTCGTCACGGCGCCCGAATTCATCCGCGCCAAGGAACGCTGCCTCGATCTCCTGTTTTCGGGCGGCCAGCCAGCCGACAGCGAGGCCGCATGAGCGAAAGATCGATCGACATGACCGATGACATCCGCAGTGACGCTTCCACAAAGCCGGCCGCCGCTCTGGCTCGCCAGCCCCGCCGCAAAGGCGTGATCATCGCGCGCGAAAAATCCTGGAGGCGCAGCACGATCTGGTTCGTGCAAGTCGCGATCTTCATCGCGCTGATCGGCGGCTGGGAACTCGGCGCGCGGCTCGGCCTGATCGACCCGTTCTTCTGGTCGTCTCCGAGCCGGATCTACAACGCCTTCGTGATCGTCATCGGCGAGGGCACGCTCTATCAGGATACCTGGTTCACCTTCAGGGCGACGATCATCGGCTTCGTGCTCGGCTCGGCGCTCGGCGCCGCGATCGGGCTCAGCCTCTGGTGGTCGATCAACGCCGCCGCCGTCGTCCAGCCCTACATCGTCGTCTTCAACGCCGTGCCGAAGATCGCGCTCGGGCCGCTGATCATCCTCATTTTCGGCATCGGCATCGGTTCGAAGATCGCGCTCGCCATGGCGTTCACCGCGGTCATCACCGCCGTCGCCGCCTATGCCGGCGTGCGTGCCGTCGACGACGATCTCGTCAAGCTGACGCTCTCGCTCGGCGGAAGGCGGCGCGATGTCTTCATCAAGATCATCGTGCCCTCCGCCATGCCGTGGATCACCTCATCGCTGCAAATCAATATCGGCCTCGCACTGGCCGGCGTGATCGCAGGTGAATTCATCTCGTCCCAGTACGGCCTCGGAAAAATCATCATGTATGCCGGATCGACCTACGACATGGCACTGATCTGGGTCGGCATCATCATTCTCGCTCTCCTCGCGATCGTTCTCTACGCCGCGGTCAATTGGCTCGAACATCTGTTCACGAGGGGGCAAGGAACCAAGACCATCTAGCCGGTTACTGACAGGACTGACACCTTCATCCAGAAAAGACAGGGAACTCAAAACATGGCTCTTCTCAATCGTCGTCAGATTCTCGCAGGGGCCGCCGGCCTCGGCGCGGCCAGCCTGATCGGGGGCAGCCTTTCCGCTCGCGCCGATCTGCGCAAATTCATCGTCACCGAACCTGGGCACTCGGCGGATTCGCTGCCCTTCTATGTCGGCATCCGCAAGGGCTACTTCAAAGAGGTCGGCCTCGACGTGCAGGTCGTCACCTCGGAGGGCGGCGGCAAGGCCATGGCGGCCGTGCAATCCGGCAATGCCGACGCCTATATCGGTGGCCCCGAGCACATCGCCTTCGCCAATGTGAAGGGCGGCAAGCCGATCCGCGCCATCATCGCGCTGTCGAACCGCGCCAATTCCTTCGTCAGCGCCCGCACCGGCGTCACTGTTGATCCGGCCAAGAGCTTCGCCGACAACATCAGGGGCAAGAGGATCGCCGTCGGCACGCGCGGCTCGACCGACAATTCGATCCTGCTCTATCTCGCCAAGCGCGACGGTCTCGATCCGCGCGCCGATTTCGTCATGCTGGAGATCGCGACCGACGCCGGCCGTGTCGCGGCAATGAAGAACGGCGATGCCGACATGGCCGTCGTCTACGAGCCCTTCATCGCCCAGGGCGTCAAGGCCGGCATCTGGCAGGAACCCTTCGCCTCGATGCCGAAGGAGCTCGGCCTCTTCGCCTGGACGACCGTCAACCTGCCTGAGACGACGATCAAGGCCGATCCCGAACTCGCCAAGGCGATCGTCGCTGCCACCAAGAAGTCGCTCGACCTCGTCTTCACCAATGAAGCTGAAATGCGCGCCATCGCCGCCGAGGAATTTCCGACCCTGCCGAAGGACGATCTCGACGCGATCCTGACCCGCGCCCGCGCCAACGACATGTGGCAGCAGGACGGCTCCATGCCGCCGGAAGCCTGGGAAAAGACCAAGAGCATCATCACGATCTCCGGCGTGCTCAAGGAAGACGTGCCCTACAAGGATGTGTTCGACCCCGAATTCCTCTGAGCCGGCGCCTTTCAAACCGGCGCTTCTGGCGACATGATCGTCCGGGCTTGCCGCGCCGATGCGGCGGGCCCGGACGATCGATCTCAATTTAAGGAACAGGATCAAGAATGGCCGTCACCAGACCGAGCCTCAAGCTCACCCATGCCGCGGCTCTGACGGCGCTCGCCGCCGCGGTCGCCAAGGCCGAGGCCATCGGCTGGCATGTCGATATCGTCATCGTCGACGAGAGTGGCGTGCTGCTGGCTGCCGTGCGCATGGACGACGCCAAGTTTCTCTCGATGACGACCGCGACCCACAAGGCGATGAGCGCCGCCTCGCATCGGCGCCCGACGACCGAGATCGGCGGCGACCTCGCGGCGAGCCTCGCCCTCGCCTCGCAGGGCCGGTTGACCAACATGGCCGGCGGCCTGCCGATCGTCATCGACGGCATCTGCGTCGGCGGCATCGGCATCGGCTCCGCCCCTGATGACGAAGACATCGAAATCGCGCGCGCCGGGCTTGCTGCCATCGGCGCTGCCGAGCGCATGCCCGACTGACCCCGCCTCATCCCCCCACAAGCCTCATCCCCCTGACAGGACTGTCGCAATGCCCCGCAAGCTGATCCTCGACGTCGATACCGGCACCGACGATGCCGTCGCCATCATGCTGGCGGCGCTGCATCCCGATCTCGACCTCCTCGCCGTCACCACCGTCAACGGCAATGTCGAGATCGGCTATTGCACCGACAATTCGCTGCGAACGCTCGATTTCATCGGCCGCGGCGACATCCCCGTTTATGAAGGCTGCCCGAAGCCGATCCTTCGCGCCGATTTCCCGATCCCGCGCGCGATCAAGAAGGACGGCGGGATGCATGTGAACGCGCTGCCCGTCCCCGAGCCGACGAGCCGCAAGGCCGACAAGAACGCCGTCGAGTTCCTGATCGAGACCTTCCGCGCCGCCACGGAAGAAATCGTCCTGGTGCCGGTGGGACCGCTGACCAATATCGCCGCGGCGATCACCGCCGATCCGCATTTCGCGAAGAACGTGCCCGAGCTCGTCATCATGGGCGGCGCGCACTACACCGGCAATGTGACGCCGTCGGCCGAATTCAATATCTGGGCCGATCCCGAGGCCGCAGCGATCGTCTTTGAGGCGCCCTTCGCCCGCCGCGTCCTCGTCCCGCTCGACGCGACCTTCCAGGCGCTGGTTTCGGGCGCGGACTGCGGCGCGCTGGAAGCGCTCGGCACCAATGCCGGCATTGCCGCCTCGCGCTTCATCAGCCAGCGGATCAAGGGCTATGACTCGACGCAGCCGATGAAGACGCTGGGCTCAGCGCCTGTGCATGACGCCGTCTGCGTGGCGTATCTCGTCGAGCCTGACATCATCGAGACACGGCATATCCATGTCGCCATCGAGACGGCCGGGATCCATACGGTCGGCCGCACCGTCTTCGACGTCAACAAGCGCGGCGAAAGCGCCCCGAACACTCATGTCGCCTTCGGCGCCAACGGCCCGCGCTTCATCGCGCTGCTCGGCGAGATCTTCGGGCGCGCAACCTCGGCGGGAGCATGACGGCATGACCGCTGTCCGGAAGCTCTACATTCTCCTTTCCGGCTACGAGATCATTCGCAAGTCCGGCTGCATTCGCGGCGCGGAGCCGCATATCATCCTCGCGGTTCCGATCTGCTGCTATCTCCTGGAAACCGAGCGCGGCTATGTGCTCTATGACACCGGCCTCGCCAGCGCCGGCCTCGACGATCCCGTCGCGGCGCACAAGCGCTATGTCAATGCGGTCTTCCCGGGCCCGCCGATCGTGCTGCCCGAGCATGAGGTGTTGACGCAACTGGCCGGTCTCGGCGTCCGGCCTGAGGATATCGCCGAGATTGTGCTCAGCCATGCGCATGGCGACCATACGGGGCATCTCCGCGATTTCCCCAAGGCGCGCGTCACGATCCAGAGGATGGAATATGAGGCGGCGCTCGCGGATAGCGGGCGGATGAACTATGCCGACTATGCCGACCCCGCAATCCGCTGGAACATCGTCGACGGCGATGTCACGCTGATGCCCGGCCTCGATCTGGTGCTGACGCGCGGCCATCAGCCCGGCCATCAGTCGGCCGTCGTCCATCTCGCTAAGGATGGGGTCAAGATCCTTGTCGGCGATGTCGCGGATCTCCTGGAGAATTTCGAGCGCGAAGTGCTCGGCTCCGGCATGGACGACGCGGCGGCGCTCGCCAGCATCCGCCGGCTCAACGCGATCGCAAGCGAGACCGGCGGCGAACTGGTCCCGCTGCACGATCCGGCATTCGTTCAGAAGGCGCGGCTGGCGCCGCTGTTCTATCACTAAGCCGGCAAATAACTTCTACCGATCAGGGAAGACAGACCATGAGGACTGACCGCGACTTTGTGCGCACGGGCGCTTCCACGGCGATCGGCGAGGCCGGAATGGTGGCGACCTCGCATCCCGCCGCAACGCTGGCTGCGGTCGAAATCCTGCGCGACGGCGGCAATGCCGTCGATGCGGCGCTCGCCGCCGTCGCGGTGCAATGCGTCGTCGATCCCTTGATGACGGGCATCGGCGGCGATTGCTTCGCGCTCTATTCCGCGAAGGGCGGACTGCCGATCGCACTGAACGGCTCCGGCCGCGCCGGCCAGGCGGCGGAGCTTGCGTTCTTCCAGCGCGCCGGCCTCACCGAGATCGATGACCGCTCCGTTCATGCCGTCACCGTGCCCGGCGCCGTGGCGGCCTGGTGCCGGCTGTCTGAGGACTACGGCTCGATGCCGCTCGGGCGCGTCCTCGGTGCCGCGATCACCGCCGCAGAGGAAGGCTACCGCGTGACGCCGCGGGTCGCGCATGATTGGGCGCGCAATGTCGGCCGCCTGGCGCATGACGCCGCCGCGAGGGAGCGCTTCACGCTGGAGGGCCGTGCGCCCCGCGCCGGCGAGCGCATGGTCCACCCTGCCCTCGGCGCATCGCTGCGCGCAATCGGCGACAAGGGCCGCGCCGCCTTTTATGAAGGGCCAATCGCCGCCGAGATCGTCGCGCTGCTCGGCGCGCGCGGCGGGTTGCTCAGCCTTGACGACTTCGCCGCCCAGACCGCCGATTATGTCACGCCGATCCGCGCCGCCTATCGCGGCTTTGAGCTGCATGAATGCCCGCCGAACGGCCAGGGCATCGCCGCGCTGCTGATCCTGCGCATCCTCGAAGGCTTCGATCTCTCGGAAGCCGCACTCGATGAGGCCGGCCGGGTCCATCTTTTCGCCGAGGCGACCAAGGCGGCCTATCGCCTGCGCGATGCGATGATCGGCGATGCCGATGCAGCGCCGGTCGATGTCGGCGCCCTGCTCTCGGAAGCCTCGATCGCGCCGATCCGCGCCTCCATCCGGCCGGACCGCGCCTCAGCGCCGCTGCCGCCGGCCGACGAGACGCCGCACAGGGACACTGTCTATCTGACTGTGGCCGACCGCGACCGCAACGCCATCTCGCTCATCAACTCGATCTTCTGGGCTTTCGGCAGCGGCCACTACGCGCCGCAATCGGGCGTTCTCTTGCAGAACCGCGGCGCGAGCTTCCGCCTTGCCGCCGGCCATCCCAATGTCATCGGCCCGCGCAAACGTCCGATGCACACCATCATCCCGGCCATGCTCACGCGGGATGACCGCCTCGTCATGTCGTTCGGCGTCATGGGCGGCCAGTATCAGGCGGCCGGCCATGCCCATTTCGTCTCGGAGGTGGTCGATCGCGGCAAGGCGCTGCAGGCGGCTTCCGACGCGCCGCGCAGCTTTGCTTCCGACGGCGTGGTGCAGATCGAGAACACCTATGATCCCGCCGTCGCCGCGGCGCTCGCCACCCGCGGCCATGTCGTCGATGTCACAAGCGAGCCGCTCGGCGGCTGCCAGGCAATCGCGCTCGACCCAGAAACCGGGGCGCTGTTCGGAGCGACCGACCACCGCAAGGACGGCATCGCGCTTGGATTTTGACGGGGCCCGCGCGAATTATGACGCATTGCAACATATCGAGGGAGGCTACCGCTGCAATGCATCATGCGCAAACCAGCCATGCATTAATCTGCACTGCTCATTTCCAATCACGCGGCATAAATTATCAATCAAGAAACGCCGACGAGTTGATTGGATCCGACGGCGGAAGCGAATTTGAAGAAAGGTGCCGCGATGAACCTCATCAACGGCTTCAAGAATTGGCGCAAGTATCGTGAGACCTACAGCGAGCTGTCGCGGCTGACCCAGCGCGAGCTTGCCGATCTCGGGATCAATCGCGCAGAGATCAACCAGGTCGCCCGTCGCGCGGTCGGTTACTAAGTTTACGAGTTTCGCGCGGACGAACCTCCTCCCTCGTCCTCGCGATCCGGCGGCCAGCGAACCTCCTCCCTCGCTTCGCCGCCTTCCATGAGAACGCCCGCCGATCTCCTCCCCGGCGGGCGTTTTTCATTGGTGGCCGCTTTTCGGCCAGTGAGGACCTTCTGCTTCCGATTCCGTCACAATCGCGCAGGACGCAGCGTCCCTGCCGGCTCAGCGCCGATCAGGGCTGCGGATCGTCGCTGCGATGCACCGGCTCCTCGTCGAGGATGCGCTCGGCCGCGCCCTTCAGATCCTCATATTGACCTGTGCGCAACGCCCACAGGAAGGTGACGAGCGCCAGTAGCCCGAGGCAGATCGCCGAGGGGATCAGGATGATCAGCCCGTTCATGCGCGTGCCTCCACGGTTGAGACAACGTCTTCAGGTGCGGCGACGGCCGGAAGATCGGCGCTGAAATTGAGCCGCAGGGCGTTCGCGACAACCAGAACCGACGACGACGACATCGCCACGGCGGCAACGAGCGGCGTCACATAGCCTGAAACGGCCAGCGGCAGCGCCAGCGCATTATAGCCGATGGCCAGCGCGAGATTCTCGCGCACCAGCCGATCGGCGCGCCGGGCGATGGCGAGCACGAAGGGTACGCTGACAAGACGGTCGTTCATGAACACGAAGTCCGCCGCGCTGCGGCCGATATCGCTCGCCGAGGACGGTGCCATCGAGACATAGGCGGCCCTGAGCGCAGGCGCATCATTGATGCCGTCGCCGATCATCATGACGCGGCGGCCTTCCGCAGCGCTCGCCTCGAGCGCGGCAAGCTTGTCTTCCGGCGTGAGGCGAGCGGCAAAATCCGAAATCCCGACACGCCCTGCGACAACCGCGACGATGCCAGGACCATCGCCAGAGAGCATGGCGACCGGCAGTCCCTTGCTGGCAAGGGCGGCGACCGCCTCCCGCGCATCCGGCCGGATCGTATCGGCGAAGGCAAACCGGGCGACGAGATGGCCGTCGCGTCCGAGACAAACTTCCATTCCCGCATCGGCCTCGCCCGAGGCTCCGCCGCAGAAGCCCGCTTGGCCGAGCCGCCAGATCGTCCCGTCTATGACCGCCTCGATGCCCTGCCCCGCGACTTCATGCACATCTCCGGTCACCGCGGGGGCGCCCGGCAGGCTCGCCGCCAGCGCAGCGGCCAGTGCGTGCCGGCTGTGCCTTGCGAGCGCCGCGGCCTCTGCCAGCGCGGCAGCATCGCCGAAGGTCTGGCCGACAAGGCGGACATGGCCAGATGTCAGCGTCCCGGTCTTGTCGAAGGCAATGTCGGTGACGGCAGCGGCGCGCTCGAGCCCTGTGCCGTCGCGCATCATGATGCCGCTGCGAAAGAGCCGCCCGGCCGCCACCGCATGCACGATCGGCACGGCGAGCGCGAGCGCGCAGGGACAGGTGATGATCAGCACCGCGACGGCGTTCATCAGCGCCGTGTGCCAGCCGCCGCCGAGCGCAAGCCAGCCGATGAAGGTCGCGAGCGCGGCAAGATGGACTGAAGGCGCATAGATCGACGCGGCGCGATCGGCGATGCGCCGATGCGTCGTCCGGCTCGTCTCGGCCGTCTCCATCAGTTCGGCCATGCGCGACAGGAAGGATTCGGACGCCGGCCGCAGCGCTTTGACCGTCAGAACGCCGGAAAGATTGACCGCGCCGGCGGCAAGGCTCGTGCCGGGGCCGACATCAACCGCCGCCGCCTCGCCGGTGACGATCGAGAAATCGACATCGCCACGGCCCGAGGTGATCGCGCAATCGACAGGCACCCGCTCGCCGGCCCGCAGAACGAGCAGCATGCCCGGAACGATCTCCTCGACAGGGACATAGGCGCTGCCGCCCTCGTCCAAAAGCCGCATCGCGCCGCGTGGCGCCAGGCGGGCGAGATTGGCGATGGCGCCGCGCGCCTTCTCGCGCATCAGGTGATCGAAGGTGCGGCCCACCAGCAGGAAGAACAGCAGCATGGTCGAGGCGTCGAAATAGGCATGCGCACCCGAGGTCAGCGTCTCCCAGAGGCTGAGCGCGGTGGCGAGCGTGACGCCGATGCTGATCGGCACATCCATATTGGTGCGGCCGACGCGCAAGGCGGCAAAGGCCGAGCGGAAGAACGGTCGACCGGCATAGGCGATCGCTGGGAGCGCGATCAGAGCCGAAATCCAGTGGAACATGTCGCGCGTCGCGGCATCGGCGCCGGACCAGATCGAGACCGAGAACAGCATGATGTTGCCGGCGGCAAAGCCGGCGACCGCCGTGGCGCGGATCAGTTCATTGAGGACGGAATCCTGCCGGTTGTCGGCGACAGGATCGAGCGCATGGGTGCGATAGCCACTGGCGCGGATGGCACGCGGCAGATCGGCAATAGCGCCGTCCGATGGCCGGAAAACCACGCGGACCCAGCGCTGCGAGAGATTGACGCGCGCGCTCTTCACCTGCGGCAGGCGTTGCAGCGAGCCCTCGATGGCGTTGATGCAGGTGACGCAATAGGCGTCCGGCACGGCGAATTCGATCTGGCGCGCATCGTCTCCGGCGGCGCGGCTGAGCGCAAGGAGGCTCTCCTCGTCATCGCCCCGCCCCCCGGCAGCGGCGCCTTGCTCGATCTCACCGATGACGCTGATTGCCAAGCTCGTCGAAGCCTCAGGACGCGATCAGGCGACTATGCTGCTCGAAGGCGCCGTGCGGCGTCGACGGCGCAATGCTGATGGCGTTCCAGGCACCGCGCGGCAGCAGGACAACAGCAGAGTAAACCCCGTCCGCACCCCGCACCATCGTGACCGTCCGGTCCTCGCGGTCGCCGAGGGGGCGGGAAAGCGCGACCGTCACGGCGCCAAGATCGATCGGCTGTCCGTCGCGGCCGCGGATCTCGAGCACCAGCTGGCCCGGGACATAGCGCAGCTCGGCATGCCAGCCGAGCGCCGCCTGCTCGCGCGCCAGCCGCTCCTTCTCGTTGAATTGCTGGCTGGCGACATAGGAATTCTCGACGACCAGCCCGGTCCAGGTCCGGCTCGCCGACACCGCGAGATAGACGTTGACGGCGATGATGATGGCGAAGAACACCAGCATCGACACCAGCATGTGCCAGCCGGTGAATTCGCCGCGCCAGAAGGGCGTGCCGCGGCGGATGGGCCTGTCGCTGCCGAGAGCCTTGTCGCTCATTTGCGCGCCTCCTTGGGCGTTTCGAATTTGGCGTCCGTCGCAACCGAAACCTGGCCGTCGTCGGTGGCGACGCGCAGCAGGAAGTCGGCGCTTCCCGGCTGCAGGCCGGCGGGATGGGCCCTGACGAAGATGCGGGTGTCGAGCACGGCATCCGGCTGCAGCGTGAATTCGAGCGACTGCACCGGCTGGTCCGCGGCATCGGCACTGGTCATGGCCCCGCCGGGCAGCCCCTCGAGGCTGACGATCACGGTGCGCGGCGCAGGCCGCATATTGCTGATCTTGACCTTGTAGCCGTTGCGGATCGACCCATCCGACAGCAGCACATATTGCGGATTGCGATCATGCAGCACGCTGACTTCGAGCGGGCTGCGGAGCGACAGCGCAACGAGCATGGCAAGGCCGATGCCGGCCCAGACGGCAAGATAGACGAGCGTGCGCACGCGGACGATCGAGCGCCAGGTCGTGTGGCGGATGGTGCCGACCAGCTTGCCGGTCGCGGCCTCGCGCACGAGCGCCGGCTGCACCGCCGCCGTCTCGGTCGCGCCGGCCAGCGCCATGTTGGCGTTGTAGTCGTTCAGCGTCGCATAGGAGATAAGGCCGTGCTCGCGGCCGAGCTTGTCCATGACGCCGTCGCAGGCATCGATGCACAGCGCGCAGGTGATGCATTCGAGCTGCTGGCCGTCGCGGATGTCGATGCCCATCGGGCAGACGACGACGCAGGCGTTGCAGTCGACGCAGTCCCCCACCGGGCGCCCCTCGGCGATCGCCTTCTTGGCATGGCGGCTGCGCGGCTCGCCGCGCCAGTCGTTATACGTCACCGTCAGCGAATGCTCGTCGAGCATCGCCGCCTGGATGCGCGGCCAGGGGCACATATAGGTGCAGACCTGCTCGCGCATCAACCCGCCAAAGACATAGGTCGTCGCGGTCAGGATACCGATCGTGATGTAGGCGACGGAGGCGGCCTCGAAGGTCACGATCTCGCGCAGGAGCGTCGGCGCATCAGCAAAATAGAGAATCCAGGCGCCGCCGGTCAGAAGGCCGATCACGAGCCAGATCGCATGCTTCGAGACGCGCTTCGCCAGCTTGTCCAGCGACCAGGGCGCGGCGTCGAGCCGGATGCGCGCATTACGATCGCCCTCGATCCGGCGCTCGACGGCGAGGAACAGATCGACCCAGACGGTCTGCGGACAGGTATAGCCGCACCAGGCGCGGCCCACCGTCGAGGTGATCAGGAACAGCCCGACGCCGGCCATGATCAGCAGGCCGGCAATATAATAGAATTCCTGCGGCCAGATCTCGATGAAGAAGAAATAGAAGCGACGATTGGCGAGGTCGACCAGGACCGCCTGGTTGGGCGCGAATGGGCCTCGGTCGAAGCGCAGCCAGGGCGTCAGGTAGTAGACGCCGAGCGTCAGCAGCATCACCAGCCATTTGAAGCGTCGGAACGTTCCCGTTGCGCGCTGCGGGAAGATCTTCTTGCGCGCGGCATAGAGCGGCTGGCGCACCTTCTGCGAATTGACCGCTTCGACATCAAAGCGTTCCGCGGGGCTCGCGCCATCCTGCTCCGGGGCGTCGGAAAGGGTCACTCTTCATCTCCAATGGATGGCCCACCCTCGCACCGGACGGGCGGCGCGGCGTTGACCTCGATCAAAACGCCCGCGGCCGGGGCCACCGGTCGCGGGCGTGAGAGTGGATCGAGGCAGGCCTGCCTCAGGCAGGTCCGCTACTGGCCGCCGCCGAGGCCATGCACATAGACGGCGAGTTCCTTGACCGTGGTGTCGCCGAGCTTGGCACCCCAGGCGGGCATCATGCCGAGGCGCGGATGGTTGATCTGCGCGATAATGCCGTCGACCGAACCGTCATAGAGCCAGATGGCATTGGTGAGATCCGGCGCACCCATCGCGGTGATGCCCTTGGCATCGGGACCGTGACAGGCGGCGCAGTTCTGCGCGAAGATCTGCGCGCCCTCGTCCGTCTTCGCCCCGCCCGGCATGCCGGACAAGGAGCCGACAAAGCTGGCGACGGAGCGGATCTGGTCGCGCGTCAGGATGCCGTCGGTGCCGAAATTCGGCATGATATTGTTGTGGGTCTTGTCATCGCCGGGCGAGCGGGCGCCATGCGTGATCGTCTGGTAGATCTGGTCGATCGATCCGCCCCAGACCCACTCGTCGTCATTGAGGTTCGGATAGCCGAACCCGCCGGCAGCGCCGGAGCCATGGCACTGCGAGCAATAGACCTTGAACGCCGAGGCGCCGCCGGCCGAGGCGAAGGCGGCGAGCGTTGGATCGGCCGCGATCGCCGCAACCGGCATCGCCGCGATCCTGGCGAGATTGGCGGCCTGGTCGGCCTGCGCGGCAGCAACCTCGCGGTGGAACTGGCCGCGCGTCGTATAGCCAAGCAGGCCAGGCGTCGCGCCTGAAATCAGCGGCCAGGCCGGGAACAGCACGCTGTAGACCAGCGCGAAGGCGATGCAGGCATAGAACGTCCACAGCCACCAGCGCGGCAGCGGATTGTTCAGTTCCTTGATGCCGTCCCATTCATGACCGGTCGTCTCGATGCCACTCAGGTGGTCGACGTCGCGCTGCTTCATGGCGTCTTGTCCTTGCCGGTGGGATCGCGGAACGGGATCAGGGCGGCGTCGCGCGCCATCGCCTTGGCCTTTGGCCTGAAGATGAAGGCAAGCACGACAAGGAAGATCGCCATCATGTAGACGAGCCCCCAACTGTCGGCGAAATGCCGCAAGGTCTCATAGTCCATCATCGAATACCCCCTTGCCGGCCTAGCGGTTGTTCGCGCTTTCGTCGTAGCTGCTGAAGTCGACCATGGTCCCGAGAACCTGCAGATACGCGATCAGCGCATCCATCTCGGTGACCCTGGTCGGGTCGCCGTCGAAATCCTCGACGCGGACCTTCGAATAGCGGCCGAGCAGCCCCTTCTGGTCGGCTTCGGGATTGGCCTGCGCGAACAGGTCGGCCTTCGCGTTTTCGATCATCTCCGGGCTGTAGGGCACGCCCACCCGCGCATTGGCGAGGAGGTCGGCGCTGATCAGCCGCGTATCGAGCGGCGTCTCGGCCAGAAAGCCGTAGCGGGGCATGATCGATTCCGGCACGACCGAACGCGGATCGGTCAGGTGGTCGACATGCCACTGGCTCGAATAGCGGTCGCCGACACGCGCAAGGTCGGGACCGGTGCGCTCGGAGCCCCACTGGAACGGATGGTCGTACATCGATTCCGCCGCCAGCGAATAATGGCCGTAGCGTTCGACCTCGTCGCGGAACGGGCGGATCATCTGCGAATGGCAGACATAGCAGCCTTCGCGGACATAGATGTTGCGGCCGGCGAGTTCGAGCGGCGTGTAGGGCCGCATGCCGTCGACCTTCTCGATCGTGTTCTGGAAGTAGAACAGCGGCGCGATCTCGACGATGCCGCCGATGCAGACCACCAGCAGGGAGAGAACGAGGAGGAGCGTGACGTTGCGCTCGATGACGTCGTGTTTCTCGAGGAGTGCCATGGGCGCGGTCCTAGGCTGCCGGTTTCAGTTGGGGAGCGGCGGACACGAGTGGACGTTCATTGCGCACATGCCCCTTGATGGTCAGCGCGACATTGACCGCCATGACGATGCCGCCGGCGAGATAGAGCAGCCCGCCAAAGACGCGCAGCACATAATAGGGATGCATCGCGGCCACGACCTCGGCGAAGGAATAGACGAGGAAGCCCTGGCTATTGTACTCGCGCCACATCAGGCCCTGCGTGATGCCAGCCACCCACATGACTGAGGCGTAGACGACGATACCGAGCGTCGCGAGCCAGAAATGCCAGTTGATCATGCGCAGCGAATAGATCCGCTCGCGGTTCCAGAGACGGGGCGTCAGGAAGTAGACGGCGCCGAAGGAGATCATGCCGACCCAGCCGAGCGCGCCGGAATGGACGTGTCCGATGGTCCAGTTGGTATAGTGGGAGAGCGCGTTGACCGAGCGGATCGACATCACCGGACCTTCGAAGGTCGACATGCCGTAGAAGGCGACCGCGACGACCATCATGCGGATGATCGGATCGGTGCGGATCTTGTCCCAGGCGCCGCGCAGCGTCAGCAGACCGTTGATCATGCCGCCCCAGGAGGGCATCCACAGCATGATCGAGAACACCATGCCGAGGGTCTGCGCCCAGTCCGGCAGGGCCGTATAATAGAGGTGATGCGGGCCGGCCCAGATATAGAGGAAGATCAGCGCCCAGAAGTGGATGATCGACAGGCGGTAGGAATAGACAGGACGCCCGGCCTGCTTCGGCAGGAAGTAATACATCATGCCGAGGAAGCCGGCGGTCAGGAAGAAGCCGACCGCGTTATGGCCGTACCACCATTGCGTCAGTGCATCCTGTACGCCGGAGAAGGCCGAGTAGCTCTTGACGCCGAGGAAGCTCGCGGGAACGGCGAGGTTGTTGACGACATGCAGCAGAGCCACCGTGACGATGAAGGCGAGGTAGAACCAGTTCGCGACATAGATGTGCGGTTCCTTGCGCTTCACCAGCGTGCCGAGGAACAGGATCAGATAGGCGACCCAGACGATCGTCAGCCAGATGTCGACATACCATTCGGGCTCGGCATATTCGCGGCCCTGCGTGATGCCGAGAAGATATCCGGTCGCCGCCATGACGATGAAGAGCTGGTAGCCCCACATCACGAACCAGCCGAGATCGCCGCCGAAGAGCCGCGCCCGCGTCGTGCGCTGGACGACATAGAAGCTGGTCGTCAGAAGTGCCGAGCCGCCAAAGGCGAAGACCACGGCCGAGGTGTGCAGCGGCCGCATCCGCCCGAAATTGAACCAGGGCTGGATGTTGAGATCGGGATAGGCCATCTGCGCCGCAATCACGACGCCGACCAGGAAGCCGACCACGCCCCAGAACACCGTGAGGATCACGCCGGCCCGGATCGGCCCGTCGAGATAAGCTTCCGGATCAACCGGAACCGTCGGCGCAAAGCTGGCGGCGCGAAGCAGATAGACAGTGCCGCCGCCCAGAAACAGCGTCAGCACCAGCATATGAGCGCGGAACAGATCGTCCTGCGCGAAGCCTGCGGCCACGAAGGCGCCAAATGTGGCGACTGCGAGCACCAAGATCCAACCGCTGTTCTTCACCCCAGCCCTCATCCATCGCCGTGAATCGAAAAGTCACATTCCGGTGATGTCCTAGACGGCGGCGGCGCGGCCTCCCTTGATCAGGATCAAGGTCGCCCATCGCTCGCGCCACTATGGTTCGGCGGGCAACAGGAAGACTGCGGTGGTGGCAAATCTGCCGCAGCCCCCGATCGGTTCGTCCCACCTCCGGGCAACGATTGCGCCGCCGTCTCAACATCCACTCCAGGGAGCCCGGAACGGTGCTCATCGGCATCATCCTCACCGGCATCACGATGGGCCTCGCCTCGAGCCTGCATTGCGCCGGCATGTGCGGGCCGATCGCCTGCGCGATGCTGCGCCTCGGTGATGCGCCGCGGCGCCCGGCCATGATCCTGGCGGAAACACTGACGACGCAGGCGGCCCGCATCACGAGCTACATGGTCGCGGGGGCGGCTTTCGGGGTCTTCGGCGCCGGGCTCTATGGCCTCGTGAACTGGCAATCGGCGCATCAGCTGATGCAATGGGCGGCGGCGCTGACCATCATGTGGATGGGCCTCGCCACGGCCGGTCTCGTGCCGGCCATGGCCGGGCTCGACCGGCTGTTCCTGCCGCTGGCAGGCCGGTTTGGCATGCTTCGCCAGGGTCTTGCGCCTTCCGGTCCGGGCCAGCTCCTTCTCGGCGGCCTGCTCTGGGGCGCGATGCCCTGCGCCATGGTCTATGCCGCGCTGCTGAATTCGCTTCTGACCGGATCGGTCGGCGGCGGCATCGCGATGATGGCCGGCTTCGGCCTCGGCACGGTCCCCTCCGTCACGCTGGCCGCCCTGGGACTCTTTCGCCTCCGGAGCGTCACCGCAACGCCGAAGGGCCGCGCGCTCGCCGGCGCCGGGCTCATCGCGGCCGGGATTGTGTCGCTGCTGCTGACCGCTCCGGGCGGCCCGCTCTGCATCTCCTGACGCCGGAGCGCCGGCCTCAGCGCCGGCCGCCACCCATGTCCGAGGGCATGCAAGGCGCGCGAGCATCAACCGAGGCCGCACAGCCGGCGCGCTATTGACAGCCGCCGCGCCAATCGCTCTATTCCCGCTGGTCTTCTGGTCCGACCAGTCAAAGTGTTCCAATGTCGATGCAGCGCAAACCCGGCGATATCGCCCGCCTGACGGAGCTCCCGACGCTTCGGGAAGCGATCGTCAAGCGGCCGATCACCAATGTGATCGCCGACAAGATCGCTGGACTGATCGCATCGGGCATTCTCCAGGTCGGCGACCCCCTGCCGAGCGAACGCGAGCTGGCCGTGGCGCTGAATGTCAGCCGCGACGCGGTGCGCGGCGGCATCCAGATCCTCGCCGCCCGCGGCATTCTCGAAATTTCGCAGGGCGCCCGCACACGGGTCCGCCGCAGCGATGTCGGGCCGGTCACGGTCGGTATCGCGACCGCCCGCGCCGTCGACGCCTATAATCTCGATTCCGTTCATGCCGCGCGGCTGCTGGTCGAGCGGCAGGTGGTGGCGAGCGCCGCGCTCGGCATCGATGCGCGCGGCATCGCGCAGCTCGAGGCCCTGCTGGCCTCGCAGAAGGACGCACTCGACGATCCGGTGCGCTTCCTCATCAGCGACCGCGAGTTTCACGTCGCGATCTACCAGGCGTCGTCGAACCGGCTGCTCGCCGACTTCAGCACCGACCTCTATGGCTACATGATGGAATATCGCCGCGAGGCCGTGGGCCAGACCGGCGCCATCGCCACCAGCTATGCCGATCACGTCGCAATCGTCGAGGCGCTCAAGGCGCACGACCCCGAAGCCGCCGCCGAGGCCTTCGCCGTCCATACCGGACGGATCTACGCGACGACCCAGCTCCTCATGCAGGGAGACACGGGACCGGACGCTTGAGGAAGCGCCGATCCGAGACTGCGCATCACAATCATCCCGGCCGCAAGGCCGGACCATCGGGAGGAAATCCATGGAACGCAGGACATTTCTGAAGCTTGCCACCGGCACGACGCTGGCGCTCGGCACCTCGCTCGCCGGGCTCCGCGCGGCTTCCGCCGCCGGCAAGGACATCGTCTATCTGACGCCCGGCCTCGACCTGCCCTTCTGGCGCTACCTGTCGAAGGGCGTTGAAGCGGCCGCGACCAAGGGCGGCTTCGGCTTCCAGGCGCTCGATTCGCACAACAGCGCCCAGACGCAGCTGCAGAACGCGCAGGATTCGATCGCCCGCGGCGTTGCCGGCATCGTCATCTCGCCGACCGACTCATCGACCGCGCCGAGCGTGCTTCAGCTCGCCAAGCGCGCCGGCATTCCGGCCGTGATCGCCGATATCGGCACGAATTCCGGCGATTTCGTCTCCTTCATCTCGTCCGACAACTATCGCGGCGCGCATGATGTCGGCGTGGCGCTGGCAGCCGCGCTGAAGAAGAAGGGCTGGGAGGGCGGCTCGGTCGGCATCGTCGCCATCTCGCAGGCGCGCAAGAACGGCCAGGCCCGCACCAAGGGCTTCCTCGACGGCCTCAAGGAAGGCGGCTTCACCGGCAAGGAAGCCGGCCTGCAGCAGATGCAGAACTACACCGCCGACGAGACCTTCAAGTTCACGCAGGATCTCCTGACCGCCAATCCCGACATGCGCGGCCTCTTCGTGCAGACCGACCAGCCGGCAATCGGCGCGCTGCGCGCCATCAAGGCGGCCCGCCGCAATGGCGAAGTGCTCGTCGCGGCCTTTGACGGCATTCCCGAATTCGTCGAGCTGCTGAAGTCGGGCGAGCTGGTCGTGTCCGGCATGCAGCAGCCCTACCTCATGGGCGTCCGCTCCGGCGAGGCCATGGTCGACGCGCTTGCCGGCAAGACCCCGGCCAAGGAGATCACCGTCCCGATCCTCGCCATCACCAGCGAGAACATCGAGAAGGAACTGCCGATCGTGAAGCAGACCGTCTTCGCCAACGAGGTCTGATCGGGTCGGCGCCGCGGAACCCACACCGCGGCGCCGCCTCCTCGACCAACTCCTTATCTGCCCCAGTCCTTATCTGCCCAAGTCCCCGGAACGATCCCTTGTCTCTCTCCGATCTCGCAAGCACGGCTGTACCGGCGACGTCGCCCCTCCTGGTGATGCGCGGCATCACCAAGACGTTCGACCGCACGCGCGCCCTGCAGGGTGCCGGTTTCGAACTCGGCGAAGGCGAGATCCATGGCCTGCTCGGTGCCAATGGCGCCGGCAAATCGACCCTCTCCAAGGTCATCTCGGGCCATTATGCCTATGACGAAGGCGAGATGATCTATCGCGGCCGCGAGATTCGCCTGCGCGGAACCCGCGAGGCACTGAATGTCGGCATCGCCATCGTCATGCAGGAAACGAGCCTCGTCCCGGACCTGACGGTGCTGGAGAACATCTTCCTGCCCGAGCTCGGCCGCCCGGGCCGGCTCGATTACGGCGCCCTGCGCCAGCGCGGCGAGGATATCCTCGCATCGCTCGGCCAGCAGGACGGCCTGCCCTTCGATTGGGAGGTGCATCGCCTCTCCTCGGCCCAGAAGCAACTCGTCGAGATCGCCAAGGCGCTCGGCGTCCAGGCCAAACTCTTGATCTTCGACGAACCCACCGCCTCGCTCAGCCCCGGCGAAGTCGAGCGGCTGTTCGACGTGATGACGCGGCTGCGCCAGTCGGGCCGCGGCCTCGTCTTCGTGTCGCATCGGCTCGAGGAAGTCTTCGCCATCACCGATCGCGTCACGGTCCTGCGCGAGGGGCGGACCGTGATGAATGCCCATCCGACCGCGGACCTCTCGCAGGGCGAACTGATCCGGGCGATGGTCGGCGCCGAACTCGGCGCGATCTATGCCCGCACCGGAAAGCATGCCGAGCCGGACGCCGCGGCGCCGGTCGCGCTCGAAGTGCGCAATCTTTCCTCCGCTCCCATCGTCCGGGACGTCTCGTTCAAGGTGCATGCCGGCGAAATCCTCGGCCTTGGCGGCCTTGTCGGCGCCGGAAGGTCCGAAACTGCCGAGGCGATCTTCGGGCTGCGCCCGCGTTCCGGCGGCACGGTCCTGCTGGGCGGCAAGCCGCTCGCAGCCGACAGCCCGAAAACCGCGATCCGCGCCGGGCTCGGCTTCGTCGCCGAGGACAGGCGGACGCAGAACATCGTTCCGGATCTCTCGGTCAAGGAGAACCTGCTGATCGCCCATCTCGGCGCGCATCGCGGCTTCTTCTGCGGCTATGGCGCCCGCGAAAAGCGGGTCGAGGAATTGCTCGCCCGCCTCGGCCTGCCCGGCGACCGCATGCTCGACGCCTCGATGCTCGATTTCTCCGGCGGCATGCAGCAGAAGATCATCATTGCGCGCTGGCTGCTGCTGGAGCCGCGCGTGCTCATCCTCGACGAGCCCACCAAGGGCGTCGATATCGGCACGCGGGCGAGCATCTACGCGATGCTCCGCGACATCGCAGCCGATGGCGTCGCGGTCGTCGTCATCTCGTCCGACTTCGAGGAATTGCTCGGCCTCACCGACCGCGTGGTGGTGGTGAGCGACGGCCGCTCCGTCGCCGACCTCCCGAGCGCGATGCTGGATGAAGAGAAGCTGACGCTGCTCGCCGCGCCGCGAACCTCGATGGCACGCAACACCGCGTTGCTCGGTGAACTCACAAGAGCCCATGGCGGCGCCGGCTTCTGGGCGCTGATCGAGGATGACAGCCTCATCTGCCTCAACGCGGTGGTGAGCGATCCCGCCTTCGATCCGGGCTTTCGCGCCGGCGAGGCGCGGACCCTTGCCGACACCCGTCTGCCGCTGGCCCTCGCTCGGCGCGAGGGTCATTTCGTCGCCGAGGCCGATGGCCGGCGCACGACGCTGATCGTGCCGATGACCAGCCCGCGCGGCCACGATCTCGGCTGGGTCGGCCTCAGCCTGCCGGAAGGCGCGGCCCTGCCCGCGCCGGAGGCGATCAAGTCCCGTATCGACACCATGGCGGCAACGCTGTGACCAAGGAACCTTCCACCATGGCTTCCCCCGCCCATGTGACCCCAACAAGCGGCTCCACCTCGACCGAGTCCCGCTCGGTCAGGCCGACGCTGGTCAAGAAGCTCGCCCGGCGGCTCGAAGTGCGCATGGTGCTGCTCGCCATCGCCATCGCCTTCTGCCTCTCGCTGCTGTCGCCGTTCTTCCTGACGCATTCGAACATCTTCAACATGCTCGACCAGTCGGTGGTGATCGGCATCATCGCCGTCGGCATGACCTTCGTGATCCTGACCGGCGGTATCGATCTCTCGGTCGGCTCGGTCGCGGGCCTCACCGGCATCATTCTCGGCCTGTCGCTGCAGCAGATGCCGATCGTCCCGGCCATCGCAGTCGCAGTCGTCGCCGGCGGGCTGATCGGCCTCGTCTCGGGTCTCCTGATCAACGTGTTCGGTCTCGCCGCCTTCGTTGTGACGCTCGGCGTCATGGCGATCGCCCGCAGCCTCGCCTACATCCTCTCCGGCCAGACTTCGATCTCCAACATCCCCGAGGGGATGCAGAACATCGTCTATACGAGCGTTCTCGGCATTCCCTCGAACGTCCTGTTTCTGGTCGTGCTCTACGCCGTCGCCTGGGCCTATCTGACCTATACCAAGGGCGGCCGAACCATTTATGCGGTCGGCTCGAACAAGCAGGCGGCCCGCGCCGCCGGGCTCAACACGCTGTTCTATTCCGTCCTGCCCTATGTGCTTTCCGGCGCCCTGTCCGCCGTCGCCATCACCTTCTCGATCAGCCAGCTGCTCTCGGCTGACCCGCTGATGGGCAACGCCATGGAGCTCGACGCCATCGCGGCGGTCGTGATCGGCGGCGCCAGCCTTTACGGCGGTCGCGGCTCGATGATCGGCACGCTGATCGGCGTCTTCATCATGGTCATGATCCGCAACGGCCTCAACCTCATGGGCGTCTCGCCCTTCTGGCAGGGCTCGGCGATCGGGACGATCATCATCGTGGCGCTGCTCGTCGAGCGGCTGGTCAGCGCGCGGGTCAGCCGATGAGCCCCGCTCCCTCGCTGGCGATCCGCCTCTACGGCACCGAGGAGCCGGTCACCCCGCCGCGCATACTGACGGCCGGCATGCTCACGGCCGAATTCGACAGCGGCAATCTCCGCCATATCCGCCTTGGCGGCGTCGAGATCATCCGCGCCATCTCCTTCATCGTGCGCGACCGCAATTGGGGCACCTATAATCCGGCGATCGACAATCTCGTCGTCGAGGAGCGTCCGGACGGCTTCACCGTCCGCTATGACGCGCTGGCGAGCGATGCCGGCCAGGCCTTCCGCTATTCTGCCCGTATCGAGGGCCGTGCCGATGGCAGCCTCGATTTCGCGGCCGAGGGTTTTGCCGAAACGGATTTCCTCACCAACCGCACCGGCTTCGTCGTGCTGCATCCGATCGTCGGTGTCTCCGGCCGACCGGTTCGGATCGAGCATGTCCACGGCAGCATCGAGGCGAGCCGCTTCCCCGACATCATCGATCCGGTCCAGCCGATGATGGACCTCCGTGCGCTCACGCATGAAGCAGCGCCGGGTCTCTTCGTCACCTGCCGCATGGAAGGCGACACCTACGAGATGGAGGACCAGCGCAACTGGACCGACGCCTCGTACAAGACCTATGTCCGGCCGCTCGCCCGTCCCTGGCCCTATCCGATCGCGATGGGCGAACGCATCGAGCAGGCCGTGCGCCTCAGCATCTCCGGCACGGCGTCAGCCGAAGCGACGGCGGGCGGCGTGACCGACATCCGTCTCGGCGCCGCCGCAGGCATCGTACCCCGGCTTGGCCTCGGGCTCGATCCGACGGAGATCGACGCAACGCTTGCGGTGGCAGAAACGCTGCGGCGGATCGGCGCGTCCGTCATCGTTGGATACTATGATCCGCGTCAAGGTCATGACCGGACGACGCTCGAAGGCATCGTCGCCGCGGCCCGTGCGCTCGGCGCCGAGGCCTGGCTCGAGGCCGTCATCGTCTCCGTCGATGATTTCGCGGCCGAGCTTGCCGCGCTCGGACGAACCCTCGCCGAGCTCGGCGCGCCCTTCGCGACCGTCCTCATCTCGCCGGCACCGGACTTGAAATGCACCCTGCCCGGCAGCGTCTGGCCGCCGGCCCCGCCGCCGCGTGCTCTGTTCGAAGCGGCGCGCGATGCCTTTCCAGGCATCCGGCTCGGCGGCGGCATGTTCAGCCTGTTCACCGAGATGAACCGCAAGCGGCCGCCGGTCGATCTCATCGATCTCGTCTCGTTCACGACGACGGCGATGCTGCATGCCGGTGACGATGTCTCGATCACCGAAGGGCTGGAGGCGCTGCCGGCCATCGCACTGTCCGCCACGGCCATCGCGGGCGACCGGCCGTTCGCGGTCGGCCCGAGCGCGATCGGCATGCGCATGAATCCCTATGGCGAGGCGCCCTTCGCCAATCCCGGCAATATCCGTCAGGCGATGAACTTCAACGATCCGCGCCATCGCGGCCTGCTCGGCGCCGCCTGGGCGCTCGGCTTCTTCGCGCGGTTCGCCGCCGGCGGCGCCGAGACCGTGACGCTGGGTGGCACGACCGGCGCTTTCGGGCTCATCTCGCTGCCGCAATCCTGGCCGCAACCCTGGTTCGAGGGCGAAGGCGGGGTGTTCCCGATGTTCCACGTCCTCGCCGGGCTCGCGCGTCTTGCCGGCAAGCCGATGCTGCGCGTTGAAGCCTCGTCGTTTGTCGAGGCGATCGCTGCCGAGACCGAGGACGGGATCGAACTCTGGCTCGCCAACCGCACGGGGGCGCCGCAGTCGGCCAACCTGCCACGCGCCGCGCGTGACGTCTTCGTGCTCGATGCCGACAGTTTCCTCGCCGCCGCTGCCGATCCGGACGCCCGGACGAGCCTCGCGGCGCCTTTCACCGGCAGGCAGATAACGCTCGCGCCCTATGCGGTCGCGCGCCTCCGCCTCGCCTGATCCAATCGTTTCCAAGGGGTTCCCCATGCATATCCTGATCATCGGAGCCGCCGGCATGGTCGGCCGCAAGCTCACCGAGCGCCTCGTCGCCGATGGCGGCCTTGGCGGCCAGCCCGTCGATCGCCTGACGCTTGCCGATGTCGTCGCGCCGCCGGCGCCGGCCGGCTTTGCCGGCGCGGTCGAGACGCGGACGGCCGATCTCTCGACACCCGGCACGGCCGAGAGCCTTGTCGCCACCCGGCCTGATGTGATCTTCCATCTCGCAGCCATCGTCTCCGGCGAGGCAGAGCTCGATTTCGACAAGGGCTACCGGATCAATCTCGACGGGACACGCTATCTTTTCGACGCGATCCGCCATGAAGGCGAAGCTGCCCCCTATAAGCCGCGCGTCGTCTTCACCTCGTCGATCGCGGTGTTCGGCGCCCCGTTCCCGGCCCAGATCGGCGACGAGTTCTTCACCACGCCCCTGACCAGCTATGGCACGCAGAAGGCAATCGGCGAACTGCTGCTGTCCGATTATTCGCGGCGCGGCATCTTCGACGGGATCGGCATCCGCCTGCCGACCATCTGCATCCGCCCCGGCAAGCCCAACAAGGCGGCGTCCGGCTTCTTCTCCAACATCCTGCGCGAACCGCTGGTCGGCCAGGAAGCCGTGCTTCCGGTCGAGGAGAGCGTGCGCCACTGGCATGCCTCGCCGCGCGCCGCCATCGGCTTCCTGCTGCATGCGGCGACGATCGACACCGCGTCCGTCGGCCCGCGCCGCAATCTCTCGATGCCCGGCCTTTCGGCGACCGTCGGCGAGCAGATCGAGGCGCTTCGCCGTGTTGCCGGCGATAAGGCCGTCGCGCTCATCCGCCACGAACCCGACCCGGCGATCATCCGCATCGTCTCGGGCTGGGCCACGGACTTCGATCCGAAGCGGGCCCGCGCCCTCGGCTTCACCGCCGACGCCTCCTTCGACGCGATCATCCAGAGCCATATCGACGACGAACTCGGCGGCCGGATCGGAAATTGACGTCAGCCCTGGGGCAAGCGATGACTGGCACCATGTCCGATCATCCATTTTCGCTCACCGGCCGTGTCGCCGTCGTCACCGGCGGCGGCAGCGGCATTGGCCTCGCCTCGGCGACAGCGCTGGCCAAGGCCGGCGCGCGCATCGCGCTGCTCGATCGCTCCCCCGTGCCGGCAGATGTGCTGGCGACACTCGGGCCGGCAGCCTTCGCCGTCACCGCCGATGTCGCCGATGAAGCCGCGCTGGAAGCGGCATTCGATGAGGTCGTGCGCATTGCTGGCGGCATCGACATCCTCGTCAACAGCGCCGGCCTTGCCATCCGCCGGCCGGCGGTCGAGCTGAAGCTCACGGATTGGGACACGGTCGTTGCCGTCAACATGACCGGCACCTTCCTCGCCTGCCGCATCGCCGCGCGCCACATGATCGCCAGCGGCCATGGCGGGGCGATCGTCAACGTCTCCTCGATCATGGGATTTTCGGGCGGCGGCCTCTATCCCAACATTTCCTACCAGACGACCAAGGGCGCGATCGTCAACATGACGCGCGCGCTCGCGGTGGAGTGGGCTGGCGAAGGCATCCGCGTCAACGCGGTCGCGCCGACCTATGTCCGCACGCCCTTCATCGCGCCGCTCACCGCCGATCCGGCGCTGGTTGCGAAGATCGAGGCGATGACGCCGCTCCAACGCCTCGCTGAGCCGGAAGAGGTCGCAAGCGCGATCCTCTTCCTCGCCAGCTCCGGCGCCTCCATGATCACAGGCCATACGCTGCCGGTCGACGGCGGCTTCCTCGCGCAATGACGGATTGAAGGGATACAGCCATGTCGGCCACTGCAAAGATCGCGCTCGTCACCGGCGCCGGAACGGGCATCGGCCGGGCGGTCGCACTCGCGCTTTCCGCCGCAGGCTATAGCCTCGCCGTCACCGGACGGCGCGCCGAACCGCTCGAAGCGGTGAAGGCCGAGGCTGAAGGCGAGGTTCTGGTCGTGCCGGCCGATCTCACCGATCCCGGCTCGGTCGCCAGCCTGTTCGAGACGATCAAGCAGCATTACGGCCGGCTGGACGTCGTCTTCAACAATGCCGGCGTCAATGCGCCGCCTGTCAACATCGAGGACCTCCCCTTCGAGCAGTGGAAGGCGGTCATCGATACCAATGTCACCGGCGTCTTCCTCTGCACCCAGGCCGCCTTCCGCATCATGAAGGACCAGACGCCGCAGGGTGGGCGGATCATCAATAACGGCTCGATCTCTTCCTCGAAGCCGCGGCCGAATTCGGCGCCCTATACCGCCTCGAAGCATGCCGTGCTCGGCCTGACCAAGTCGACGGCGCTCGACGGGCGGAAGTACAACATCGCGTGCGGCCAGATCGATATCGGCAACACCGAAACGCCGATGGCCGCCAAGATGAAGAGCGGCGTGTTGCAGGCCGACCTCTCGGTCAAGATCGAGCCGACCTTCGATGTCGCCCATGTCGCCGACGCGGTCGTCCACATGGCCAACCTGCCGCTCGATACCAACATCCTGGAAATGACGATCATGGCGACGAAGATGCCGCTGGTCGGCCGCGGCTGATCCGCGTTCGGGCGGCGACTTAGCGCGGTTTCGCGCGAATTAAACGCCGGTTCGCGTCGAGAAAACGCGACCCGGCGAGACCGAAAGCGATCTACCGCCGCCGCAGTGCCTCAACCTGCTCTGCCGTCAGCGGCCGCGTCCTGCGGCCGGCCAGCAGCAGGTGCAGCTTCGCGGTCTCCTCCAGTTCCTCGGTCGCATATTGCGCCTCGCGCAGGCTGGCGCCCGAGACGACTGGGCCGTGATTGGCGAGCAGCACCGCGCTGTGCGTCTTCGCCGCGTCCCCGACTGCGAGCGCAAGGCTTTCATCGCCCGGCGGATAGTAAGGGATCAGTGGCAGCCGGCCGACCCGCATGATGTAGTAGGCGGTGAGCGGCGGCAGTACATCCTCTGGATTGATATCGTCGAGAATACTCACCGCGACCGCGTAGGTCGAATGGAGATGCACGACCGCGCCGGCGCCGGGCCGCTCGCAATACATGCAGCGATGCAGGAATGCCTCCTTGGTCGGCTTGTCGCCGCCGACATGGACCCCTTCCGCCGTAAAGCGCGAGAGCCGCGCCGGGTCGAGGCCGCCGAGCGAGGCATTGGTCGGCGTCATCAACAGATCGCCGCCTGGAAGGCGGGCGCTGATATTGCCCGTCGAGCCGAAGGTCAACCCGCGCTCGAAGATCGAGGCGCCGACGGCACAGATCTCATCGCGCAGCTTCGTCTCGTCGGAGAGAATGGCAGCGGTCATGCGAGCAGCCTCCAGGCCTTGAGGAAGAAATCGTCAGTACCGAAATTGCCGGATTTGAGCGCCAGCGCCACGGGCGCGGCCTCGCCGAGGCTCGTCGTCCACGGCACGCCCGGATCAATTTCCGGCCCGATGACCAGCGCCGCAACGCCAAGCGCCTGAACGACGGCCCCGGAGGTCTCACCGCCAGCGACGACGAAGCGCGTATAGCCGCGCGCCCTGAGCCGCATGGCAACTTCGGCGAAGAGTTCTTCGACGATCGCTCCAGCCCGCTCGCGGCCAAGCGTCGCCTGTGCCTTTGCGACCGCCTCCGGTTCGTCACTGGCAAAGGCGAGCGCCGGCCCCTCGCCGGCGGCCTCGATAAAGGCGACAACGTCGTCCACAGCAAGACTGCCATCCGCAAGCGCCAACGGATCGATCTTCAGCGCGGGAACGCCAGCCGCGATGGCGGCGGCGACCTGCCGCCGCGTCGCCGTCGAACAGGAGCCAGCGAGGATGACCGACTTCCCGGCTGGTGCCGTGAGCCGTGCCGGCGCGCCGCGCCCCTCGATCAGCCCGGCGGCGCGGAAGTTTTCCGGCAGGCCGAGCGCGATCCCGGAGCCGCCGGTAATGAGGGCGAGATCAGCCGCCGCCACGCCGATAGCGCGCAAATCATCATCCTCGATCGCGTCGACGATCAGAAGACGCGGACCATCGGCAGCCGCATCATCGAAGGCGGCGCGGATCGCAGCAGGCCCGGCCGCAACCGCCTCGCGCGCGACGAGACCGACCGGAAGGCGCGTCTGCGCCTGCAACACGCGCACCAGATTGGCGTCGCGCATCGGCGTCAGCGGATGATCCTTCATCGGGCTGTCGGAGAGTAGCGCGTCGCCGACAAAGAGATGGCCGCGATAGACGGTGCGCTTGTTGGCCGGAAAGGCCGGACAGGCGATGGCAACCTTGGCGTCCAGAAACGTCATCAAAGCCTCGGCGACCGGACCGATATTGCCTTCGGGCGTCGAATCGAACGTCGAGCAATATTTGAAGATGAACTGCCGAGCACCCGCCGCCCGAAGCCATGAGGCCGCCTTCAGCGACAGCCGGACCGCGTCGGCCGCGGGGATCGTGCGCGACTTCAGCGCGACGACCACGGCCTCGGCATCGCCGATATCGAAGCCGGGCGGCGGCACGCCGACCACCTGCACCGTCTTCATGCCCTCGCGGGCCAATGTCAGCGCGAGGTCTGTTGCGCCGGTCAGGTCGTCGGCAATGGCGCCGAGCAGCATGGCGTTCTCCTTCATCATTCAGGCAGTCTCGCCGGCCTCGATCGCATAGCCGGTATCGATGATCGCGGCGGTATCAGGCCGGTGCGGCTCGGCTACCAGCGCCTCGGCTGCGCGCTTCCCGATCAGAAAACGATTGGAGCGCACCGTCGAGAGACGCTGCGGCAGCGCGGCGCCGATCTCGAGCCCATTGAAACCGAACAGGGCGATGTCGCGCGGCACAGAGAGCCCGGCCGAGAGGCAATGGAAATAGCCACCGACCGCCATGTCGTCATTGGAGAATGCGACGACATCTGGCCTCTCGCCCTCGGCGAGCAGCCCGGCCAGCGTGTCGCGGCCTGATAGCGTCGAACTCGGCCCGGCGATGCGCCGTTCCGCGATGAGGCCGAGGCCGTTTGCTGCCAATTCGTCCCGGAGGCCCTCGAAGCGCAGCCGCGCGCGATGGTCACGGTCCCAGTCATGGCCGACATAGCCGAAGCGGCGATAGCCGCGCGCGACGAGATGGCGGGCAATGTCGCGGCCGGCGCTCCGATGCGATAGCCCGACGGCGACGTCGATCGGCGCCGCGTCGATATCCATGATCTCGGCGACCCGCATCCCGCTCGCCTGGAGCATGCGCCGCGTCATCTCGGTGTGCTCGAAGCCGGCAAGGATCATCGCGGCCGGCTGCCAAGCCATCAGCGAACGCACCACCGCCTCCTCCTCGGACGCGTCATAATCGGTGACGCCGACGACCGGCTGGTAGCCAAGCGGCGCAAGCGCCTCGTGGACGCCGCGCAGCACGTCGGCAAAGACGATATTGGCGAGCGAGGGCAGCACCACACCGACCAACATCGAGCCGGCGGAGGCCAAGGCCCCGGCGAGACGGTTCGGCACATAACCGGTCGCGGCGACGGCACTCAGCACACGCGCGCGAGTCTCGGCGGAGATCGGCCCCTTGTTGCGAATGACCCGGGAGACCGTGATCTCGCTGACACCAGCCTGCCGCGCCACATCGGCAAGGAGCGGCTGCGCACGCGGATGCGGTCCCTGCTTCGCCATCGTGTTCGCCTCTCCGGTTTAGTTCTCAATGACAGCGCTAACACAAAACGATTGCAGTCGGCTAGAGCTTCTGGCAGAGAGAAATGACAGCGCTGTCATAGCAAGGTCAGGGAGATGCCCATGTCCGCCAAACTGCCCCGCGTCGCGGTGATCGGGCTCGGCTCGATGGGCCTCGGGATGGCCCGTTCGCTGCTGCGCGCCGGCTTCGACGTCGCCGGCTGCGATCTTTCCGATGCAGCCCGCGCCGCGCTCAGCGAGGCTGGCGGCCATGCCACGGCGACGCCGGCCGAGGCTGCCGCGGGTGCAGCCGCGGTGCTGGTTGTCGTCGTCAATGCCGTGCAGACCGAGACGGTGCTGTTCGGCGAGAATGGCGCGGCGGCGGCGATGGCTCCCGGCGCCGTGATCCTCTCCTCAGCCACCATGGCGCCCACCGACGCCAAGCGCTTCGCTGCGCGGGCCGAGGCGGCGGGGCTGCATTATCTCGACGCGCCGATCAGCGGCGGCGCGGCCAAGGCCGGCAGCGGTGAGCTTTCGGTGATGGCCTCGGGAACGGCGGCAGCCTTCGAGGCCGCGCGTCCAGTCCTCGGCGCCATTGCCGCGCGCGTGCATGAACTCGGGCCGGAAGCCGGCATCGGCTCGTCGTTCAAGATCGTCAATCAGTTGCTGGCCGGCGTCCATATCGCTGCCGCCTGCGAGGCGATGGCCTTCGCGAAGAGCCTTGAGCTCGACCTTACCCGCGTCTTCGAGGTGATCACGCAATCGGCCGGCAACAGCTGGATGTTCGAGAACCGGGTGCCGCATATCCTTTCAGGCGACTACAGCCCGAAAAGCGCCGTCTCGATCTTCACCAAGGATCTTGGCATCATCCAGGATATCGGCCGCAGCGGCAATTTTCCGCTGCCGGTTGCCAGCGCAGCGCTGCAACTCTTTATCGCCACCGCCGCAGCAGGCATGGCGCGCGACGACGACGCCTCGGTGGCGCGGCTCTATGCCATGATCGCCGGGCTCGACCTGCCCTCCAAGACGGAACCGGAGACCCTGTGATGACGCGCTTTGCCGCCAATCTCACCATGATGTTCAACGAGCATGGCTTCCTCGACCGCTTCTCGGCGGCGGCGGCAGCGGGCTTCGACGCGGTCGAATTTCTGTTTCCCTATGACTTTCCAGCCGAGGCGATCGCCGAGCGCGTCGCGTCGAGCGGCCTTTCGGTTGTGCTGTTCAACATGCCGCCGGGCGATTGGTCCAGGGGCGAACGCGGCATCGCGGCACTTGCCGGCCGGGAGGCGGAATTTCGCCAGGGCGTCGCCCGCGCGCTCAGCTATGCCGCAGCGCTCAACGTGCCGCGGCTGCACATGATGGCCGGCATCGCCAGCCGCAGCGACGCGGCAGCGCTGGCGCGCTATCGCGACGCGCTCGCCTTTGCCGCCGATGCCGCTGGCATGGCGGGGCGCGATCTCCTGATCGAACCGCTCAATGCGCGCGACATGACCGGCTACCTGCTGAACGACTTCCAGCAGGCGGCGGACCTTATCGCCGAACTCGGCCGGCCCAATCTCAAGCTGCAATTCGACATCTATCATCGCCAGATCCTGCATGGCGACGTGCTGAAGGGGCTGGAGGCGCTGATGCCGATCATCGGCCATGTCCAGACCGCCTCGGTCCCCGGCCGCAACGAACCCGGAACCGGCGAACTCGACGATTTCCGCATCTTCGCGGCACTGGATCGGCTCGGCTATGCCGGCCATATCGGCTGCGAATACCGTCCCGCCGGCGAGACGCTCGCTGGGCTCGGCTGGCGCCAGCGCGTCATCGCCTGAACAGGCTGTCAGGGACGCTGGAATGTGACGCGGGTGCGGGCGACCGGGAAGCCGTATTTTGTCACCCAGGCCGTGTTGACCAGCGTCCCGTCATCGCCGAGCCGCATCGTGTCGTGGAATCGAACGATGTTCTCGGCCGGACCGGGATCGAGATCAACGAGATAGGTGAAGCGCGCGGTATCGCCCGATATCGTCACCAGCGTGTCGCCAACGACATCCTCGCGGGTGCCGCGATACTGATGGGCGCCGATCTTCCGGAAGCGCCAGGTCTTCCGGTCCCGCTGGCCATCGGCATACGTGAAGTCTTCGGTGAGAACGAGCAGATGCCCGTCCCATTTGCCTTTCAGCGCCACGTCGAAGGCCCGCCTCACGCCGTTGATCGCGCCGAAGCTGCCGACGGCGGAGGTCTTGCCGGTGAAATAGCCTTCGAGGCTGAAGTCCTTTGCCTCGGCAGATGCCGCGCCGCCAAGCGCAGCACCCGTCAAAATGAGGCCCAAGGCCATGATAGAGGTTGCAAGCCGGCCCATATCGATCCCTTCGTGCTGTCCCCCGACGACATGAAGGTTACGAAGGTCGACGCGCCCTGGATCACAGGCCCCTCTCGAAATACAGCACCACCGATGATCGCTCAGGCCGCCTGGACGCGCCGCGGTTCGGGAATCGGTACCGCCGCCATGAGATCGCGCGTATAGGGATCGGTCGGCGCCTCGAACACCGCGCGCCGCGTGCCGGCCTCGACGATCCGCCCCGCGCGCATCACGGCGACATGGTGGCTCATTCGCTCGATGACCGCCATGTCATGCGAGATGAAGAGATAAGCGAGACCCATTGTCTCCTGCAGCTCGAGCATCAGATCGAGCACCCGCGCCCTGACCGAGACATCGAGGGCGGCAACGCTCTCGTCCGCGACGATCAGCTTGGGTTCCAACGCCAAAGCGCGCGCGATACAAATGCGCTGGCGCTGGCCACCGGAGAATTCATGCGGGTAGCGCGTGGCGAGCTCCGGCACGAGACCGACACGCTTCAGGAGATCGGCGACACGCTCGCGATGCTCTGTCGGCCGGCCGATGCCATGGATAACAAGCGGTTCTGCGATCGCGGCGCCGATGGACATCCGCGGATCGAGCGATGCATAGGGATCCTGGAAGATCATCTGCGCCGAGCGCCGCACCGGCCGCATCTCGCGCGGCGTGAGCCCGGCTATCGCCGTCCCGTCGATGGAAACCGCGCCGGAGAAGGGCACGAGACCGAGCGCGGCCTTGCCCGTGGTCGATTTGCCGGAGCCGGATTCGCCGACGAGGCCCAGCGTCTCGCCGGCGCGGATCTCGAACGAGACGCCGGCGACCGCGACATGCGCCGGCTGGCCGCCGCCGAACAGCGATTTGCTGCCGCCATAGGCGACGTGAAGATCCGAGACGACCAGCACCGGATCATGCCGCGCCGACGCCGGCTGCTTCGGCAGCGGCGTGACGCGCGGCGGACCGTCGGTGCCGCGGCGGGCGCCGAGCCGGGGAACGGCAGCGAGGAGATTTTGCGTATAGCTCTCGCGCGGCGCCGTGAAAATCTGCTCGACCGGGCCGGTCTCGACGATACGGCCGGCCTGCATCAGGACGACCCGGTCAGCCATCTCGGCGACGACGCCCATGTCATGCGTGATCAGGATGATCGAGGCGCCGAACTCGCCCTTCAGCTCGCGCATCAGGGTGAGGATCTGCGCCTGAACCGTGACGTCGAGCGCCGTGGTCGGCTCGTCGGCGATCAGCACCTTGGGCTGGCACGAGAGCGCCATGCCGATCATGACGCGCTGGCGCATGCCGCCGGAAAGCTCATGCGGGTATTGCGCCATCCGCCGCGCCGGATCGGCGATATGCACGGCGTCGAGCATGGCGCGCGCGCGCTGCTCCACCGTGCCGCCTTCGCTGCCCTGATGTTCGCGGATCGCCTCGGTGAGCTGCGCCCCAACCGTCATCACCGGATTGAGCGAGGTCATCGGCTCCTGGAAGATCATCGCGACCTCGGCCCCGCGCACCGTGCGCATGGCGCTGCGCGACAGCCCGGTCAGCTCGCGCCCGGCGAGGCGGATGCTGCCGCTGGCGATCCGGAGCGAGGCCTTTGGCAGCAATTGCAGGATCGCCAGCGAGGTGACGCTCTTGCCGGAGCCGGATTCGCCGGCAAGGCAAAGCGTCTCCCCCGCGGCGAGATCGAACGAGACATCATCGAGGACGCGGCGCGGCCCTTCCGGCGTCCGCGCATCGATGCAAAGACCCTCGACGAAGAGAAGGGGCGCTGCTGCCTGGGTCAAGAAAACACGATCCGCGGGAAATAGAACGAGACGACCCAGTTCGGCATGTCGACGATTTCGCTGATGCGAAGGTCCGCGCAGACCGAGCAGAGCATATAGGCGTCGACCGCGCTGAGGCCGTGCTGAGCGGTGAGGAGGTCGACCATCCGCATGACGCTCTCCTGCGCCGCCGTCATGAGATCGGGACCGATGCCGGTCGTGACCTCATAGCCCGCGCCGTCGAGATGGTTGGTGACCGGCCCCGAGGTCGTGAATCGCGGGCTCTTGAGGCGTGCGTCCTTCACCAGCTCCAGCGTCGCCTCGACATTCATCTGGCTTTCGATCGCCGTGCCGCAGACCTCGCCATCGCCCTGCGCCGCGTGCGTATCGCCGATCGAGAACAGCGCGCCCGGCACTTCGACGGGGAGGTAGAGCGTGACGCCGGCGGTCAGATCGCGAATGTCGAGATTGCCGCCGACGCGGCGCGGCGGGACGATCGAATGCAGGCCGGACTCAGCCGGAGCAACGCCGATCGTGCCGGCGAAGGGCTTCAGCGGCACTTTGCCGCCCGGACCATAGAGCGAGGGCGTCATCGCGCTCGCATCGTATTTCCAGACATGCAGCGCCGGCTCCTTGAAGTGATCGGCGAGCAGTCCGAAGCCCGGAATATTGGCGGTCCAGCCAATGCCCGAGGGCTCGAAGCGGCGGATGGTGACCTTGAGCGCATCGCCGGGCTCGGCCCCCTCGACGAAGACAGGCCCGGTCACCGGATTGATCTTGCCGAAGTCGAGCGCCGTGACGCTGGCGACGGTCGAGCCGGCGCCGAGCTGGCCGCCGGAGGAATCCTTGCACTCGAAATGGATCGTCTCGCCGGGCTTTGCAGTGAGCACCGGGGCGAAGTCTCGGTTCCAGCCATAGTGATGGCTGGCGCTATGGATGGTGTGGCTGCAGGCGACGCACATGGGCGGCTCCTCGAAAGGCCCCGGCCGCGCGCAGCGCGGACCGGGGGGGTGTCAATTGGGGCCGCTCAGGGCTTCACGAAGATCGCGTCGTAATTGATGACGCGGGTCGGATCGATATAGATCTCGCCGGGTCCGCCCATCCGCTTCGACTTCGCGACGACACGGCGCTCGTTGAAAACCGGGATCCACGGCGCATCGGCCATGATGTCGGTGAAGATCTTGCCCCAGGTCGCGGCGCGCTCTGCGGCCTTGGCCGGGTCGGACATCGAATCCGCGGCGACGGCGCGGGCATCGAGATCCTTGTTGCAGTACCACGACCAATTCCAGCCGCCGGTGACGGCGCCGGAGCAGCCGAGGATCGGGCCGTAGAAATTGGACGGATCCGGGAAGTCGGCGATCCAGGCCATGCCGCCCGACCAGATCATCGGGGCCTCGCCTTCGGTCCCGCCGGCGGCGATCACATTCGCCTGCGCCAGCGCCTTGATCTCGGCCTTGACGCCGATGGCCGCGAGATCCTGCTGGATCGCCTGGGCGATGCGGGGCTGCGGATCGGTGTTGGTCGAATAGAGCACGGTCGAGAAACCGTCCGGATGGCCGGCTTCGGCGAGCAGCGCCTTGGCCTTGGCCGGATCATAGGCATAGCCCGTGAAGCTCTTGTCATAGCCCGGCATCAGCGGCGGCAGCGGCTGGTTGGCGGGCGTGGCGCGGCCGTTGACGATGCGCGTCAGCCGGTCCTTGTTGATCGCCATGTTGAGCGCCTGGCGCACCTTGACGTCGTCGAGCGGCGGAATCTTGGTGTTGAGCGTGATGTAGCCCGTATGCAGTTGCGCGCCGTCGACGATCATGTCGGCAGCATCGGGGCCCTTGCTCATCTCCAGGAACTTGGCCGGCGGAATGCCGTCGCCGGCGATGTCCACTTCGCCCTTCTGCAGGCGAAGCAGCGCGACCAGCGGCTCCTGTCCGACCTCGACCGTGAAGCTGTCGATATGCGGCACGTTCTTGACGTAATAGTCCGGGTTGCGGACGAAGGTCAGCTTCTGGCCAATCGTCCAGTCCTTCAGGATGAAGGCGCCCGAGCCGACCGGCTTCTTGCCGAAATCGCCGGCAGCGGCCTCGACGGCCTCCTTCGGCACGATCGAGGAGAAGTTGATCGCCAGCACATGCAGGAACGTTGCGTCGGGGCGGGACAGCTTGAACACGACGGTATGATCGTCCGGCGTCTCGATGCCGGGCATCGTCTCGGCCGTGCCAGCCGCCATCTCGCTCTGGCCAACGATCGCGCCGAAGAAGCCGGCGCCGGGGCCCTGCGTCTTCGGATTGACCGCGCGCTCGATCGAATATTTGACGTCGCTGGCCACGACTTCGCGGCCGTTGGAGAACTTCACGCCAGGCCGGAGCTTGAAGGTATAGACGAGGCCGTCAGGCGAAACGGTGAAGCTCTCGGCGAGCGAGGGGATCAGGTCCGGCGTGCCGGGCGTATAATCCATGAGCCGCGAGAACAGGCTCTTGATCATCGACCAGTTCTGCCAGTCATAGCCGATCGCCGGATCGAGCGTCGCGATGTCGTCCTTGTAGGTGACGACGATGTCGCCGCCCTGGCTCGGCGTATCGGTCGCAAAGGCCGCGGGCGCCGCGAGGGCGATGAGGCCCGCCAGCGCGGTGGTTTTGAGCAAGCGTCTCAACATGTCCCTGTTTCCCTTCCGGTTGCTATGATCGACTGGATGTCAACGACTTCTGATGCGCGGATCGACCAGCGGCGCCAGGATGTCGGCGAAGAGATTGCCCATGACGATGGCGAGCGCCGAAACCAGCGTGACGCCCATGATGATGGGGATGTCGACCTGCTGGATCGCCTGCCACGCCAATTGCCCGATGCCGGGCCAGCCATAGACCGCCTCGACCACGACGACGCCGCTCATGAACTGGCCGATATCGATGCCGATCATCGCGATGATCGGCAGCAGCGCATTGGGCAGGGCATGGCGCAGCACGACGCGGCGCGCCGAGAGGCCCTTCGCATTGGCGGTGCGGATATAGTCCTGGTTCAGCACGTCGATCATCGCCGAGCGGACCATGCGCGCATACCAGCCGGCGCCGAGCACGCCGAGGGTCAGCGCCGGCAGCACGATGTGAGCGGGCGTGCCGAAACCCGACATCGGGAACCAGCCGAGCGTCACCGCGAAAATGTAGAGCAGGACCAGCGCGACGACGAATTGCGGCGCCGAAACGCCGACAAACGAGGCCGTCATCACCACCCGGTCAATGAGGCCGCCGCGCTTCAATGCTGCGACCATGCCAAGCAGAAGGCCGAGCGAGACCTCGACCGCGATACCGGCCGCCATCAGGATCAGCGTCGCCGGCAGGCGGGCGCGGATCAGCGTCTCGACCTCGGTCTTCTGCGCATAGGAGCGGCCGAGATCACCCTGGAGGAGCCCGGTCAGGTAATGCCAGAACTGGACGGCCAGCGACTGGTCGAGGCCGAGCTCATGGCGGATATTCGCGACCGTCTTCGCTGTCGCCGAGCGCCCGGCGATCATCACCGCCGGATCTGCCGGGAGAGCGTACAGCAGCGCGAAGGTGATGACGGCGACGCCAAGGAGGATCAGCGCCGATTGCAGCAGCCGCTGCGCGATGAGGGTCAGCACGGGCGCCTCCCTCTCTCAAGGGCCGGGGGCATCGCCATCAGTCCCTCCCCCGCTGGGTCGGGTCGAGCAGGTCGCGCAGTGCGTCGCCGACGAGGTTGAAGGAGAGCGCGGTCAGGAGGATCGCGGCGCCGGGGAAGAACACCAGCCACGGCGCTGCCTGGAAATAGCTCTGGCTCTCGAAGATGATGTTGCCCCAGGAGGGCTCGGGCGGCTGCACGCCGATGCCGAGGAAGGACAGCGTCGCCTCCAGCAACACGGTTGTCGCGATGCCGAGCGTTCCCCAGACAATCGCCGTCGGCACCAGATGCGGCACGATATGATGGATCAGGATGCGGCCATGGCCGGCGCCGAGCGAGCGTTCGGCGAGGATGAAGTCGCGCTGCACCAGCCCGCGTGTCTCGGTATAGGTGATGCGCGCCACCTGGACCCAGTTCACCAGCGCGATGACCAGCGCGACGATCCAGAGGCTCGGCTTCAACAAAGCTGCCAGGACGATGGCGAGCAGCAAGGCCGGAAATGCCATCATCAGGTCGGTGAAGCGCATGACCCAATTGCCCGAGCGCCTCGGCAGGTAGCCGGCGATGGTCCCGACCAGCAGTCCGATCGCCACCGCCGTGCCGTTGGCGACGAGGCCGATGATCAGCGAGGTGCGGGCGCCAAAGAGGAGGCGCGAAAGAAGGTCACGGCCGAGCGTGTCGGTGCCGAGCCAGTAATGGCTATCCGGCGGCAGCGGTGCGCCATCGATCGTCAAACCGTCAAAAGGCTGTGCGTCCGGCGCATAGGGCGCGAGCCAGGGCGCGAAGACCGCGGCGATGACGACGAGCAGCACGATTGCGGCACCGAAGGCTGCCGAGGGCCGGGCGAGAAGCTGGCGAATGAGCCGCATCAGATCGCCTCCGACAGCGGATCGCGCCCGGCGAGGATATCCGCAGCAACATGCTCGATCGCCATGCGCCGGCGCATGGCGGTATTCCTCAGCCAGCCATAGGCGGCGTCCTCGTCGATCTTCTGCGCCGCCATCACCGAGCGTATGGCGCCATGCACCAGTGGCCGGAGGCGCAGCCGCTCCTCGAGCAATTCAATGCGCGCCCGCACCGCCTGCCGCTCGGCATGCACGGCCGCCGCCATCACAAGAGCCGGATAGACGGCGGAAGCGGGCACCGGCTTGGTGATCAGCGCGCCCGCGCCCTGCTCCATCGCCCAGGCGATGCGGCCGGGCGCTTCTGATCCGAGCAAAGCGACGACGGGGATCGGGGCAGCGCCGGCCGCCCAGGGCAGCAGCCCGCTGAAGCCCTGGTCGGCATCGACGATGACGAGATCGACAGGGGTCGCGCCGAGATCGAGCGGCGCCCACAGCCTGACCACGACGAGCCCCAGCAGCTCGAGCTGCGGCAGCAGCGGCTCGATGCCCCAATCGGAGCGATGCAGCACGGCGGCGCTCTGGCCGGAAAAGCTCGGCGTCGCGATCATGACACGAGCCTCAGCCGCGCGCCGTCGCCGCGGCTTTGCGCCTCGATCAGATAGGGATCGGCCGCTACCGCCGGCCGCGAGGCGATGATGTCGAAGCCACCCTCCGCCGTGATCCGGCCGAGATGGAATGGCAGCGCGGCATGATTGGTGCGTGCGTCGATGCGCATCACGCCCTGGACGGTCTGGTGCGGCGTCGCATGCAACGCCGCCTTGACCGCCACCGGATCATCCGTGCCGGCGCGAACGATCGCGTCAGCGCAGAGCCGAACCGCCGTGAAGGCGCCGGCGAACGGTGCCGAAACGACGCGACTTTCGCCGAAACGCTGCGAAACCGCACGCTTGAACGCGACGTTTTCAACCGTCTCCAGGCTGTCGAAATAGGCGGCAGCAGAAAGATGCCCCGTCGCGACATCAGCCCCGATGGCGCCGAACTCGCACTCCGTCAGGTCGCAGCTGACGACCGGGCAACGCTCAGGCGCGAAGGCCGGATTGCGGCGGCCAAGCTCGCGGAACGCCGCCAGGAAGGCATAGCTCGACGGCCCGATCAGATTGTTGAGCACGAAATCCGGCCGCTGAAGCTCGACATCGGCGATCAGACGCTCGACATCGGTCTCCTCAAGCGGCAGGCAGCGTTCGCCGACGATCTCGCCCTTCGCCGCAGCGATCCGCTCCCGCGCGAGGCGGTTCATTTCCCAGCCCCAGACATAATTGGCGCCGAGCAGATAGACCCGCTTGCCATGGCGCGGCAGCAGGTAATCGAACAGCGGCAGGAGATGCTGGTTGGGACAGCCGCCGGTATAGATGACGCTCTTGTTGGCCTCGAACCCCTCATAGGGACACATATACCAGAGCAGCCCGTCATGCTTCTCCACCAGCGGGATGACATCCTTGCGCGCCGCAGAGGTGATCGTGCCGATAATGTGGCGGCAGCCTTCCTCGCGCAGCATGCCGCGGGCGAGATCGATGTAACGCGCCGGCTCGCCCTCGGGATCGGCGAAGACCGGCTCGATCGCGAAGGACAGCCGGCCCTCGGCCGCGAGCGTCTCGATCGCGAACTCAGCGCCGTCGCGGCAGTCGCGCCCCATCGCGCCATAGGCGCCGACGGTGGAATAGAGAATGCCGATGCGGATGGCGTCGCGCATGCGCTGCAGAACCCAATAAAAAACCCCATGACGCAGGTCCCATCCATGCCGGATGGGGCGTCATGGGGCGCTGTTGCCCGGTGGCCGCTGAGACCTAAAACTGGCGAGGCATAGGCTTATGCCCAATGTCTCATCATGAGCATAGCATAGGCAATGGCGGCGTTGTCAACGGCCTCCAGATGGCGGGACGCTAGCTGCCGCGGCAGAGATAGCGGCTGAGTTGCCCGCCCGCCATCTCGACACGGCGCGGCTTTTCGTCTTCAACGACAACAAACGGGGAGCGAGACAATGACGACGGGCGAATTCGACTATGTGATCGCAGGCGGCGGATCAGCAGGCTGCGTTGCCGCCATGCGCCTCGTCCGCGACCATGGCATGCGCGTCCTTCTCGTCGAGCGTGGACCGGCGACGTTCAACTGGATCATGCGGATGCCGGCCGGCTATATGAAGTTCCTCGGCCGCGATGATTTCCTCGAAATGCACCACACGGCTCCTCAGGAGCGCCTCGGCGGCCGCGCGCCGATCGTGCCGCAGGCCAAGGTGCTCGGCGGCGGCTCCTCCGTGAACGCGATGGTCTATATCCGCGGCCAGCGCGAGGACTATGACGGCTGGAATGCGTTTCTCGGCCCGAATTCCGGCTGGGCCTATGACGACCTCTTGCCGCATTTCCGCAGCCTTGAGCGCAATGCCAAGTTCAACGATCGCTTCCATGGCATTGACGGCGGGCTGCAGGTCTCTGACCCTGGCCAGCTCTGCGACACGACCGAGGATTTTATCCTCGCCGCCCAGGGCCGCGGCATCGCCTATAATCCTGATTTCAATGGCGAGCGGCAGGCTGGCGTCGGCGTGATGCAACACACGATGGGCAAGGTCAACGGCCGCATGGAGCGCTGCGACGCCGTGCGCGCTTTCCTGTCGGAGGTCAAAGACAATCCGAAGCTGACCGTGGTGACCGATGCCCTGGTCACCCGAGTGATCATCGAGCATGGCCGGGCTGTTGGCATCGAGTATCGCAAGGATGGCGCGCTCGTCCGCGCTCATGCCAAGGCCGAGGTGTTGCTCGCGGCAGGAACCTACAACACTGCCAAGCTGATGATGCTGTCCGGCCTCGGCCCGGCCGATCATCTTAAAGCGCATGGGCTCTCGCCCGTCGTCGATCTCCCCGGCGTGGGTGAGAACCTGCAGGACCATCACGAGGTCCCGGTCATTGCCTCGACCAAGGGCAAGAGCGGCTATTTCGGCGAAGACAAGGGCTTCGCCATGCTGCGCAACGGCCTGCATTACCTCCTGTTGAAGAGCGGTCCGGTAACGACGACGGGCATCGAGAGCTGCCTGTTCTATGATCCTGAGGGCGGCGAACGGCCCACGGTGCAGCTCTACTGCGCCCCGATCGTCTATCTCGACCGCGATGTCGCCAGCGCCGCGCCGACCTATGGCCTGACGCTGACCTCCTGCCTGCTGCGCCCGAAGGCGCGCGGCAGCGTCAAGCTGCGCTCGGCCGATCCGGCCGACATGCCGATGGTCGATTCAAACTTCTTCGGCCACCCCGACGATCTTCGCATCACCCTCGCCTCGCTGCGCTTCGCGCGCGAACTGATGGCGACGAAGCCGCTCGGCCCGAAGATCGCCGAAGAGCTTCTGCCCGGCGCCGCGCTGACCAGCGACGCGGCACTGACTGAATTCAGCGGCAAGACCGTCAAGACCAACTATCACCCGGTCGGCTCGGCCCGCATGGGCCGCGACGACGATCCGATGGCGGTGCTCGACCCGGCCCTGCGCGTGCGCGGGGTCGACGGCCTCCGGGTGATCGACGCCTCTGCCATGCCGTTCATCCCCTCGGGCAACACCAACGCCCCGACGATGGCCCTCGCCTCCCGCGCCGTCGCCCTCATCCGCGGCGAGGAAAGTGCCGCGCCAGCACGAAGAGGGTGACGGGGGGCAACAGGCCCCAAAGTTGCCCTGGACCCCATTGACCAGTGAACCGCGAGGCGAATCCTCGCCCCGTTCAGGGGATCCTTGTTCACGTCTTCATGCCATTCATCGAATGATGTCAGCCTGATTATCGGTCCATGACCGAATATCTTGCCGACACGTGGAATATCAACAGACTTCGGGGGGATCCTTCGGGATCGAATGGAAAGTCATTTCATTGCTATCATTGCCTTGCAGCGCTCGACGTTTCGATATTCGTTTTACGTGGAGACCTCTGATTTCCGCTATTTCTAGCGCGCCTTTGGGATCCGGTGTGCGCCTCTGAGCGCTGACGGACGAAAGGGTGTGCCGAAGCCGACGCCAATGCCGCCGAGGACCGTGAGGCATAGCCCCCCATCGGAGTGATCTATCCCGCCGATCAAGGCCGCGAACCGGTCGCCACTGTCAGGTTCCCGACAGCGGGCCTTTGCCAGTGTGACGACCCGAAGCCCTTGACGGGCGGCATCACCATGGATGCTGAGTGATCGATCAAATTTCTTCGGCAGGGGCGCGGAAATCATAAGTGACTATCTGACATCGACACACAGATCCATTGCGACATCGCTCGATCTTCCAAACACAAAACCCGGCATTTCTCCCAGCAATATTAGAAATATATTTGTTATGCGCTCCAGAAAAGGACATTCTTTTTTATATTTTTCAGAGAAAGGAATCGTTTTACTGTCGATCATTGCCCTCTTTTCGATTGTGGTCCTCAGGCTGGCATTCGCGCTCTCGACTGGCCTCGGCAATGACGAATCTTATGCGATCGTGACAGGGCGAACCGTCGCATTGAGCTATTTCGACCACCCGCCCATGGCATGGTGGCTCGGCCACGTCTCGGCTCTTCTATTCGGGTCCGAGGCCAGTCTCGCGGTTCGCGCGCCCTTTCTGGTTCTGTCGACGATCTCGACGATCCTGATGTATCTGCTGACCGCCCGGCTGTTCACGCGGCGGTCAGGCATCGTCGCTGCGCTGCTGATGTTCTGCGCGCCGGTGCTTGGGATTACATCCGCGAGCTGGCTTCTTCCGGACGGGCCGCTGATCGCCACGCTTCTCGCGGGCGCGCTGGTTCTCAGCCACCTGTTCTTCGACAGGAACAGTCCCAGTTGGCTCTGGCTCGTTGCGGGGCTCTTTGGCGGTCTCGCCCTTCTGTCGAAGTATCACGGCATCTTCTTCTTTGCCGGCACGGGCTTGTTCCTGCTGACGAGCCCGAGCGATCGGCATTGGCTGCGGAGCCCCTGGCCCTATGCCGGCGTGGCGATCGCGATGATCACTGCTTCTCCGGTCATCATCTGGAACATGCAGAACCACTGGATCTCGTTCGCCTTCCAGGCGAATAGGGCAGATAGCGGCGCGCTTCATCCATGGATGACGCTGGAAGTGATCGGCGGTGTTTCGCTCTTCCTCACGCCCTGGATCTGGGTCGGCCTGATCGTTGAGACCGCCCGGACATTGTCTCCCACGGTTCGGACGCGTCAGTCCTGGCTTCTGTTCTGCCTTGCAATCGGCCCGATCGTCGCGTTTCCCGCCATTGCCCTCTGGTCGTCCTCGCAGCCCTTCTTTCACTGGGCGGCGCCTGGCTATCTGATGCTTTTTCCTATCCTCGCCGATTCAATCGTGCGGTCATGGCGGGTCAGATCGTCCTGCCGGTATCTCGTCTATGGATCCGTCGCGGCTATCGTCTTCGCACTCGCGGGCGTGATAACCCTGTCGCTGGTCCCGACCAGCGCTGAGGCTTTCAAGTCGAGTTCCGACCCACTCGCCGAACTCTCATCCTGGACAGATCTCGATCGCTATTTCAGCGCCCATGCGATTGATCCGTCGCGCTACCCATTCGTGCTCGCAGACACCTGGCATGCCGCCGGCAAGATCGGCTACGCACTCGGCCCGCGATGGCCGGTCGCTTGCCTTGGTGCCGATTGCCGCGGCTTCGCGGTCACGCATGAGGAAACCCGCCATATTGGCGAGGACGCGATCATCGTCGTGCAGGCTGGCGACAATACGACCACCAGTTCTCGGATCGGCGCGGCATTCGCGCGCCTCGATCGACTGCCGTCGCTCGACATCCTGCACAAGGGCGCCCGGGTAACCAAAGTGGATATCTACATCGGCAGGAGCTTTCGCGGCTGATGGGTCCAGATCCATCAGCCGAAAGGCTGCATTCGCTAAAGGGAGGAGGATGGTGGGCGTGACAGGGATTGAACCTGTGACCCCTACGATGTCAACGTAGTGCTCTCCCGCTGAGCTACACGCCCATCCGTCTCAGCGCCGGGCGGGACCGGCTGCGTGGCGAGGATATAGAGGATCGTTTCGCAGCGTTCAAGCCCGTCTGTGCCGGCAAATGACGGGGGCTGTTGACAAGCCGGCTTCAGGCCGCGAGGAGGCGCTCGACCTCGGTGACCAATTCGCGCAGATGGAAAGGCTTCGACAGCACTTTCGCGTCGCGCGGGGCATTCGAATCCGGATTGAGCGCGACAGCAGCGAAACCAGTGATGAACATCACCTTGAGGTCCGGATCGAGCTCGGTGGCGCGGCGGGCAAGCTCGATCCCGTCCATCTCCGGCATCACGATATCGGTCAGAAGCAGTGTGAACGGCTCTTCGCGGATGCGCTCATAAGCGCTGCGGCCATTGTCGAACGAGACAACGTCATAGCCCGCATTCTGCAGCGCCTTGGCCAGAAAGCGGCGCATGTCGTTGTCGTCTTCGGCGAGAAGGATGCGGTTCATCGAAAATCCATGGCAGGCGGGCGGTTCCGGTCGCAAGCGCCCGATTCGGCGACAGTCATCTGGAGGAAGGCGATTGGCGCGATTCTAGCGCTAAAGGCGGTAAAGATCGAATGAACATCAGGCGCGCTGCCTCACCGCGCGAGGATTGTGGACTTCACCTGCTCATCTTGGCAACATGGGGGATAGCCGCCGCCGTTCTGGAGGCCGCCGTTCTGGAGCACGACGATCCCTTCCGATGCCGCCCATCCGCCCTTCGAGGTCGTCGCGCCGGCCGACCAGCGGATCCCGTTCGTGTTCAATTCTCCCCATAGCGGTCGCGCGTATCCGGCGGATTTTCTGCGTGCTTCGCGGCTCGACGAGCGCACCATTCGCCGCTCGGAGGATACGTTCGTCGATGAATTGTTCATGCCGGTGGTGCCGCTCGGCGCGCCGCTGATGCGGGCGCATTTCCCGCGCGCCTGGCTCGACGTCAATCGCGAACCCTATGAGCTCGACCCCGGCATGTTCGATGGCGAACTGCCCGCCTTCGCCAATATTCGCTCGATGCGGGTCGCCGGCGGGCTCGGCACGATCGCACGCGTCGTGTCGGAAAATGTCGAGATCTATGCCGAGCCGCTCCCGGTCGCCGAGGCACTGCAGCGAATCGATACCGTCTACATGCCCTATCATGCCCGGCTCGAGGCCCTGCTGGACGCCACTCGGCTCCGGTTCGGCTTTGCCGTGTTGATTGATTGTCATTCGATGCCGTCCTCGGTGCGTGTCGCGCCGGGCCGGATGCGTGCAGATGTCGTGCTCGGCGATCGCTACGGCTCGAGCTGCGCACCGGAGATCGCGGAAGCCGCCGCCGCCATCCTCAGCGACCTCGGCTATCTCGTTGTCCGCAACAAGCCCTATGCCGGCGGCTACATCACCGAGCATTACGGCCGGCCGACGCAAGGGCTCCATGCGCTGCAGGTCGAAATCAATCGCGGGCTCTACATGAACGAGCGCAGCTTCCAGCCGACATCAGATTTCATCCGCGTCGCGGCCGATATGGCAGCCTTCACGCGGGCGCTCTCGGAATTGCCCGACAGCAACCTCGGCCCGCTCAGCCTCGCCGCAGAATAGCTGCCGGGCCCACTGCCGCAGTGCACGCGCTGGTCCAGCACCGGATGCCGCCGAGCCCAAAACCAACGAGAAAGGGCCCGGAAAAACGCGCAAGAAAAAGGGCCGCTCGCCAGGCGATGCGGCCCAAGTCTAGGGAGGAAACGCCCAAGGAGGGCAGCGGAAGCCCGACGCCAATCGAGCTACCGCATTGCAATAATTTGCACGTGCACTGCAAAAATATCAAGAGCCGATTTCAACTTTCTTGCGGCCCCCGTCGAAAACGGCTTCAACAGCGCGAACGACCTTGCCGACGGCATGTCGGTCGACAAGAATGCTAAATGAATTCAAAATGATAAGCCGCCTGCCTACTGTTGCCGTGGACGAGGCGGCCCCATCGATACCCCTCCGGAGAACCTGTGATGAGCACCGAAATGCTGCTGCCATTCCTCGATCACCTTGCCGACGCTGCCAGCGAAGCGATCATGCCGCATTTTCGGGCATCGGGTGCCGTGGACAACAAGGCAGCTTCGGGCTTCGACCCGGTGACGGCCGGCGACCGCGCCGCCGAGGCGGCGCTGCGAGCGCTGATCAACACGACCTATCCCGATCATGGGATCATGGGGGAGGAGTTCGGCAACGAAAATCTCGACGCCGACCATGTCTGGGTGCTCGACCCGATCGACGGCACGCGCGCCTTCATCTCGGGCCTGCCGGTCTGGGGCACGCTAATCGGCCTGCTCGCGGGTGGACGGCCCATCTTGGGCATGATGGCGCAGCCCTTCACGGGAGAGCGGTTCTCGGGCGACGGGCTGACAGCGCACTATACCGGCCCCGGCGGTCCCAGCGCGCTAAAGACGCGCGCCTGCGTCAGCCTCTCGGACGCGGTGCTGTCGACCACCACGCCGGCCCTGTTCAAGGGCGCCGAGCGCGACAGCTATCTGCGCGTGGAGGAGCAGGTGCGCCTCGTGCGCTACGGAACCGATTGCTATGCCTATTGCATGGTGGCGGCGGGCTTCATGGACGCTGTGGTCGAAACCGGCCTGCACCCTTATGACATCGTCGCTTTGATCCCGGTGATCGAAGGGGCCGGCGGCCGTGTCACCAATTGGGAAGGCGGCCCGGCTTCGGCGGGCGGCCGCGTCGTCGCCGCGGGCGATCCTCGCCTCCACGCCGAAATTCTCGAGACCCTCAACCGGTAGAGCATTGCATCGCCTCCAGTGAGCGGCGCAATGCTCCTTTTTGCAATCAGCCGCATCGATGACGCGACAAGGCAGCCTCGCATCAACGGCTGATCGGCGTGCTGTTGTTGTCGTCCACCAGGAAAGCAGCGCCGGTGACGATAGCCGCCGTGCCGCCGATGACGACCGTGGGAGCCACCCAGGCCGGATTGGCCTGCGCCGCAACCTGCGCCACCGCCTGGCAAGCGCCCGATTCAACCACCGTCGTGACGGTGTTCGGACCAAGTGTCTTCAGGCAGCCATCCGCATAAGCGAGATCGGCCTTGCCGCCCTTGGTGACCATAATCCGGGCACCCGGCTTGAGGTCGGCTGCGGTGGAGACCTTGGTGAAGCCCTTGCCGTTATCGACGAGGACAGGCCCCGAGACGACGGAAAGGCTTGCTGCCGACGCTGCCGAAGCAAGGCCGACAACGAGGATCGTACTGGTAACGAGTCGAATCATGAATTACTCCGTGAGTTCGGCCGGTTGCCACACCGCCCGCTGGCGCCCCATTGCCCCGCTTTTACCCTAGCCGAGTGCAGCGCAAGATCAATGCTGTATTGCAACACCGGTCAAATTAATAAAGACCGCCTACGTTCAGTCGAACACAGAACTACACCGAAGTCCATGGCCGGACGACGATTCTAGGCAGCGGTTGCGGACAGTTCCATCGAACCCGGAATGAATGAATCGAAGGCCGCCCAGAAGGCAGCGCGGATCGCATCCCGTTCCATGAGGACTTCATGCTTGGCGCCCGGCAGCACGATTTCGCTCCCGAGTCGCATGTTTCGGACGAACCGCTCTGTGGCAAGCGGGCGGACGACCTTGTCTGATCCTGCCGACACGACCAGGGTCGGCACGCCGATCGCCGCCGCGAAGGCGGGATCAACTGCCTCGCGCATGGCGAGGCAGGCGGCGTTCAGCCAGCCAATCGTTGGCGGACCGATGCAGAGTTCCGGACGGCTCGCAGCGATGGCGCGCATGCGGGCGAAGCGGCGCGCATCGCCGGTGAGCGGATTGGTATAGAAGCTGCGCTCCTCGAGCCGGACAATGCTGGCGCCCGGCGGATAGAAATCGCCGAGGCCCAGCGAAGCGAGCGCCGCGGAGGCGGAGCGCACGAACCAGAGCGGCGGGTTCATCGTGCCGAGTTCGAGCAAGGGTGATGTCAGCACGACGCGCGAGAAGCCGAGACCCGAGCGCCGCATTGCGCGCAGCAGGATCAGTCCGCCGGTCGAGTGGGCGAGCGCAAAATGTGGCGCCGGGCAATCCGGCAGCACCAGGTCCTTGATGAAGGCTTCGAGATCGCGGTCATAATCGGCGAAATCCTCGACATGGCCTTTGCGCGGATCCTTCAGGCAGCGCTCCGAGCCGCCCTGCCCGCGCCAATCGACCGTCGCGACCGCGAAGCCGCGCGCAAGCAGCTCGCCGATGACCTCAAAATACTTCTCGATGGTTTCGGCCCGGCCATGCAGCACCGATACCGTGCCCTTGACCTCACCTTGCGGCCGCCAGCTCGCGGCGCGGAGCCGCACGCCATCGGCCGTCGTCACGCTATGCTCGCGAACGCCGGGGGGCATGGGATTATCAGGGAGTGAAATGAAGCTCATCGGCCGATCGGACTGAGGAAACACGAGATCCGACCGGAACGCAGCGCGCGCGGCGGCTTGGGCGCAGCAGCACCGTTCCCCTTAGAATAGCAACGCCGGCGCAGCCTTTCCAGAGCAGGCGGGCAAAGAGGGTGTCACAAAGCTGGCAAACGGGGTCGCCGCCCCGCATGGCTTGGAACGACCGCACGCTCGCGATGCCCAAATGAGGGAACCGGTGGCATCCCGATGGATGCCACCGGCCCTCGCCGCCGATCGCGGGCGGGCGGAGTTGCGACCGGCGGAAGCGAACAGACGAGCGGTGAGGCCCCTTCTACCAGCGGCGCCAGTCCTGGCCCCAGCCGCCGCTCTGGCCCCAGCCATCGGCCGGACGCTGACGGAGCACCTCGCCCGAGCGCGGATCGACCACCAGGATCATGTCCCGGCCGCGGGCTGCGGCGCCGACAATGGTGACGTCGCGGCGTTCGCGCAGGATCTCGACATCGTAATAGCCGCGCATGCGCAGCGTCCGGGTGAGCTGCCACGGTGGCAGGCGCCAGTCGCGCGGCGCCTGGCCATAACCATCGCCGCCGCCTTGGCCGCGGTCCCATCCCGGCCGTGCCTGCTGCCCGTCCTGGCCATTCCAGCCGCCGCCGTTCCAGTCGGCCTGGACCGTCTGGCTGTAGCCATAGGGACCGCGACCGACGATGCGCAGATCGAGGCTGTCGGCCGCGGCCGGCAGGCTCAGCGCGCCAAGAAGAAGCGAGGAAGCGATGATGGCCTTGAACATGACCGGATCTCCCGAAAGGCCCGGCGGACTGTGATCGCCGCCGGAATGACGAGACCCTAGCGGCGCGTCCCTGAACCCTGTCCGAAGCGGCTGTTCATCCACCGTTCAGCCGGCGCTCCGCCCCTCTTGAAGAGAGAAATAGCCTCACCATATCGAGTTTGCAGGCGCCGGAAGGGCCTGCGGAGATGCGTGTCGAACCGGGCCAGACGGGCGGTTCCCCGCGCAATTCGAAACCCATGTCGCTCTCAAGGAGGACTTGTCATGCGCACGTTTGATCTCACCCCCCTCTATCGTTCCACTGTCGGCTTCGACCGCCTGTTCTCGCTGCTCGACCAGGGCGCGGGTGTCGAAAGCGGCGTCCCCGGCTATCCGCCCTACAATATCGAGCGGACCGGCGAGAACGCCTATCGCATCACCATGGCGGTTGCTGGCTTCAGCGACCAGGAACTCTCGATCGAGTCGCGCCAGAACGCGCTGACTGTGAAGGGCGAGAAGAAGGCCGAGGACGGCCAGAACGGCGAAGTGCTCTATCGCGGCATTGCCGGCCGCAGCTTCGAGCGCCGCTTCCAGCTCGCCGATCACGTCGAGGTCCGCGGTGCGAGCCTCGAGAATGGGCTCCTTCATGTCGATCTCGTCCGCGAGATTCCGGAGGCGATGAAGCCCCGGCAGATCGCGATCGCCAACGGGAACGCCGCTGGCGTTCAGATCGAGCAGAAGGCCGCCTGAGGCCTCAAGCCTGTAGAGGGTCGATCAGGCGCCCCGCCAGCCGGCGGGGCGCTTTTTTTGCCGTTTCAGTCGAGCAGCCGGGTGAACTGTTCAATCTCGGCATCCTCCGTCCGGAACGAGGTGACGAGACGCACGAGGACCCGGCCCTCGCCGGGCTCAGCAACGCCGAGCGCCTCCGCCGGCCAGTCGTAATAGCGCGCGCCGGCCGATTGCAGGCGCAGGTTTGCCTCGTCCGAAAGAATAGCGAACACCTCGTTGCCGTCGGGCTGGAGCGCGAGCGCTGCAGAGCCCGAGCGCTCGATCCCCGCCGCCAGCGCCCGCGCCGCGCGATTGGAATGCTGCGCGAGCTCCAGCCAGTGATCGTCGGCGAGCCAGGCGGCGAACTGCGCCGCCACGAAGCGGCCTTTCGAAAACACATGGCCGGCGCGCTTGCGCTGGAACTCGAACCCCTTCGCCATCTCGGCATCGAAGAACACCACCGCCTCCGCGGCGAAGCAGCCATTCTTTGTCCCGCCGAGCGACAGCATGTCGACACCGGCGCGCCAGGTAACATCAGCCGGGCTGCAGCCAAGACCGGCCACGGCATTGGCAAAGCGCGCGCCGTCCATATGCAGCGGCACGCCGGCCTCATGAGCGACGGCCGCGATCGCGGCGACCTCGTCGGGCGCATAGGCGGTTCCAGCCTCGGTCAACTGGCTGATCGAAACCGCCATCGGCTGGCCGTGGAAGACGAATTCCGCCGGATAGCGGCCGATCGTTGCCCGCAGGGCCTCGGGCGTCAACTTGCCGTTTCGGCCCCCAATGCCGGCGAGCCGCGCGCCGCCAGTGAGAAATTCCGGCGCTCCTGCCTCGTCGGCGGCGATGTGGGCATGGCTGTGGCAGAAGACGACCCCGGCCGGCCGCGCGACATGGGCAAGTGCCAGCGCATTCGCCGCCGTCCCCGTCGCAACGAAGAAGGCAGAGACATCGCGCTCGAAGAGCTGCGACAGCGCCGCTGTCACCTCCCGGGTCAGCGGATCGGCGCCATAGGCAGGGGCATAGCCGCCGGCCGCCAATGTCAGCGCCTCGGCAATGCGCGGCGAGGCGCCGGCCCAGTTGTCGCTTGCAAAATTCATAGGCTTCCGTCCATTCGAGATCGGCTTGGTCGCGTCATCCGCAATAAAACTGCGCGGCAAGCAGCCTGGCAGACCGGAAAGATCGATTGCCTCCGGCCCACCGAAACAAACATAATCATGGGCTAGGCTCAGCGCTTGCGCCACGCCCTAAAGTCTGGCAGTTTGGCGCGCTTTTAATAGGACAGGATTGCTGTCCCATTTATAAGTGCGACACGACGCGACGTAGCCCGCATTCTCGGGCCATGCAAACGTCGAAGACGCAGGATTCGGGAACGGAACTTGCTTGAGACGATCGGCGGCCTCGCGCGAGCGCGCGGCGGCGATCGAAGGGGGAAGGCCGGCGGGCGGCGCAATCGTCGCGACCGGATGATTCACGCGAGAACGAGCGAGGGCATCGAGATGCCGATGGCGAAGAGCGAGACGGAAATGCGGTTGGCTGAAGCGGCTTCGGCCGACGCGACCAAAAGCACGGCTCTTCGCGCGAGCGCCGCGCCCGCGAGCATGCCGCGTGCGCCCGGTCGCCAGGGACTCTATGACCCGCGCAACGAGCACGATGCCTGCGGCGTCGGCTTCATCGCGAACCTCAAGAACGAGAAGTCGCACCGCATCGTCCAGAGCGGGCTCGAGATCGTGCAGAACCTCACCCATCGCGGCGCGGTCGGCGCCGATCCGCTGATGGGCGACGGCGCTGGCATGCTCGTGCAGATCCCGCATCGCTTCTTTTGCGACGAGGCGGCCCGGCTCGGCTTCGAGCTTGGCGCGCCCGGCTCCTATGCCGTCGGCTTCCTGTTCCTGCCGCAGGACCCCGAGGTCCGCGCCGGCATGGCCAAGCTGGTCGAGGAGGTCGTGCACGAGGAGGGTCAGGTCCTGCTCGGCTGGCGCGACGTGCCGGTCGACAACTCCTCGCTGTCCAAGGCGCCGGATATTGCCGCGACCGAGCCGTTCCACCGCCAGGTCTTCATCGGCCGCGGCAAGCTGATCGAGAGCGAGGCCGAGTTCGAGCGGCGGCTGTTCATCATCCGCAAGGTGATCTCCAACCGGATCTATTCCGCCTATTCCGGTCTCGACAACGATTTCTACGTCGTCTCGCTGTCGGCGCGGACCATCGTCTACAAGGGCATGTTTCTCGCCTATCAGCTTGGCGAATATTACCGCGATTTCCAGGACGAGCGCTTCGAGAGCGCGCTGGCGCTCGTGCATCAGCGCTTCTCGACCAACACCTTCCCGTCCTGGCGCCTCGCCCATCCCTACCGGATGGTGGCGCATAACGGCGAGATCAACACCGTCCGCGGCAACGTCAACTGGATGGCTGCGCGGCAGGCCTCGGTCGATTCGGAGCTCTACGGCAACGACATCTCGAAGCTGTGGCCGATCTCCTATGAGGGACAGTCGGACACCGCCTGCTTCGACAACGCGCTCGAATTCCTAGTGCAGGGCGGCTATTCGCTGCCGCATGCAGCGATGATGCTCATCCCGGAAGCCTGGGCCGGCAACCCGTTGATGGACGAGGAGCGGCGCGCTTTCTACGAGTATCACGCTGCCCTCATGGAGCCTTGGGACGGGCCGGCCGCGGTCGCCTTTACCGACGGCATCCGCATCGGCGCGACGCTCGACCGCAACGGCCTGCGCCCGGCACGCTACCTCGTCACCGAGGATGGCGATGTCGTCCTGTCCTCGGAAGCCGGCGTGCTGCCGATTCCGGAATCAAAGATCATCACCAAGTGGCGGCTGCAGCCAGGCAAGATGCTGCTGATCGACCTCGAAGAGGGCCGCATCGTCTCCGACGAGGAGATCAAGCACCAGCTGGCTTCCAAGCTGCCTTACCAGCAGTGGCTGTCGCGCACCCAGATCGTGCTCGAAGACCTGCCGCCGGTGCCCCCGCGCGCGCCGCGCACCGATGTCAGCCTGCTCGATCGCCAGCAGGCCTTCGGCTACACGACCGAGGACCTGAAGCTGCTGATGGCGCCGATGGCCACCACGGGGCAGGAAGCCGTCGGCTCGATGGGCACCGATACGCCGATCTCGGTGCTCTCGGACAAGTCGAAGCTGCTCTACACCTATTTCAAGCAGAACTTCGCCCAGGTCACCAACCCGCCGATCGACCCGATCCGCGAAGAGCTGGTCATGAGCCTCGTCTCGTTCATCGGGCCGCGGCCGAACCTGTTCGACCTTTCGGGCGCCGGCCGCCGCAAGCGGCTCGAAGTGCGTCAGCCGATCCTCGAAAACGGCGATCTCGAGAAGATCCGTGCCATCGGCGAGCTGGACGACAACCCGTTCCAGTCGAAGACGCTCGACATAACCTACGCGGCCGACAAGGGCGCGGAGGGCATGGTAGACGCCCTCGAGCGGCTCTGCGAGCGCGCCGAGGCGGCTGTGCATGGCGGCTACAACATCATCATCCTCTCGGATCGCATGGTCGCCCCGGAGCGGATCCCGATTCCGGCCCTGCTGGCCACCGCCGGCGTGCATCATCACCTGATCCGCAAGGGCCTCAGGACCTCGGTCGGCCTCGTCGTCGAGACCGGTGAGGCGCGCGAGGTGCATCATTTCTGCGTACTGGCCGGCTATGGCGCGGAGGCGATCAATCCCTATCTCGCCTTCGAGACGCTGACCGACATGAAGAAGGACTTCCCCGAGGAGGTCGATGCGGAAGAACTCGTCCACCGCTACGTCAAGTCGATCGACAAGGGCATCCTGAAGGTCATGTCCAAGATGGGCATCTCGACCTACCAGTCCTATTGCGGCGCGCAGATCTTCGATGCGATCGGCCTCGCGACCTCCTTCGTCGACCGCTATTTCTTCGGCACCGCCACGACCATCGAAGGCGTCGGCCTCGCCGAGATCGCGGCCGAGACCGTGCGCCGCCATACCGAAGCCTTCGGCAATGACGCGGTGATGCGCTCGGCGCTCGACATCGGCGGCGAATACAATTTCCGCAAGCGTGGCGAGCGCCACGCCTGGACCCCGGATTCGGTCGCGAACCTGCAGCATGCGGTCCGCGTCGGCTCCTGGTCGCGTTACGAGGACTATGCCCGTGAGATGAACGAGCAGTCGAAGGCGCTGCTCACCATCCGCGGCCTGTTCCAGATCAAGCTGGCCGAGGATGTCGGCGCGGCGCCCGTTCCGCTCGAGGCGGTCGAGCCGGCCGCCGAGATCGTCAAGCGCTTCGTCACCGGCGCGATGAGCTTCGGCTCGATCTCGCGCGAGGCGCATACGACGCTCGCCGTCGCCATGAACCGGATCGGCGGCAAGTCGAACACCGGCGAAGGTGGCGAGGAGGCAGAGCGCTTCGTTCCGCTGGCCAATGGCGACAGCATGCGCTCGGCGATCAAGCAGGTCGCCTCGGGCCGCTTCGGCGTGACGACGGAATATCTCGTCAATTCCGACGTGATGCAGATCAAGGTGGCGCAGGGTGCCAAGCCCGGCGAAGGCGGCCAGTTGCCCGGCCACAAGGTCGACGCGACCATCGCCAAGGTGCGCCACTCGACGCCGGGGGTCGGCCTCATTTCGCCGCCGCCGCATCACGACATCTATTCGATCGAGGATCTCGCCCAGCTGATCTTCGATTTGAAGAACGTCAACCCCGATGCTGACGTGTCGGTGAAGCTCGTCTCCGAGGTCGGTGTCGGCACGGTTGCCGCCGGCGTCGCCAAGGCGCGCGCCGACCACATCACGGTCTCCGGCTTCGAAGGTGGCACGGGCGCCTCGCCGCTCACCTCGCTGAAGCATGCCGGCAGCCCGTGGGAAATCGGCCTTGCCGAAACGCAGCAGACACTTGTGCTGAACGGGCTGCGCTCGCGCGTCGCCCTTCAGGTCGATGGCGGCTTCCGCACCGGCCGCGACGTCGTCATCGGCGCGCTGCTCGGGGCCGATGAGTTCGCCTTTTCGACCGCGCCGCTGATCGCGGCCGGCTGCGTCATGATGCGCAAGTGCCATCTCAATACCTGCCCCGTCGGCATCGCGACGCAGGACCCGGTCCTGCGCAAGCGCTTCAAGGGCACGCCCGAGGACGTCATCAACTTCTTCTTCTTCGTCGCCGAAGAGGTCCGCCTGTTGATGGCAGCGATGGGCATCACGCGCTTCGACGAGTTGATCGGCCAGTCCGACCGGCTGGAAAAGAAGCAGGCGATCGAGCACTGGAAGGCGAACGGCATCGATTTCTCGAAGCTGTTCTTCAAGCCCGATGCGCCGCGCTCGGCGATCCGCCATACCGAACGGCAGCAGCATCCGATCGACGCCGTGCTCGACCGCCGCCTCATCGCCGAGGCGATGCCGGCGTTGGAGAACGGCACGCCGGTCAAGATCAGCGCGCTGATCAAGAACACCGACCGCTCGGCGGGCGCAATGCTCTCGGGCGCGGTGGCCAAGCGCTATGGCGGCGATGGCCTGCCGGACGACACGATTGCCGTGACGCTGACCGGCACCGCCGGCCAGAGCTTCGGCGCGTTTCTCGCCCGCGGCGTTTCGATCGAGCTGATCGGTGAAGGCAACGACTATGTCGGCAAGGGCCTATCCGGCGGCCGTCTCGTCGTGCGTCCGGCGCCCGAAAGCCGCGTCATCGCCGAGCAGTCGATCATCGTCGGCAACACCGTTCTCTACGGCGCGACAGAGGGCGAGGCCTATTTCCGTGGTGTAGCCGGCGAGCGCTTCTCGGTGCGCAACTCCGGCGCCATCGCGGTCGTCGAAGGCTGCGGCGATCATGGCTGCGAATACATGACCGGCGGCATCGTCGTCGTCATCGGCCAGACCGGACGCAACTTCGCGGCCGGCATGTCCGGCGGCATCGCCTATGTGCTGGACGAGGACGACAGCTTCGCGGCGCGCTGCAACCTGTCGATGGTCGAGATCCAGCCCGTCCAGGAAGAGGACGACCTGCTCGAGAAGCTGCACCACCATGGCGGCGACATCGAGCACAAGGGTCGGATCGACATCTCGTCGAACATGAACCGGTTCGACGACGAGCGGCTGCATCGGCTGATCTCGCAGCATCTGCACTATACGGGCTCCGAGCGCGCCCGGACGATCCTTGACGACTGGGCCGCATTCCGGCCGAAGTTCAGGAAGGTCATGCCGGTCGAATACCGGCGCGCGCTCATTGAAATGGAACGCGCCCGCTATGGCGTGGCGGCCGAGTAGGGGGAACGGACATGGGAAAGGTTACGGGCTTCCTCGAGATCGACCGTCAGGACCAGAAGTATCAGCCGGCGTCCGACCGGATACGGCACTTCCGCGAGTTCACGCTGCGCCTCAACGATCATGAGGTGAAGCAGCAGGCGGCGCGCTGCATGGATTGCGGCATCCCCTATTGCCATGGCGATACGGGCTGTCCGGTGCATAACCAGATCCCGGACTGGAACGACCTCGTTTATTCGGGCGACTGGCAGGAGGCCTCGCGCAACCTGCATTCGACCAACAACTTCCCGGAATTCACCGGCCGCATCTGCCCCGCCCCGTGCGAGGAAGCGTGCACGCTCAATCTCGAGAATGTTCCGGTCGCCATCAAGTCGGTCGAGCAGTCGATCGCCGACAAGGGCTGGGAAAACGGCTGGATCAAGCCGGAAGTGCCAACCGTTCGCACCGGCAAGAAGGTCGCCGTCGTCGGCTCCGGCCCGGCCGGCCTCGCGGCGGCGCAGCAGCTCGCGCGTGCCGGGCATGACGTCCATGTCTACGAGCGCGAGCCACGGGCCGGCGGCCTGCTCCGCTATGGCATCCCGGACTTCAAGATGGAGAAGCATCTGATCGATCGGCGCGTCGCGCAGATCGAGGCCGAGGGCGCCACCTTCCATTATGGCGTCGATGTCGGCCGCACGCTGCCGGTCTCCGAGCTCATCGATGGTCATGACGCCGTGTTGCTCACCGGCGGCGCCGAGGCCCCGCGCGATCCGAAGCTGCCGGGCGTCGAGCTGGAAGGCGTCCATTATGCGATGCCGTTCCTCGTCCAGCAGAACCGCCGCGTCGGCCGCGAGGATGTCGGCAATGAGGAGCCGATCATCGCGACCGGCCGCCGCATCGTCGTCATCGGCGGCGGCGACACCGCCTCCGACTGCGTCGGCACCGCGTTCCGCCAGGGCGCACTCGCCGTGACGCAGCTCGATATCCGCCCGATGCCGCCGCTGCGCGAGGAAAAGCTGACGGTCTGGCCTTATTGGCCGACCAAGTTCCGCACGTCCTCGTCACAGGCCGAAGGCGCCGAGCGCGAATTCGCCTGCGCGACGCTGCGCGTCGTCGGCAAGAACGGCAAGGTGACCGGCGTCGAATGCGCCCGTGTGGATGAGAAGCGCCGGCCGATCGAGGGCACGGAGTTCATCATCCGCGCCGACCTCGTTTTCGTGGCGATCGGTTTCGCCGGCGCCAAGCTCGAAGGCCTCGTCGCCGAACTCGGTCCCGAGCTCGACCGCCGCGGCAATGTGAAGGCCGATACCGAGCGCTACCTGACCTCCGTGGATAAGGTCTACGCCGCCGGCGACATTCGGCGCGGCCAGTCGCTTGTCGTCTGGGCGATCCGCGAGGGCCGCCAGGCGGCGCATGCCATCGACCGCGACCTGATGGGGACGACCAGCCTCGCCTGGTGACAGCGCCCGACGGGGGTCCGGTTGCGGCCCGGCTCGTCCGGCGCCTGCCGCGCCTCCGCGATCGCTTGATCCCGATCAAGCGTGGGGATGATCCCCGGAGATATCGTCGTTCCCGAGCGGCTGCGGACAATCGCGCCGGTCGGGGAGGACTTCATCATGAAATTCAGCATTCGACCGAGGCGGGTCGCGTGGGCGGTAATCGCCTGCGCGGCAACGCTAGCTGCAGGCACGTCGGCGTCCATCGCCGCCGCGCCTGACAAGAAGCCGAACATCGTCGTTATCATGGGTGACGACATCGGCTGGTCCAATATCGGCGTCTATAACCAAGGCATCATGGCCGGGCGGACGCCGCATCTCGACCAGATTGCCAATGAAGGCATGCGCTTCACCGACTATTACGCCGAGGCGAGCTGCACGGCCGGCCGCGCAAACTTCATCACTGGCGAGCTGCCGATCCGCACGGGGCTGACCACAGTCGGTCAGGCGGGCGCCGCGATCGGCATTCCCGCTGAAGCCGTCACGATCGCCGAGGCCCTCAAGGGCGAGGGCTATGCCACAGGCCAGTTCGGCAAGAACCATCTCGGCGATCTGAACAAGTTCCTGCCGACCGTGCACGGCTTCGACGAGTTCTTCGGCTATCTCTACCATCTCGATGCGATGGAGGACCCCTCGCATCCGAACTATCCGCAGAAGCTGCTCGACGTCGTCGGCCCGCGCAACATGATCCATTCCTGGGCGACGACCGTCGATGACCCGACCGTCCAGCCGCGCTGGGGCGCCATCGGCAAGCAGAAGATCGAGGATGCCGGCCCGCTCTATCCCCCTCGGATGGAAACAGTCGACGACGAAATCCTCGGCAATGCCCTGCAATTCGTCGACAAAGCCAAGGCGGCGAACAAGCCGTTCTTTCTCTGGCTCAACCCGACGCGCATGCATGTCGTGACGCATCTTTCCGACAAATACGAGAAAATGCGAACCGCCGAAAATGGCTGGTCCGAGGAAGAGGCCGGAATGGCTCAGCTCGACGACATCGTCGGCTCCGTCATGACCTATCTCAAGACCAACGGGCTCGACGACAACACCATCGTCGTCTTCACCACCGACAATGGCGCCGAGAACTTCACCTGGCCGGATGGCGGCCAGACACCGTTTGCCGGCGGCAAGGGTACGGGCCTTGAAGGCGGGTTCCGCGTTCCGGCGCTCGTGCGCTGGCCCGGTCATGTGCCGGCGGGCAAGGTCGAGAACAGCATCATCTCCGGTCTCGACTGGTTCCCGACCTTCCTGGCGGCTGCGGGCGATCCCGATATCGGCACCAGGCTGCTCCAGGGCACCAAGATCGGCGACCAGACCTTCAAGGTTCATCTCGACGGCTACAACCAGCTCAACCTGATCACCGGCAAAGGCCCGTCCAACCGGCACGAGATCTTCTATCTGACCGAAAGCACGCTCGCTGCTGTCCGTATCGACGACTACAAATATCGCTTCACCGATCAGCCGAATGGCTGGCTCGGCGCGACTGAGAAGGTGGATTGGCCGATCCTCACCAATCTCCGGCTCGATCCTTATGAGCGCACGGGCTTGTCGGACGGCAAGTCAGGATCGCTCGCCTACTACAACTGGTTTGCATACCAGTTCTGGCGCTTCGTCTTCGTGCAACAGGAAGTCGCCAGGGAAGCGCAGACCTTCATCGACTTCCCGCCGATGCAGGCCGGCGCCAGCTTCAACATGTCGGCCGTGAAGGCGCAGATCGACGCCACCATCGCCGCTCAGGCAGCAGGCAAGTAGACACGACCGCGCCGATGCCGCGCCGCCACCCTCAACGTGGCGGTGCGGCATTGCGTTCTGGGCGGTCGCAAAGTCGGCCCGCAAGATGCTAGTCTCCCGCCCTGACGTTCACGCCATTGGGGGAGGCGTAGATCTGCTTCGTTCGCGCTCTTTTCGCGGCAATTCTCGCCGGTATTGTCTTCGTCTCCGCCGCCATCGCCGATGGCCCGAGAGCGGATGACGGCCACACGATCGACGCGGCCACAATCGGCGTGCTGCAGTCTTTTGCGCCCACCGGCTTTGCCGGCTCCAACGCTTGCGCCGGCTGCCACACCACCGAATTTGCCGCCTGGAAGACGTCGGACCATGCCAAGGCGATGATGGTCGCGACACCGGCAACCGTCGCAGGCGACTTCGGCAATGTCAGCATCGAGCATCTCGGCTCCAAGGCGCGTTTCTACCGCGATGGCGACCGCTTCATGGTCGAGACCGAAGGGCGGGACGGCGCCCCGCACAGTTTCGCCGTCAGCCACACCTTCGGCGTCTACCCGCTGCAGCAATATCTCGTCACCTTCCCGGATGGCCGGCTGCAGGCCTTGCCCTTCGCCTGGGATACACGGCCGAAGTCAGACGGCGGCCAACGCTGGTTCCACCTCTACAAGGACCAGCCGATGCCGGCCTCGGACCCGCTGCACTGGACGCGCGGCCAGCAGAACTGGAACTTCATGTGCGCCGAATGCCATTCGACGGCGCTCAACAAGGGCTATGACGCGCCGACCGATACATTCCACACGACCTTCTCCGAGATCAGCGTCGGCTGCGAGAGCTGCCATGGCGCCGGGGTCGCGCATATTGCCTGGGCCAAGGCCGGCGCCAATCCGGCGACGCCGAACCAGGGCTTTGCCAGCGTCGCCGCCGTGCGGCCGCAGGCCGACTGGACCCCTGACCCGAAGACCGGCAGCCCGGCACATGGCGTCTCGCGCCCGGCCGGCGATATCGTCGAGACCTGCGCCCGTTGTCACTCGCGTCGCGGCACGCTGTCGGAGGACTGGCATCCCGGCCGGGCGCTGACTGCGACGCATCTGCCGTCCCTCCTCGCCCCCGGCCTCTTCGAGGACGACGGCCAGATGAAGGACGAGGTCTTCAACGACCAGTCGTTCAAGCAGAGCCTGATGTTCGAGCGCGGCGTCACCTGCAATGATTGCCATGACCCGCACAGCGACAGGCTGAAGGCAGAGGGCGCGACGGTCTGCAGCCAGTGCCATATGCCGGAGCGTTTCGCGAGCGAAGCCCATACCGGCCATCCGCAGGGACCGAAGTCGCCGGACTGCATCTCCTGCCATATGCCGGCGCGGACCTATATGGTCGTCGATGTCAGGCACGATCACTCGTTCCGCATTCCGCGCCCCGACCTTTCGGTGAGCCTTGGCACGCCCAATGCCTGCAACGACTGCCATACCGACAAGCCGGCCAGCTGGGCCGCGGCGGCGGTCGAGCGCTGGCACGGGCCGGATCGCAAGGGCCACCAGACCTGGGCGGAAGCCTTCCATGAGGCGCGCCAGGGCGATCCGGCAGCGCGCGCCAAGCTGATCGCGCTCGCAAGCGCGCCGGAGACGCCGGCAATCGCGCGCGCCACTGCCCTTTCCGAGCTTGACCGCTTCCCCTCCGCCGCAAGCACCGCAGCGACAGAGACGGCGCTCGCCGACCCCGACCCGCTCGTCCGCGCCACAGCCTTGCGCAATCTCGAGGATGCCCCGCCGGAGACGCGCTGGCGCCTTGCCGCCCCGCTCCTTACCGATCCGAGCCTGGCCGTGCGGATCGAGGCCGCCTCGCTCAGTGCCGACCAGCCGCTGGACGGCCTCAGCGCTACCGAGCGCGCCCGCATTGAGGCCGCCTTCGCCGACTATGAAGCCGCACAGCGTCTGAATGCTGATCGGCCGGAGGGACGAGCCAATCTCGCCGGCTTCCTTCTGCGGCGCGGCGATATCGCCGCCGCCGAGCAGGAATTGCGCGCAGGTCTGAAGCTCGAACCCACGGCGACGCCGCTTTCGGTCAATCTCGCCGACCTCTACCGCGCGACCGGCCGCGAAGAGGAAGCCGAAACGGTGCTGCGCCAGGCGATCGCATTGTCGCCAACCGTCGCGGCGCCGCATTATGCGCTCGGGCTCGGCCTCATCCGGCAGAAACGCTATCCCGAAGCTGTCGCGGAGCTCGAACGCGCCGCGCGTCTCGCCCCCGACGACGCCCATTACGCCTATGTCTATGCCGTAGCGCTGCAATCGACCGGTTCGGCCGATGCGGCGCGGGCGGAGATCGGTATGGCGCTCGCCCGCCTGCCCTATAGCTCGGAACTGCTGTCGCTCGCCCTCAACAATGCGCTCCAAGCCCGCGATGCCGCCATGGCTGCACCGCTGGCGAAGACCCTCTCGGCCGTGCTGCCTGATGATCCGGATGTCGCCCGCATCGCAAAGCAGCTCGGCCAATAGCGGCGGCGCGCCTTACTGCGCCGCCGGGCTGCCTGCTGCCGGCAGGATGACAATGCCGTCGACGACCGGCTTCGCGGCCGCCTCGGGCTGCGGCGGCTTCCAGCTGAAATCGTCGGCTCGGCCGGGCGGCGCGGGAGGCGCGATCCCCTCCACCGTCAGCCGCGTGACAGCATCGGCGGAATTGACGGCGGCAGCGGCAGGAACCGCGACGACGGGCGTGGCGCCCGCAAGCGGTACATTGGCGGCGGCTGCCGGTGGATCGGTCAGCGATACAACAGGGCCGACCGTACGCGGTTTGCCATCGGCGCCGATCTCGATGGTCTGGTTGGGATTGAGCGGCACGGCCCGCACGGCGCCAGGCGCTCCGCCGGCCGCGCCGAGTTCGCGCTCGACATAGAAGGCGAGCTTGCGCCGTCCTGCCTTGGTGAAATTAATGCCGTCGCCGGAGCGCAGTTGCCGCGCCTGTCCATCCATGTCCGGACCGCGCGCCACGAAGCTGCCGTCCTCGCTGGCGAAGCCATCCCATATGTCGACGAAGACGAAGCCGGCGGCCTCGGCCTTGTCCTTGAACAGCGTGTTGAGGAAGGCAATGTCGGCCGATCCGTCCGACGAGCGAACCGGCGGCTCGCCGACCCAGACCACCGGCCGGCCCGACGCCTTGAGCGCGGCGATGAAGCGATCGACCCGCGCGGCATAGGCCGCGTCCCAGTCCTTGGAGCGGAGCACGAGGCTCCCGGCTGGCGCCCGGATCGGCTGGCGGTCATTGATGCCGATCATGACGACGATCGTATCCGGCGCCGTTTCGCGGATGAGATCGGGCAAGCTCGCGGTCCAGTCATAATGGTCGTCGCGCACAAGGCCGGATGAGCCGTCCGTCTGGTCGATGATCGCCATCTCCGGGTCATCGGCAAAAGCCTGATCGAGGCCCCAGGCGAGCCCCCCGGCGACGAAGTCGCCGATCACCAGAACCTTGCGGGCGTCATTGGCCTTCGGCGCGATTTCGGAGACCGGATAGGCCGGCTCAGCCGGCGCCACGGCGACGGGCTTCTTGCGCTGTGTGGGCGCAGCGCGACCACCCTGTTGCGGCTGCACCGCGCGGGGGCCGTTCGGGATGGCACCCGGCGGCGGAGGCACCTCGCGATCGCCGCCGAACAGGCGCTCGAAAAAGCCGCCGCGCGCCTGCGCCTCCGCATGGTCCACGGCCAAGCAGGCGAGACCGATCATCGCGAGGGCAAGGAGGAGATGTTTGGCGAGGTGGCCGCGGCGCATCGGCAATCCTTCAGCCGCCGATGGGGCCAAATGGTGACGGCATGATGCCGAGCCCCCGAGCTGGGTCCAACCTTAACCGTCGCCGCGCAGCTGCTGCAAGAGACCCGTCGAGGCATAACCATCGGGCACCTGGCCGCGCTGGCGCTGATAGGAGCGGATCGCCTGCCGCGTTCCGGCGCCGAGCTTGCCGTCGATCGTGCCGTCATAGAGCCCCTTGTGAGCGAGCAGCGACTGCACCTCGACCCGCTCGTCGCTGGTGAGCGGCCTGACATCACGCGGCCATTCGGAAACGAAGTCGCCAGCCCCCCGCAGCCGGTCGGCAAGATGGCCGACGGCGAGCGCATAGGCATCGGCATTGTTGTAGCGCTTGATGACGCGGAAATTCGGCAGGAGCAGGAAAGCCGGTCCCCTGGCGCCGGCCGGAGCATAGAGACGCGCCGGCGTATCGGACGCCGGCAGGACACGGCCGGCAACCCGCGCGACGCCGGCCTCGCGCCAGGCCGAGAGCGATGCCGTCTTGCCGGCATCGGCGAGGCGCCAGTCGAAGCCGCGCGGCAGGACGACCTCGTAGCCCCAGGTCTCGCCCGTCCGCCAGCCCATCTTGGCGAGGTAATTGGCGGTGGAGGCGAGCGCGTCCGCCTCGGAGTTCCAGATGTCGCGCCGGCCATCGCCGTCAAAATCGACGGCGTAGGCCTGATAGGTCGTTGGGATGAATTGGGTGTGACCCATCGCCCCGGCCCAGGATCCGTTCATGCCGCGCGCGGTGATGTCGCCATGCTGCAGGATCTTCAATGCCGCAATCAGCTGCTGGCGGCCATATTTCGCGCGGCTGCCGCCCTGATAGGCGAGCGTTGCCAGCGAGCGGATCGTGCCTTTGACGATCTTCTCGTTCTTGAGCACCGCCCCATAAGACGATTCCATGCCCCAGATGGCGACGACCACCGAACGGTCAACGCCGTAGGTGGCCTCGATCGCAGCGAGCTGACGCTTGTCCCGCACAAGCGCCGCCTTGCCATTCGCAAGCCGGGTCTCGGAAACGGCGCTGTCGAGATAGTCCCAGAGCGGCTTGACGAATTCGGCCTGGTTGCTCGCCTTGGCAAGGACATCGGGATCCGGCGTGAAGCTGCCGAGCGCGCTCACATAGACGCTGCGCGAGATGCCGGCTTTCTGCGCCACCGGCCAGAACTGGGCCGCCCAGCGCTGCCCGGCCGCGTCGGCACGGGCAGCAGGTGTCCAGGCCGCAAACAGGGCGAAGGCCACCATCATCAGCAGGGCGCCGCGGATCAGCGCCTCTGCCCTTCCGGCTGCAGTCCGTTTCGGCATCGTCCTTCTCCCGGTCGGTGCCGCCGCGGAGGGCGGCACTATTCCACGTTGTTGCGGCGCGACAGCGCCTCTTCCCAGGCCAGCGCGGTGCTGACGCAGGTATCGAGATCGTCATGCTGCGGCACCCAGCCGAGCTTCGAGCGCGCCACGGCGGCATTGGCCACGACGGCAGGCACATCGCCGGCCCGGCGAGGGCCCTCGACCACCGTGAAATCGATGCCCGAAACGCGGCGAACGGACTCGATCACCTCGCGCACCGAGAAGCCGCGGCTATAGCCGCAATTCGCGGTGAGGCTCGCGCCGCCGCTGCGCAGATAGGCCAGCGCGTCGGCATGAGCATTGGCGAGATCGCTGACATGGATATAGTCGCGCACGCAGGTACCATCAGGCGTGTCGTAATCAGTGCCGAGGATCTCGATCCTGTCGCGCTTGCCGAGCGCGGTTTCGCAGGCGACCTTGATCAGATGGGTCGCGCCCTTGGTCGACTGACCCGTGCGGCCGCGCGGATCGGCGCCGGCGACATTGAAATAGCGCAGTGCCACATAGCGGAAGTCATGCGCGCGGCTCGCATCGTCGAGCATCCACTCCGTCATCAGCTTGGAGCGGCCATAGGGCGACAGCGGCTGCGTCGGCGCGGTCTCGACCACCGGTTCGGTGCCGGCATCGCCATAGACGGCAGCGGTCGAGGAGAAAATGAAATGCTTGACGCCGCAACGGATCGCCGTGGCGATGAGCGAGCGCGACTTGACCGTGTTGTTGAGATAATAGCCGAGCGGATCGGCGACCGATTCCGGCACCACGATCGAACCGGCGAAATGGATGACGGCATCCACATCGTTGTCGAGGATCAACTGCTCGACAAGGCCCTCGTCGCCGATGTCGCCGACGATGAGCTTGGCCTCCGGCGCGACCGCCCATGCGAAGCCCGTCGACAGCCGATCGAGCACTACAACACGCTCGCCAGCATCGACGAGGCGCCACACCATGTGGCTGCCGATATAGCCGGCACCGCCTGTAACCAAAACCGTCATATGACCCTCATGCCCGATTCATATTTAATGGGAGGTAAAGACGCGTCATCGACGGTCGGCGGCGTCACGCACCGCCCCGCGAATTGTCGCGCATCTTCTGGCTTTCGTTAGCGTTGTTCTTAGGATTGGGGCGATACTGTCCCCAGCGAATTTCGACCGAGAGGTGTTTATGAGCGCTCCCATTCGTAAGGCCGTCTTCCCCGTGGCGGGCCTTGGCACGCGTTTTCTGCCGGCCACGAAGGCCATGCCCAAGGAAATGCTGACCGTCGTCGACCGTCCGCTGATCCAGTATGCAGTGGATGAGGCGCGTGAAGCCGGCATCGAACACTTCATTTTCGTCACGGGCCGCAACAAGGCCGTGATCGAGGATCATTTCGACGTTCAATATGAACTTGAAGCGACACTTTCCGGAAGAGGCAAGAGCGAGGCGCTCGCGCTGCTCGCCAAGGATCTGCCGAAGCCGGGCTCGACCAGCTTCACCCGCCAGCAGGTACCGCTCGGCCTCGGCCATGCCGTGTGGTGCGCGCGCGAACTGGTCGGCAATGAGCCCTTCGCCGTGCTTCTCCCCGACATGGTGATGAAGGGCGAGCCGAGCTGTCTGCGCCAGATGGTCGAGGCCTATAACGAGACCGGCGGCAACGTGCTCGCCGTCAGCGAATGCGACCCGGCCGAGACCAACCAGTATGGCGTCGTCGGCGTTGGCGCGACCCTCTCCGACGCAGCCTTCCGCATCAATGCGATGGTGGAGAAGCCGAAGCCGGAAGTCGCACCTTCCAACCTCTACATCAACGGCCGCTACATCCTGCAGCCGCAGATCTTCGATCTTCTTTCGAAGCAGGAGCGCGGTGCCGGCAACGAAATCCAGCTGACCGACGCGATGCTGAAGCTGATGGAAAAGCAGTATTTCTACGGCTGCCGCTTCGATGGCGAGGTCTATGACTGCGGCAACAAGGTCGGCTTCCTCTCCGCCAATGTCGCGTTCGCGCTGTCGCGGCCCGATATCGCCGACGAGTTCCGCCCCGAGATCGAGCGGCTGATGGGCAAGGTCTGACCGGAAGCCCGTCTCCGGCACCCGTCACAGCGGCTTCGCCCCGATAGGGCGGAGCCGCTTTCATTTCAGAGCTTCGCCACCGTCCGCTTCACCCGTTCGAGATAGCGGGCGCGGCTTTCCGCGCTGACAGTATCCATCTGGTAGAGCGCGAGATAAGTCGTGCGGCACAGCGGATGGCAGAGTGTGCGGATGCCGCGCAGCAAGGTTCGCCGTCCGGGCTCGCCCACCCATTTCGACAGCCACCAGGTCGCGCCGCAGCTCGTCACCGCGACGATACGGCGGATATGCTGCATGTTGGGCCTGATGCCCTGCGTCTCCGTCGGCATGATGAACGCGACATGCGGCACCCAGACCCGGTCGAGCCACCCCTTGAGGATCGCTGGCAGCCCGTACCACCAGGTCGGATAGACAAAGACCAGCATCTCGCACCATTTGATATGGGCGAGTTGGTCGGCCACCGGCTCTTCATTGACGCCGGCATCGTGATAGCGCCGCCGCTCATCGGCGCTCATCACCGGATTGAAACCGATCGCATTCAAGTCGACGAGCCGCACCTCATGGCCTGCCGCCTCGAGCGCCGCGACAACGGTATCGCGCAGTGCGGCACCGAAGCTTTCGGGCACCGGATGGGCATAAACGACCAAAGCCCGCATGTCAGAAGCGCTCCATCTCCGCCGCCACCTTGGCCAGGAAAGCCGAACGCGTCGCGTCGGTCGACCGGTTCATGTCGTAATGGGCGAGATAGCCGACCGGTGCCATCGGCTTGATCTGGGCGCGGAGCACACGCTTGACGATCTTCCGCGGCGGATCACCGACGCCGAGCGCCCGCCAGCGCGCGCCGCCATAGGTGACCACGGCCGTCAGCTTGGTGATGTGATGCAGGTTCGGCTTCACCTTGCCGTCCACCATCTTGAACGAGACTCCCGGCAGGAAGACGCGGTCGAAGAAGCCCTTCAGGATCGCCGGCAGGCCGAAATTCCAGACCGGATGGACGAAGACCAGCGCTTCGGCGGCAAGCAGCCGCTGGACATAGGGCTCGACATTGACCCGATTGGCCGGAATGTCGTGGTAGTGCATCCGCTCCTCGCGTGAGAGCACCGGATTGAAGCCCTCGGCATAGAGATCGCAATCATCGACCTCGTGGCCGGCCTTCTTCAGCGAGGCGACGACCGTCTGATGCAGGGCCGCCTGGAAACTAGTCTCGACCGGATGGGCGAAGACGACGAGAACACGCATCGGTCCGTCTTCCTGTCAGGATGCGGCTTTGAGGCCCGGGAACAGATAGGTCTTCTGCGCCGTGAAATCGAAGGTGGGGTCCTCAAAGGCGATCATCTTGCCGGGATTGAGCAGCCCCTTCGGATCGGCCTCGTGCTTGAAGGCGAGCTGGATCGCGTCGGTCTGCTTCATACCGCCCTCCTCCAGCGTATAGCGATGCGGATTGAACACCGGACAGCCATTGTCCTCGTGCAGGCGGACAATCTCGTCGAGCCGCGCCTCGGTGGTGAAGCGCAGCATCGGCAGGCCCATCGGCGTGATCTTGCCGTCGAAGCGGACAAATTCGAGATGGCCGGGCACCTCGTCGCCGAGCAGCGCGGTCATGGTCGCGATCTTGGCGATGTGCTCCGGCGGCGGATACATCGTCTGCAGATAGGTGATCGCCGGATCGCCGCGCAGCGCCCTGAGCGTCGTGTGGTTCCAGGCGAGTTCGAATGCCGGCGGCAGGCCCTTTAGATCGCCGGCCGTATCCGAGCGGAACACGACATCGCCCTTTTCGCGCGCCGTCAGCGCCAGGAACGCATCGAGGGCATGCGGCGCCACCATCAGCACGGCCAGCGACTGGCCTCTTTTGATGAATTTCTGGTGGCGAAGGAAATAGGTCTCGGGCACCGGCGCCGCGACGGTCGCGATCTCCTTGAGCAGCAGCCCGTCGGAATTGCCGAGCAGATCGGCATAGCGCACGCAATCCATATAGTCGTCGAAGCCGACGAGCACGTCGACCCAGTCATAGGCGGCCGTGAGCGGCATCTCGACTTCGGTGATGATGCCGTTGGTGCCATAGGCGTGCATCACCTTGTGCAGCTCCCAGCCGGTGAGTTCGAGCACGCGCGGCTCGGCCTCCAGCGTCACCACGCGGAGCCGCAGCACATTGCCGATATCGCGCAGGCCCCCCCAGCGGATCGAGCCCACACCGCCCGAGCCGCCGGCGACGAAGCCGGCGATGGTCGCGGTATTGGCGGTCGAGGGATGCAGCCGCAGCTCCTGACCGGAATGGGCCCTTGTCTCGCGATCGAGCTGCGCAATGATCACGCCGGGCTCGGCGATGACGCGGCCGGGCAGGATGGCCTTGACCTTGTTCATGGCCGAAAGATTGAGGATCAGGCCGCCGGAAAGCGGCATCGCCTGGCCGTAATTGCCCGTGCCGCCGCCGCGCGGCGTCACCGGGCAATTGTGCCGGAAGGCCGCCGCGAGGATGCGGATCACCTCGGCCTCGTCCTTCGGCGTCGCGACGAGATCGCCGGTGACGTCGTCGAGCTGGCGCTTCAGCACCGGCGAGTACCAGAAAAAGTCGCGGCTTTTCTGCTTTACCAGCGCCGGATTATCCTCGAGCTCGATGCCATCGAGGTCGCGCTTCAGCGCGTCGAGATCGAACGAAAAGGTGCGGGCCATGGCTCAGCCTTTCAGAAGGTCATCGAGTTCGCGATAATCGGGCAGTGTCCGCTCGATCGGCTTGCCGGCTCGGAGCACAGTGCGGTCTGACTGCGGCCGCGACAGCAGCTCGGTCCAGCTGCGGGCGCGGAACAGCACGAGGTCGGCGGCGGCGCCAACCGCGATACGGCCGATATCCGGCCGCCGCAGCACATCAGCCGGAGTGGTCGTCACAACATGCGGCGCGGCGTCGAGCGGATGATCGAGCTGCAGGATGCGCACCGCCTCGCGGAACACTTCGAGCATGTCGAGATCGCCATAGGCATAGAACGGGTCACGCGTATTGTCGGAGGCGACCGAGACCTTGATGCCGCGCGCGCGCATCTCGTGCAGCAGCGTGACGCCGCGCCAGCGCGGGGTGCGGCCGGGCCAGCGATCCTGCAGATACATGTTGCACATCGGCAGCGAGACGATGGCGAGCCCCGCCTCGGCGACGAGATCCATCGTCCTGTCGGCCTCGTCCGCCTCCTGCCGCGCCAGCGAGCAGCAATGGCCGACCGTGACCTGGCCCTCATAGCCGATACGCAGAGCGGCTTCCGCGATCGCCCGCAGCGAGCGCGCATTCGGATCGGCGGTCTCGTCGACATGGAGGTCGATATCGAGCCCGTTCTCGGCCGCCTCGAAGAAGAGCCGGTCGAGCGCCGCGGGCAGTTCGGGGATCATGAAGGTCACGCCGCCAATGATGCCATCCGCCACGATGACGGTGTCGACGAGCTGGCGGACGAAGGCGTCGTTGAAGAAATTATCGATCGGCGTCAGCGCCACACCCTGCAGCTCGATCCGCCCGGCCCACGCCGCCTTGGCATCGACAAAAGCCGGCCATGAGGCCGGGAATTGCGGCGCGACGGAGTCGATATGGGTGCGGATGAGGCTCGTCCCATGCGCATAGGCGCCCCGCAGCGCGAATTCCATTCGTGCCCGCACATCGGCGGTCGTCCAATGCGCGTTGCGATCGGCCTCCACCGCCGCCAGCGCGCCGGCGAAGGTCCCATCGGGATTGGCGTGGCGCGGCGCGATGTGGCCCTTGTCGAGATGGGTGTGCATATCGACGAAGCAGGGCCAGACCTGGCCATGATCCATATCGAAGACGGGCGCGCCGCCGATGCTGCCGGCAGGCGCGATCGCCGCGATGCGGCCGTCCTCGATCACGATATCGGCGCGGGCCAACCCCTCGCCGATATCGACGCCGCCGGTTTCATCCGCAAGCGTCGCAGAGGGAATGGTCGCATTGGCAAGAACGAGGCGCCCGGCCTCGGGCAGCGCGGCAAAGCCGAACGTCACGTCAATTCTCCCGGCGAATGGCGCTTTCGTGCCAGCGCCGCAGCAAGAGGTGGGACAGGAGGCTGGTCGCGCCGAAGATCGCGACGCCCGTAGCGCAGAGGAGGAGCAGCGCGGCGAAGAGGCGCGGGATATTGAGCCGGTACTGCGATTCGAGCAGGCGGAAGGCGAGGCCTGAGCCGGCACCGGCCGAACCGGCTGCGAATTCGGCGACGACAGCCGCGATCAGCGCAAGTCCGCCGGCGATGCGAAGTCCGGTCAGGAAATAGGGCAGCGCCGAAGGGAGCTTCAGGAGGAAGAGCGTCTGCCACCGTGAAGCGCCATAGAGCTCGTAGAGATTGAGCAGGTTGTGATCGGTGCTCTTCAACCCCTGCGTCGTGTTCGAGAGCACCGGGAAGAAGGCGACGATCCAGGCGCAGATCAGGAGCGCCTGCTGCGTCGTCGATGTGTAGATGAGGATCAGCGGCGCGATTGCGATGATCGGGGTCACCTGCAGGATGACCATATAGGGCGACAGCGCGATCTCGACCCAGCGCGAGGACGCGAACAGGATCGCGATCAGCACGCCGCCGACCAGCGCGATTGCCAGCGCCTGAAAGGTGATGGTGAGCGTCACCAGCAACGCCGGCCCGAGCACGCCCCAATCCTTGATCATCGCGCCGGCGACGAGGTCCGGTCCCGGCAGGATGTAATGCGGCACATTGTAGGCCTTGACGTACCAGGCCCAGAGCGCGATCAGCCCGCCCAGCATCACCAGCGGAATGACAATCTTGAGCAGGCGCTCATGCGGCGGCGCGCCCCCGTCATTGCTGGGCTCGGCACTAGAAGCCTCGACGAGGCCGGTTTGAGGCAGGTCGGTCATAGGTGATCGTTCGCGCCGAGCGCCGAATGAAGGGACTGGGAGGCCTTGCGGGTCATCTCGCTGTATTCGGGCGAGGTACGGTAGGCGAGATCGCGCGGCAATGGGCCGTCGACTGCGATCTCGTCGATGACCCGACCCGGCCGCGGCGCCATCACGACGATGCGCGTCGAGAGATAGACGGATTCGAACACGGAATGCGTCACGAACACGACGGTCCAGCCGAACTGTGCCCAAAGCCGCAGCAGATCGTCATTGAGCTTCTGCCGCGTGATCTCGTCGAGCGCCGCGAAGGGCTCGTCCATGAGCAGCACGCGCGGCCGCGTCACCAGCGCCCGAGCAATCGAGACGCGCATCTTCATGCCGCCGGACAGTTCGCGCGGATAGGCGTCCGCGAAACTGGCGAGGCCGACCATCTCGAGCGCTTCCATGACGCGCGCCCGCGCCGCCGCCTTCGAGATGCCCGAAAGGCGCAGCGGCAACCAGACATTCTTGAAGACGCTCGCCCAGGGCATCAGCGTCGGCTCCTGAAACACGAAGCCGATCTCGCGTTCGGGCTTGCCGGCTGCATCATGCGCCATGGTCGGCCATTCGACCCGTCCGGTCGTCGCATCGCCGAGGCCGGCGATGATCCTGAGCGCCGTCGACTTGCCGCAGCCCGAGGGTCCGAGCAGGCTGACGAATTCGCCCTCGCCGATGGAGAGGCTCATATCCTTCAGCGCGACGGTGCCGTTGGAAAAGGTCTTCGAGACATGGTCGAGCCGAACGATGGGCCGGCCGGGCGCCATTTGCGGCGCGATACTGGATGCTGAGGACACGGGCGTCATCGTCCTGGAGATCATGGAGAAGCGGCCGCGCAGAAGCGCGGCCGCGAGGGCGGAATGACTACTTCTTGAGGTCCTTGCCGACGCCCTTGCAGGTGAAGGCGGTCGAATAGGACTTCGAGATATCGAGGCCAGCCTTGACCACGTTGGCCTTGACCATCTTGTCGTAGAACGACTTGACGCGCGCGTCGGTCAGGCAGCCGATGCCCTTCTCCAGCGTGTCGCCGGAATCGACGATGCCATACTCCTTCATCGTCTTGATCGAGAAGGCGATCTGGTCATCCGTCATCTCCGGATTGTCCTTCTTGATCGCCTCGTTCGCTGCCTTGTTGTCACCGTAGAGATAATTGTACCAGCCGACGATCGAGGCATCGACGAAGCGCTGGACAACGTCCGGCTTGGTCGCCGCGAAATCCTGCGTCGTCTCGATCAGCGTCGAATAGGTGTCGAAGCCGCTGTCGGCGAGCAGGAACAGCTTCGGCTTGAAGCCGCCCTGGCGCTCGATCTCGAACGGCTCGGAGGTGATGTAGCCCTGCTGAGCCGACTGCTTGTCGGCGATGAACGGCGCGGGATTGAAGGTATAGGGCTTGTACTGCTCGTCCTTGAAGCCCGGAAAGGCCGATTTCATCCACTGGAAATAGGAGACGAAGCCATCCTTGCCCATGAAGATGGTCGGCAGCTTGGCGAGGTCATCGAATTTCTCGACGCCGGCATCGGGATGGGCGATCAGAACCTGAGGCTCCTTCTGGAAGATCGCCGCGACCTCGATCAGCGGTACGTCCTGCTCGACCGAGGAGAACGGTTCGAGGAGATTGCCGGCCATATAGAAATTGGCCTTGCCGGCGAGAAGCAGCGCACGATTGGCCGCCTGCGGTCCGCCCTGCAGGATCGTGACCTTGAGGCCGTATTTCTCATAAGTCCCGTCGACGACGGCCTGATAGAAGCCGCCATGCTCGGCCTGGGCGAGCCAGTTGGTGCCAAAGCTCACTTCGTCGAGCGCCTGCGCGCCGCCCGCAGCGACGAGCGCCGCAACGCCGGCCAAGGCGCCGACAATGCCGTTTCTGAACGATCTCATCTGCTCTCCGCTTTCCCTCTTCGCGGCTTCCAAAGGAGGCCGCCCCCTGACTTCACCACCCCCCGACAGGGCGGCACGGGAACCGGCACAACGGGGCCGGCCCAGCAAGACACCGTCGCAAGAGCCATGCCATCGACCCGGCCGAACGGAGCATCGGCGATCCGTTGGACAACCTCCATGACAATCTAGGGCAGGATTGCTGCACAGCATAGGAGCAGAATTGCGCTCCATGCGTCAGCCCGCAGGATAATGCTCATTTGCTGAGCGGAGGGGCGAGCAGCCTGGATGGCTTGCGGCTTGCCGGCGCCGGATGCAGGCGGCAAAGTCGACGCAGCCGTCAGAGGAGCCTCGCTTGACCACCCCGACCAATATCCCCCTTCGCCCATCCGCCATCCGGCTGCCGTTTGGCCGCTATCATCACGGCATCGCCGTGCCGACCGGCAGCCGCTTCGTCTATACCTCGGGCCAGCTTGGTGTCCGCGCCGACGACAGCGTGCCGGAGACAATCGAGGAACAGGCGGAGATCTGCTTCGAGGCGATCCGCGCCATCCTCGCCGAGGGCGGCATGGATCTCGCCGACATCGTCCGCCTCTCGGCCTTCGTGACCCGGCGCGAGGACATGCGCCGCTACATGGCCGTGCGCGACCGCTATGTGAGCGACCCGCTGCCGGCCTCGACGCTTTTCATCGTCTCAGGCTTTACGCGGCCCGAATTCCTGGTCGAGGTTGAGGCGGTGGCGGCGCGGGCGGATTAGCCCGGACGAGCGCCGCGAAGGCGAGCGCGGCGGCCGTCAGGTGGCGCTCCTTGTGGCGGAGCAGCGTGAAGGCGCGCGGCGGCAGCGGGCAATCGACCCGCACGAGCCGGCCGGCGTCGATCATGGCCGAAGCCGCCGCCTCCGAGACCGCCGCCGCATAAGGCCCGGCGGCAACCGCGGCGAGGACGGCTTCGTTGGACGGCAGTTCCAGCGCGACGTCGAGCTGGTCGATCGAACGCCCGACGGCAGCGAGCGCCTCGGCGAAGCTTGAGCGCGTGCCGGAGCCGCTTTCGCGCAGGATCCAGCATCCATCGGCCAGCGTGGCGAGCCGCGAGGCTTTCGCAGGATGCACGCCTGCCCAGGGATGGCCCGGCGCCACCACGACGATCAGCCTATCCTCGCCGATCGCCTCCTGCGCAAGCAGCGGCGTGTCGATCCGTCCCTCGACCAGGCCAAGCTCCGCCTCGCCGGCAGCAACGGCCCGCGCCACCGTCTCGGTATTGCCAACGGTGAGCGAGAGCACGATCCCCGGATGGTCAGCACGAAAACGGACCATCGCCGGGGGCAGCAGGTGATTGGAAATCGTCTGGCTCGCCTGGAGCGCCAGCCGTCCGCGCTTCAATCCGCCGAGATCCGAAAGCAGCGACTCCGCCGTCCCCGCCCGCGCCAGCACCGCGCGCGCCTCCGGCAGAAACAGCCGACCGGCTTCGCTGAGCTCGATGCCCCGGCCGACCCGCTCGAACAGCAGCACACCATAGGACTGTTCCAGCGCCCGGATCGAGGCGCTGACAGCCGAGGGCGTCAGACCAAGCGCCTCGGCGGCACGGGTCAGGTGCTCACGCTCGGCGACGGCGATGAAAATGCGAAGCTGCTCAAAGGTCATGCTGCATTCATTCGATTTCGATAAACGATTGATACGATATTACGCGATGGATTGCACGTTGAGCGCGTGGCATCACCATCCAGGCTTCATATTCGGCTGCGCGGGCCTCAAGCTGCAGCCGTGAGACGGACCTTGCCGAACGGGCAAGGCAGGAGAGCGATGATGATTGAGACTGCTGCAGTGATGAACGGGCCACAGGCGAGCGCCGCGAGCGGAGCCGCGGATGTCGCGCTCTGGCGGCTGCGAAATTTCACGCCGAACTGGTTCGCCGTCACCATGGGAACGGGGGGCCTCGCACTGGCGCTCAACCAGTTCCCGCTGGAAATCCCCGGTCTGCACGAGATTGCGCGGGCCTTGTGGCTTGCCAACATCGCCCTGTTCACGCTGTTTTCGGCCGTCTATGCGGCGCGCTGGCTGCTCTATTTCGACGAGGCGAAGCGGATCTTCCGGCATCCGGTAATGTCCATGTTCTTCGGCACGATCCCGATGGGGCTCGCGACGATCATCAACGGCTTTCTCGCTTTCGGAATCCCGCTCTGGGGCGCCGCCGCGATCAGCATCGCCACGACGCTGTGGTGGATCGATGTCGCGATGGCGGTTGCCTGCGGCACGCTGATCCCCTTCCTGATGTTCACGCGCCAGGATCACAGCCTCGACAGGATGACGGCGGTCTGGCTGCTGCCGATCGTCGCCAGCGAGGTCGCGGCAGCCAGCGGCGGCCTGCTCGTCCCGCATCTGGCAAGCGGCGACGCGTTTACGGTCGAGATCCTCAGCTATGCCCTCTGGGCCTATTCCGTTCTGCCCGCGCTCGGCATCCTCGTCCTGCTGCTGCTTCGCCTCGTGCTGCACCGCTTGCCGACCAGCGACATGGCTGCCTCAGGCTGGCTGGCACTCGGGCCGATCGGGACCGGAGCGTTGGCATTGGTCGTGCTCGGCAACAATGCGCCGACCGTGTTTGCGGCGCATGGCCTTGCCACGGTGGGTGATGTCGCCTTCGGTGCTGGCATTCTCGGTGCGATCCTGCTCTGGGGCTATGGCGTCTGGTGGCTGATCCTCGCGGTGCTGAAGACGGCCCAATATGTGCGCCAGGAGATGCCGTTCAATCTCGGCTGGTGGGCGCTGACCTTCCCGGTTGCCGTCTACGCGCTTGGAACGCTCGCTCTGGCCCGGGCGACCGGCTTCACCTTCTTCACGGTGGTGGGCGGCGTACTGGTGGTGGGGCTCGCGGTCGCCTGGCTGATCGTGGCGACCCGAACGGTCCGCGGCGCCTGGCAGGGTCGGCTCTTCGTCTCGCCCTGCCTCGCCGCCGCCTATGGCGATCCGGCGATCAAGACGAGGGCGTGAGACTGGCCGCGCCGATATTGCGTCGCAGCAGCCGCCGTGATCGTATCGCGCCGCAGATTTCAGTGACGAGGAGCGACGGCGCGATGGGCGACAGGGTGTGGGTCAAGGATCCGATTGCGGTCCTCGGCGATGGAGCCGAGCGCGGCGTCGTTGTCGAGGACGGCAAGATCGCCGAACTCGTCGGCAAGGGCGCCGAGCCCGCCCATCCGGTCCACCGCGTCTTCGACGCCAGCCGCCATGTCGTGACGCCCGGCCTCATCAACACGCATCACCACATGTTCCAGACGCTGACGCGCGCTCATCCGGCCGCGATCAACAAGGAACTCTTTCCCTGGCTGCAGGCGCTCTTCCCGATCTGGGCCAAGAACGTCAACCCCGAGAATTTCCGCCTCGCCACCCGCCTCGCGCTCACCGAACTGATGATGTCGGGCTGCACCACGGCTTCCGACCATCAGTATCTCTATCCGCCGGGCCTCGACGAGGCGATGGACATCCAGGCCGACGAGGCCGGCAAGCTCGGCATGCGCATGACGCTGACGCGCGGCTCGCTGAACCTCACCGAGGCGGAAGGCGGCAATGCCAATTCCGGCGCGGTGCAGGACACCGACACCATTCTCGCCGATTGCGAGCGCGTCATCGGGCGCTATCACGACGCTTCGGAAGGGGCGATGCTGCAGGTGGCGCTGGCACCCTGCGCGCCGTTCAACGTCACCAAGCGGCTGATGGTGGAAACGGCTGCGCTTGCCGAGCGCTGCAACTGCCACATGCACACCCATCTCGCCGAGACGCGCGACGAGATCGACTATTGCATGGCCCATTTCGGCTATCGCCCGGTCGACTATCTCGAGGAAGTCGGCTGGCTGAACGACCGCGTCTGGCTGGCGCATGGCATCCATTTCAACGATGACGAGGTCGCGCGGCTCGGCAAGGCCGGCGTCGGCGTCTCGCATTGCCCGACCTCGAACATGGTGCTCGCCTCGGGCCAGTGCCGGACGAAGGAACTCGAGGCAGCCGGTTCGCCTGTCGGCCTCGGCGTCGACGGCTCGGCCTCGAACGACAATTCCAACCTGATCGAAGCCGTGCGCCATGCGCTGATGATCGGCCGCCTGACCTATAACGCCGAGAGCGTCACCCATCTCGACGCCTTCCGCTGGGGAACCTCGGGCTCGGCCGCTTGCCTTGGCCGCTCGGATATCGGCACCGTCGCCGTCGGCAAGCAGGCCGATCTTTCCTTCTACTCGCTCGACGAACTGCGCTTTTCCGGCGCCGGCGATCCGCTCGCCGCGCTCGTGCTCTGCGGCGCGTACAAGGCGGACCGCGTCATGGTGAAGGGCGACTGGCGAATCGAGGACGGCGCACCCGTCGGCGTCGACCTCGCCGAGCTCCGCTTTGAGCATGGCAGCGTCGCGAAGGCATTCCTCGAGAGCGTGTGAGTGATGAGCGCCTGGATTTCCGGCGTCGCATCCCGATGACCCCCTTCCCTTTCCCTCCCCCGCTTCGCGGGAGAGGGGATGGCCGGTGGTTCGGCCAAGCCTCCATGAAAGCCGAGGCATGCCCTCTCTCCCGCGAGAGCGGGGGAGAGTTGGAGAGGGGGCCAACCGCCTGAGCCCTCCCACCGAATCGCACGTCGTTGCCATCCTGCAGCCGACACGAGTGCCCGCCGTGCCGCACATATGATCTTGCCCGCTCGGGCCGGACGCGATCTCCTCGCCGCATCAACCGGCGCATCAGGCCGATGGATTGGGGCAGCGGGCCGACATGACCGAAAACCTCTGGATCAAGGATCCGATCGCGACGCTCGGTGATGGCGCCGAGCGCGGCGTCGTCGTCGCGGGGGGCAGGATCGTCGAGCTGGTCGCGGCCGGCGCCGAGCCTCGGCACCCGGTGCACACGGTGTTCGACGCCAGCCGCCATGTCGTGACCGCAGGCCTCATCAACACCCATCACCACATGTTCCAGACCATGACGCGGGCGCATCCGCTTGCGATCAACAAATCGCTCTGGCCCTGGATCGCCTCGATCTATCCGGTCTGGACGAAGCATGTGAACGCGGAGAATTTCCGCCTCGCGGCGCGGCTCTCGATGACCGAGCTGATGATGTCGGGCTGCACGACGGCGTCCGATCATCACTACCTCTTCCCGCGCGGGCTCGAACACGCGATGGACATCGAAGCCGAGGAAGCGGCGGCGATCGGCATGCGCATGACGCTGACCCGCGGCGCGCTCGACCTTACCGGCGCCGAGGACAGCCAGGCGCTGGCACCCGACGGCGCTGTCCAGGACGACGACGTGATCCTCGCCGATTGCGAGCGCGTCATCGCCCGCTATCACGACGCCAGCGAGGGCGCGATGACGCGGGTCGCGCTGGCGCCCAACGCCCCGTTCGACGTCACCAAGCGGCTGATGCGCGCGACAGCTGCCCTCGCCGAAAAGCACGACTGCCGCTTGCACACGCATCTCGTCGAGACGGCGCAGGAAGCCGCCTTCGCCCGCGAAAAACATGGCATGACCGCCACCGACTATCTCGAGGAAGTTGGCTGGCTGAGCGATCGCGTCTGGTTGGCGCATGGCATCTATTTCGACGACGCGGAGGTTGCAAAGCTCGGCCGCCATGGCGTCGGCATCTGCCACTGCCCAACGTCCAACATGGTGCTCGCCTCCGGCATCTGCCGCACCAAGGAGTTGGAGGCGGCCGGAAGCCCAATCGGTCTCGGCGTCGACGGCTCGGCCTCGAACGACAACTCCAACCTGATGGAGGCAGTGCGGCACGCGCTGATGATCGGGCGGCTGCGCTATGACGCCGAGACCGTGACGCACCGCGATGCGCTGCGCTGGGGCACCGAAGGCTCCGCGCGCTGCCTCGGCCGCGACGATATCGGCGCCATCGCGGTCGGCAAGCAGGCCGACCTCGCCTTCTGGTCGCTGGACGAGCTCCGCTTTTCCGGCGCCGGCGATCCGATCGCCGCGCTTGTGCTTTGCGGCGCCCATGCGGCCGATCGCGTCATGGTCAAGGGCGAATGGCGGGTCGAGGATGGCGCACCCGTCGGCGTCGACCTCGCGAAACTCCGCTACGAACATCATGCGGCGTCGCGCGCGTTTCTGGAGGCGCTGTAGCGACGCGTTTGAAACGCGATGGAAATAACCTTCACCTCTCCCTCAGGGAGAGGTGAAATCCAAGTCTCGACGAATCCGGAGATGAACGTCATGACCACCCTTCCCCGCCCCTATTGGCACGAGATGCAGGCGCCCGACTTCCTCGGCGGCGAGAAGGACTGGATCGCGGTTCTGCCGGTCTGCGCCATCGAGCAGCATGGGCCGCATCTCCCTGTCTTCACCGATGCCTGCATCGGCGAAGGCATGGTCAAGCGCACGATCGAACTGCTGCCCGCCGGACTGCCGGTGACGTTCCTGCCGCTCCAGTCGATCGGCAAGTCGAACGAGCATATCGCATCGCCCGGTACGATCACCTTCTCATGGGAAACGGCGATCCGGATCTGGATGGAGATCGCGGATTCGATTGTCCGGGCTGGCGTCCGCAAGCTGGTGATCGTCACCTCGCATGGCGGCAATGTCCCGGTCGCCGATATCCTCGTGCGGGAGCTCCGCATCAAGCACGGCATGCTCGCGGTTTCGACCGGGTGGGCCGGCGCTGGTGAGCCCGCCGGCCTCGTGCCGGCGGAAGAGGATCTTTACGGCATCCATGGCGGCGATGTCGAAACCTCGATCATGCTGCATTTCCGGCCAGATCTCGTGAAGATGGACAAGGCCGAGGACTTCCGCTCGCAGCAGCTCGACCTGCTCAAGGAGTTCAAGCGCCTCCGTTTCCACATGGCGCCGGCGCGGATCGGCTGGCAGGCGCAGGATCTCAATCCCTCCGGCGCCGTCGGCAATGCCGCCCGTGCCACGGCGGAGCGCGGGCGTCTGATCGTCGAACACCAGGCGAAGGCCTTTGTCGAACTGCTCGAGGAAATGGCCCGGTTCGACCGGTCGCGCCTCTGGCAGGGCCCCCGCTGAGGAGACCCTATTCCCCAGGGGAGCCCGATGTTCGGTGGCGGACGGCAAGTTTGCGCTTGCATTCGGCCGCCGCCTCGGCTCGATTTGAAGGTGATCGCCCGTTCGACAACCTCCGCAAGAGAGGTGCGATGCAGGGGCGAGACCGGATCGCGCCGTCCCGGCGCCCGCGTGAGGGGAATTTTACGATGAAACGACTGATGGGCCTTCTGGCTGCGACCATGCTTGTCGGCGGCCTCGCCGCCGGTGCAGAAGCGAAGACTCTGGTTTACTGCGCCGAGGGCAGCCCCGAAAACTTCAACCCGCAGATCAACACCACCGGTACCTCGTTCGATGCCGCGCGGCCGGCCTATAACCAGCTGGTCCAGTTCGAGCCGGGCACGACCAATGTGATTCCCGGCCTCGCCGAATCCTGGGATGTCTCGCCCGACGGGCTCACGGTGACGTTTCACCTGCGCAAGGGCGTCAAGTTCCATTCCGTGAAGGGCTTCACGCCGACGCGCGACTTCAATGCCGACGACGTGCTGTTCTCGTTCGACCGCATGTGGAAGGACGACAGCCCCTATCACAAGGTTTCGGGCGGCGCCTATGACTACTTCAACGATATGGGGATGCCCGATCTGCTGAAGTCGATCGACAAGGTCGACGACACCACCGTGAAGTTCACCCTCACCCGCCCGGAGGCGCCGTTCCTCGCCAACCTGGCGATGGACTTCGCCACCATCCTCTCGGCCGAATATGCCGATGCGATGCTGAAGGCCGGAACGCCGGAGCAGGTCGACCAGGTGCCCGTCGGCACCGGACCGTTCGAATTCGTCGCCTACCAGAAGGACGCGGTCATTCGCTACAAGGCGTTCCCGGAATATTGGGGCGGCGCACCGAAGATCGACCTCGTCTTCGCGATCACCAAGGACGCGACGCAGCGTTGGTCTAAGCTTCAGAAGGGCGAATGCCATGTCATGCCCTATCCGAATCCGGCCGACCTCGAGGCGATCGGCAAGGATCCGAATGTCGATCTGATGCAGCAGGCCGGCCTCAATATCGGCTATCTCGCCTTCAACGTGACCAAGAAGCCCTTCGACGACAAGCGCGTTCGCCTCGCCGTCACCTATGCCATCGACAAGGAAGCCATCCTCAAGGACGTCTATCTCGGCGCGGGACAGCCGGCCAAGAACTTCATTCCGCCGACCATCTGGAGCTACAACGACGCCATCGTCGACTATCCGCATGATGTCGCGAAGGCGAAGGAACTGCTGAAGGAGGCAGGGCTCGAGAACGGCTTCGAGAGCGATCTCTGGTGGATGCCGGTGCAGCGCCCCTACAACCCCAATGCCAAGCGCGTTGCGGAGATGGTGCAGTCCGATCTCGACAAGGTCGGCATCAAGACCAAGCTCGTCTCCTATGAATGGGGCGAATACCGCAAGCGGATGCAGCAGGGCGAACACCAGATGGGCCAGCTCGGCTGGACCGGTGACAATGGCGATCCCGACAACTTCTTCTTCCTGCTCGGCTGCGACGCCGCCCGCGAAGGCGGCCAGAACATCGCGAAGTGGTGCAACAAGGACTTCGACGACAAGCTGAAGAAGGCCAAGAGCATCACCGACAAGGCAGAGCGCACCAAGCTCTATGAGGAAATGCAGGTCATCGCCCATGACGAGGTGCCGGTGTTCAACATCGCGCATTCGGTCGTGTTCGAGCCCGTGCGCAAGGAAGTCGTCGGCTACAAGGTCAGTCCGCTCGGCCGGCACGACTTCGCCGATGTCGACCTGAAATAGGCATGCGCGCGTCGGCGGGGCCAATTGAGCCCCGCCGCTGCCGCCGGACCCGCCCATGTTCGGATTCATCATCCGGCGAACGCTGCTGGTCATCCCGACCTTCATCGCCATCGCCTTCCTGACATTCATCGCGATCCGCCTCGTTCCCGGCGACCCGATCGAGGTCCGCACCGGCGAGCGCGGCATCACGCCGGAACGGCTGGCCGAATTCCGCCACCAGCTCGGCCTCGACCAGCCGGTATGGAAGCAGTTCCTCGACTATCTCTGGCAGATCGCGCATGGCGATCTCGGCACCTCGCTCTCGACCCATGCCCCGGTGTTCTCGGAATTTCTGACGCTGTTCCCGGCGACGCTCGAACTGGCGCTGACGGCAATGATCTTCGCCATCGTGTTGGGCATCCCGGCTGGCGTGATCGCGGCGACCCGCCGTGGCACCTTCATCGACTATTCGGTGATGGGCGTCGCGCTGACCGGCTTCTCGATGCCGATCTTCTGGTGGGGCCTGCTGCTGATCCTGTTCTTCTCCGTCCAGCTCGACTGGACGCCGGTCTCCGGCCGCATCGACCTGCTCTATTATTTCGATCCGGTCACCGGCTTCATGCTGATCGACAGCCTGCTCTCCGGCCAGGACGGCGCCTTCCTTTCGGCCGTGTCGCATCTCATCCTGCCGACCATTGTGCTTGGAACCATCCCGCTGGCCACGATCGCGCGCATGACCCGCTCGACCATGCTCGAAGTGCTCAGCGAGGATTACGTTCGCACCGCCCGCGCCAAGGGCTTGTCGCCCTTCCGCGTCGTCGGCATCCATGCGCTGAGGAATGCGCTGATCCCGGTCGTGACCGTGATCGGGCTGCAGGTCGGCACGCTGATGGCCGGCGCGGTGCTGACCGAATACATCTTCTCCTGGCCCGGCATAGGCACCTGGCTGATCGAATCGATCCAGCGCCGCGACTATCCGGTGCTTCAGGGCGGCATCCTGCTCATTTCCGGCATGGTGATCCTGATCAATATCCTGGTCGACGTGCTCTATGGCGTCCTGAACCCGAGGATCCGCCATGGCCGCTGACAAGACACCCGCGGGCGTGACGGCTGCCGGATCTTCCGCGTTGAAACCGGCCGACCGGAAGCCGCCAAGCCCCTTCGCCGCCTTTTTCCGCGATTTCTCGGAGAACCGCGCGGCCGTGGTCGGGCTCATCCTGCTCGGCCTTCTCGTGTTCATCGCGATCTTCGCCAATTTCATCGCGCCTTATGGCCCGAGCGAGCAGTTCCGCGACTTCGTCCGCGTGCCGCCGATGTGGGCCGAGGGCGGAACGGCAGCCTTTCCTCTCGGCACCGACGAGGTTGGCCGCGACATGCTCTCGCGGCTGATGTTCGGCGCGCGGCTTTCGCTGTTCATCGGCCTCTCGGTCGTTGTCGCCTCGATGATCACCGGAATCGCGCTCGGCCTCATCGCCGCCTTCGCGCCCGGCTGGCCGTCGATCGTCATCATGCGGGCGATGGACGTGATCCTTTCGGTGCCGAGCCTGCTGCTCGCCATCGTCATCGTCGCGATCATCGGGCCGAGCCTCACCAACACGATCGTCGCGATCACGGTCGTCTATCTGCCGAATTATGTTCGCCTCGTCAGGGCTTCGGCGCTCAGCGAGAAATCGCGCGACTATGTCGTCGCCGCCCGGGTCGCCGGCGCCGGCACGCTGCGCATCATGTTCCTGACGGTCCTGCCCAATTGCATGGCGCCGATCATCGTCCAGGCGGCGCTGACCATCTCCAACGCCATTCTCGAAGCGGCGGCGCTCGGCTTCCTTGGCCTCGGCGCGCAGCCGCCTTCGCCGGAATGGGGCGCGATGCTCGCCTCGGCGCGCGAGTTCCTGCAGTCATCATCCTGGATCGTCACCGAGCCGGGGCTCGCGATCCTCATCACCGTCCTCTCGATCAATCTCGTCGGCGACGGCCTGCGCGATGCGCTCGACCCGAAGATGCGGAGGAGCTGATGGCGCTCTCCACATGGGTCGGTCCTGCAATCGTCGCGACGCTGATCGCCTCGCTCGTGCAAGTCATCGGCTGGTGGATCGAGCATCGCCATGAACGCGTCCGCCAGATTGCGTCGCGGCGGGAGAAGATCGTCGATGTTCAAACGGCAATCCGCGCCGAGATCAGGAGCCATCGCCACCGGCTGCTGCAATTTCAGCAGATTGACGCATCAAGCGTTCCAGAAGGCGCGGTAGACGAGTTCCTGCCCGTCGTCCCGGGAGAAGTCCGACCTTTCGTCCTCGAGGCGATTCTCAGGGAAATTCACATCCTGCCGACCGACGTGATCGATCCGGTCATCGTCTACTACCGCCAGGTCGAGGCATTGATAAAGCTCGTCGAGGATCTGCGCAGCGAGCGCTTCCGCCAGATATCGGGCGAGCGGCGGGTGGCAATGTATAAGGACTACCTCGCCATGGGAGTCTATGCCGCGGAATTGGCCTCCGACGCCATCGCCGCAATCAATCAGGACCTCGGGCTGGCGGCCGACGTCAGTAGCTCGGACGCGGCCCGGTCGGGCCCGAAATCGGGCGAGGCGGAGTCGGCGGCACAGGACGGGGCGAAGCGGACATGATCTGTTCTCCAGCCATCAAGATAGTGGTTCAGCGACCGAAAGCCAACGATCATGCCGCTGCTTGAGATAAGCGACCTCTCAGTCGATTTTACGACCGCATCGGGCCTCTTCCGTGCGGTCGACGAGGTGTCGCTCAGCGTCGATGCCGGCGAATTTCTCGCCATTGTCGGCGAGAGCGGCTCCGGCAAGTCGGTGGCGATGCTGGCCGTGATGGGGCTCCTGCCCTGGACCGCGACAGTGACGGCAAAGCGCCTCGCCTTCGACGGCCGCGATCTCCTCGGCCTCTCGCCGCGCGAGCGACGGCGGCTCGCCGGCAAGGACATCGCCATGATCTTCCAGGAGCCGATGTCGAGCCTCAATCCCTGCTTCACCGTCGGCTACCAGATCGGCGAAAGCCTCAAGGTCCATCTCGGTCTCGACAAGGCGGCGCGGCGGGTGCGGACGCTGGAACTGCTGGCCTCGGTCGGCATTCCCGATCCGGAGCGCCGGCTCACGGCCTTCCCGCATCAGCTGTCCGGCGGCATCAGCCAGCGCGTGATGATCGCGATGGCCCTCGCCTGCCGGCCGAAGCTGATCATCGCCGACGAGCCGACAACGGCGCTCGATGTCACGATCCAGGCGCAGATCCTCGACCTTCTGGTCGCGCTCCAGCGTGAGACCGGCACCGGCATCGTGCTGATCACCCACGACATGGGCGTCGTCGCGGAAACGGCGGAGCGGGTGTCGGTGCATTATGCCGGGCAGAAGATCGAGGAACAGCCGGTCGCGGGCCTCTTCGCCGATCCGCACCATCCCTATACCGCGGCACTGCTTGCCGCCCTGCCGGAGCGCGCCAAGGGCCGCTTCTTGCCCTCGATCCCCGGCACGGTTCCCGGCCAGTTCGACCGGCCGCCGGCCTGCCTGTTCGAGCCGCGCTGCCGCTTCGCCACCGATCGCTGCCGCGAAAAGAAGCCGCCGCGCCAGGGCGCCATCGCCGGCCTCGCGCTCTGCCACTACCCGCTCGTCCACGGGCGGCCGCTCGGCCATCCGCGGCCCGAGGGACGCGAGGTGGCGGCATGACCGAAATAGCCGCATCCACCGATCGCACGGTGCTCACCGCCGAGCATCTCGCCCGTCATTACGAGGTCGGGCGCGGCGCTTTCCGCAAGCCGGCGACGATCAAGGCGCTCGCCGATGCGAGCTTCACGCTCGAGATCGGCCGGACACTGGCAGTGGTCGGGGAGTCCGGCTGTGGCAAGTCGACGCTCGCCCGCCTCGTGACCATGATCGAACCGCCGACATCCGGCGCGCTGACGATTGCCGGCGTCGACATCGTCGGTGCAGATCGGGCTCAGCTGGCGCGGCTGCGCTCACGCGTCCAGATCGTGTTCCAGAACCCTTATGGCTCGCTCAACCCGCGCCAGAAGATCGGCGCCGCGCTGGCCGAGCCGCTCGTCATCAACCGCAAGGAGATGACGGCGAGCGACCGGCACACCGCGGTCGCCGAGATCCTCCGGCTGGTCGGCCTCAGGCCTGAGCATGCCGATCGCTATCCGCACATGTTCTCGGGCGGACAGCGCCAGCGCATCGCGATCGCCCGCGCGCTGATGCTCAGGCCCGATATTCTCGTGCTTGACGAGCCGGTCTCCGCGCTCGACGTCTCGGTCCAGGCGCAGGTTCTGAACCTCCTGGTCCAGTTGCAGGAAGCGCTCGGCCTCTCCTACCTCTTCATCAGCCACGGCCTCTCGGTGGTGCGGCACATGGCCGACGAGATCGTGGTGATGTATCTCGGCCGTATCGTCGAGCAGGCGCCGCGCGACGTGCTGTTTGCCGGCCCGCGCCACCCCTATAGCCGGGCCCTGCTCGCGGCGACGCCGATCGCCGACCCGGCCCGGGCGCGCATCAAGACAGGCGCCGTCAGGGGCGAGTTGCCCTCGCCCTTCAATCCGCCGCGGGGCTGCGCTTTCCATACGCGCTGCCCGCTCGCTTTCGACCGCTGCAGGGTCGAGCGACCCGAACTCGCCTTTGCCGGCGAGACCAAGGTCGCCTGTTTCGCCGTCGAGCTTGGCGAGAGCTGAAGCCTCAGCGCGCCGGGACGAACATGCGCCGGAGCGTGCCGTCCTTGATCCAGAACTGGTGATAGAGCGCGCCGAGCACATGCACCGCGATCAGGATGATGAAGGCCGGCTTGCCGAGCGTGTGGATATCGCCGAACTCGGGCGAGACATAGACCGCGAGCAGACCCGTGACGGGCACGGCGACGAGAAGCGCGTAGAACAGCCAATGGGCGTAGTGCGCGAGCTTGTCGAGCAGCGGATTGCCCGCCGTCTGCGGCTCCGGAGCGCCATTCACCAAGCGTACGACGAGGCGGACGGCCACGAGCGCGAGGATGGCGATGCCGATCCAGTAATGGGCCGAGGCGAGCGTCGCATCAGTCGGATCGACGGGCGTGCCTTCATGCACGGCATCGCTCGCGATCGACATGCTCTCGCCGAAAATGAGCTGGAAGAAGACCAGCGCAGCAATTGTCCAGTGCAGCAGGATCTGGAGGCCGGAATAGCCGCCCGCGGTCGCGCGATTCATCGTTCATTCCCCGATTTCTGCCGCGGCGACGGCCGGCGGCCTGACGATACTATCAGTCTATAATCATTCTAAATTGTGACGACCAACCTGTCGCGTGCCAATCGCACGCCTGATGCAATCGGCCGCAACATCGCCTATATCAGCGGCCTCTGACCCACCCCGCGCGCGGCGCCGCGCCGCATCGGAGAACTCGCATGACGGAATCCCCGGCTACGGTCGCAAAGACCCCGGTGACCCAGGTCCCGGTGACGGTGCTCACCGGCTATCTCGGCGCCGGCAAGACGACGCTCCTCAACCGCATCCTGTCGGAGAACCACGGCAAGAGATATGCCGTTGTCGTCAATGAATTCGGCGAAATCGGCATCGACAACGACCTCATCGTCGAAAGCGACGAAGAGATCTACGAGATGAACAACGGCTGCATCTGCTGCACAGTGCGCGGCGATCTGATCCGTGTCGTCGAAGGACTGATGAAGCGTCCCGGCCAGTTCGACGGTATTCTTGTCGAAACGACTGGCCTTGCCAATCCGGCTCCGGTTGCGCAGACTTTCTTCATGGACGAGGACGTGCGCGCCAAGTCGCGGCTCGACGCCGTCATCACCGTGGCGGATGCGCTCAATCTTCTGAAGCGGCTCGACGACGCCCCCGAGGCCGAGGAGCAGATCGCCTTCGCCGATGTCGTCCTGCTCAACAAGATCGATCTCGTCAGCCCGGCCGAGCTCGCCAATGTCGAGCGCCGCATCCGCGCGATCAATCCCCACGCCACGATCCACCGGACCGAGCGTTCCGCCATCGACCTCGACAAGGTGCTCGACCGCGGCGCCTTCGACCTTGAGCGCATCCTCTCGCTCGATCCGGAATTCCTCGAGGGCGAAGATGATGACCATGATCACGTCCATGACGAGAACTGCGGCCACGACCACCACCATCATGATCACGATCATGCCCATCACGGCCATGACCATGATCACGACCATCACCACGATCATCCGCGCCACGACAATTCGGTCTTCAGTGTCTCGCTGCGCGGCGGTGTGCTCGATCCGCAGAAGTTCTTCCCGTGGATCCAGGAGGTGACACAGGTCGAGGGGCCGAACATCCTGCGCCTCAAGGGCATTCTCGCGATGGATCGCGATCCGGATCGCTATGTCATCCAGGGCGTGCACATGATCATCGAGGGGACCCACCAGCGCCCGTGGCGCGATGACGAGAAGCGCGAGAGCCGCCTCGTCTTCATCGGCCGCAAGCTCAATGAGGACGCGATCCGCAAGGCCTTCGAAGCCTGCCTGATCGCCGCCTGACAACGGGGGGATGGATGGGAAGCGCGGACAGCATTCCGACCCTGGCAGAGTGGGCGGGCGGCCTCGAGTCGTTCCGCCACCTCACCGCGCTTTTCTACGCCAAAGTGCCGCAAGATCCGGTCCTCGAACCTGTCTTTGCCGGCATGGATCCGCATCATGCCGATCACGTCGCGGCCTTCATCGCCGAAGTATTCGGCGGACCGCGCGATTATACCGACGGCGGCGGCTCGCATCGCGGCATGATCGTCCGCCATATGGGGCGGCATCTGACCGAGACGCAGCGCCGGCGCTGGATCGATCTGATGCTCGACACGCTCGACAAGGCCGGGCTCCCGGCCGATCCGGAATTCCGGGCTGCGGTCGTGGGCTATCTCGAATGGGGCACCCGCCTCGCTGTCATCAACTCGGCCGATGGCGCCGTGCCGCCCGCAGAGGGCGCGCCGATGCCAGGCTGGAACTGGGGACCGCCCGGCGGCCCTTATCGCGGTTAGTTTCAAAGGCACCATGCCCAGCATCCAGTCCTTCCCCCTCGGCGCCTATGTCGTCGCCGCCACATTCCTTGGTAGCCGTCCGGTCTTCGCGCTCGGCGACGGCAAGGTTGCGCTGGTCGACGGCCCCGCAGCCGAGACGCTCGGCGTACATGACGGCGGGCTTCTCGCCGCCGCGCGCACCGAGGCCGGCGACCGGCTGCTGACCAGCGGCGACGATGGCCGCGTCCGCGCGATCGACGCTTCCGGCAGCATCACCGCGATCGCCGAGCGACCGAAGAAGTGGATCGACCAGCTCGCGGCGGGGCCAGGCGGCATCGTCGCCTTTGCCGCCGGGCGCGACGCGGTCGTGCTGTTCCCGGACGGCAAGGAAAAGCTGCTGGCCCATTCGCGAACCGTCGCGGGCCTCGCTTTCGCGCCGAAGGGCGTCCGCCTCGCGGTGGCGCGCTATAATGGCGTGTCGCTCTGGTGGGCCGGCACCGATGCCAAGCCGACCGAATTCGAATGGAAGGGCTCGCATATCGGCGTCACCTGGTCGCCGGACGGCCGCCATGTCGTGACGGCGATGCAGGAAAACGCCCTGCATGGCTGGCGGACCACTGACGGCGGCGGCAACATGCGCATGTCCGGCTATCCCGGCAAGGTGCGCTCGATGTCGTGGTCCCTGAAGGGACGCTTCCTCGCCACCTCCGGCGCCGAGATGGCGGTGCTCTGGCCGTTCCATTTCAAGGATGGCCCGATGGGCAAGCAGCCTTTGCAGCTGGGGATGAGCCCGCAGAGCATCGTGACCCAGGTCGCCTGCCATCCGAGCGAGGATGTCGTGGCGATCGGTTACAAGGACGGCTCGATCATCGCCGCCCGCTTCGCCGATGGCGACGAGGCCCGGCTGCGCAAGGCTGAGGGGGGCCCAATCTCGACGCTTGCCTGGGATGCCACCGGCATCCGCCTCGCTTTCGGCACCGAGGACGGCACGGCCGGCATCGTCGACCTCGCCGGCTGAGTTGCTGCGGCTTCGTTTGCCGCTTGATCGCGGCCGGCGGTTCCCGCAACGATTGCCCCGGACAGCCCGGGGGCCGCTCGCTATGACCATTGCCGCAATGCGCGCCGCCCGGATCGGGTTGGCGCGATGGCTCAGCCTCGCTGCCATGTCGGCAGCCCTCGTGGTGCCCGGCGTTGCCGTCGCGGCCGAGGAGACCACTGAGGAAACGATCTGCCGGCTGATTGAACAGGCTGCGGACGCAAAGGCGCTGCCCGTCAATTTCTTCACGCGGCTGATCTGGCGCGAAAGCAGCTTCCGTCCGGGCGTGACCTCAGGCGCGGGCGCCAAGGGCATCGCCCAGTTCATGCCCGGCACGGCCGCTGACCGCGGGCTCGACGATCCCTTCGATCCCGAACAGGCGATCCCCGCTTCGGCCGGTTATCTCGCCGCATTGCGTCACCGCTTCGGCAATATCGGCCTTGCGGCGGCGGCCTATAATGCCGGCCCGACGCGCCTGGCCGGCTGGCTCGCCAATGGCGGCTATCTTCCCTTGGAGACCGAGGACTATGTGCTCTTCGTCACCGGCCGCGGCGTCTCCGACTGGCGTGACCGGGGCATCCTGCCGCCCGGTGACGACAAGGAGCGGAAGGCGAATGACTGCCGCGCCGTGGTCACTTCGATCCGCACCTATACGCCACGGCTGATCGAGGGCGCCTATGCTCCCTTCGGCGTGCAGCTCTCGGGCAATTTCTCCAAGGCGCGCGCCATCGCTTCCTATCAGCGCATGGTCGGGCGCTATCCCGCCCTCCTCGAGGGCAAGCCGACGCTCATTCTCGGCTCGCGCCTTGCGGGGCGCGGCCGCCGCGCTTTTTACCGGGTGCGCCTTCCAGCGGAGACGATGAAGGCGGCGAGACAACTCTGCACACAGTTGAAGCGTGCCGGCGGAACCTGTGTGGTTCTTCGAAATTGAACCCTGTTGAGTCGTCTTGCGGTAATCTGCCTGCCGCGAGAGGCAATCTGTATCTCGGGTTTACCTTCTGGAATTCGAGAACGTGTAGCGTTCCCACCACTGCCGTTTCCCCCGCAGCCGTCTCGGCTCCCCGATGGAGAGTTCCATGTGCATCAATTGCGGTCTCAACGACCTCCTCGGTCGTTTCGTGAAGGCCAATCCAACCTCACCGCTGGCACAGTTTTCCCTCAGCCGGCGCGGATTGATGCGCGGCGCTCTCGCCTGCTCGGCAGTCCTTGGTGCCGGACCGCTGCAGGCATTTGCCGCAGAGTCGGACGGCAAGCCGACCTACATCTTGCGCGGTGGCAAGGTGTTCACTCAGGATTCCAGCGGCACCATCGCCGAGGCGATCGCGGTCGACGGCAAGACGATCGTTGCCATTGGCAGCAATGCCGAGATTGACGCTTTGAAGGGGCCGTCGACGAAGGTCATCGAACTCGGCGGACGGCTGGTCATGCCCGGATTTGTCGAGGGTCATATTCACCCCTTCATGGGTGCGTTCCTCACATCGGGCGTTGATCTTCAGTTGCCAACCCGAGCGGACGCGCTGGCGGCGATCGCAGCCTATGCCAAGGAGCATCCAAAGGGTCCGATCCGGGGCTTCGGCTGGCGCGTCGACATGTTTCCGATGGACGGACCGACGCGGCAAATGCTGGATGAGGTCGTCTCGGACCGGCCGGTGTTCCTCTTCGCGATCGACGGCCACAGCCTTTGGGTCAATACCAAGGCGCTGGAGGTCGCAGGGATCACCAAGGACACCCCCGACCCGAACCCTGGCTTCAGCTTCTACACCCGCGAGAAGGATGGAACGCCGTCAGGCTACGTCCTCGAGGTGAATGCGCTTCTTGCGATGATCGACGCAATCGAGCCGATCACGCCCGACGCCATTGGCAAGCTGATGCAGGAGTGGCTGCCGAAGGCGTCCGCAGCTGGCATCACATCGATCTTTGACGCCGGCGTTCCGCCGATTGGCGGCGACGAAGCCAACGTCCTGTCCATGTATACCGATCTCGACAAGCAGGGCCGCCTGCCCTTCCGCGTTGTCGGCTCCTATCTCGTCAAGGGCCCGCCCGTTGATGACGCCGTCCAGGAGCTGCAGCGCCTCAAGAAGACGGTCTCTTCTGAGCTTGTCGACATCTCGGTCATGAAGATTGTCGGCGACGGCACGGCCGAGGGTTTCACCGCGCTTCTGGTAGACCCCTATTCCGACCGCCCGGACTATCGCGGACTGACGCCGTTCTCCGTGGAGGAATGGCACAAGTTGGTTGCCGAAACGGATGCGGCCGGCTTTGACGTCCACATCCACGCTTGCGGCGAGGGCACGACCCGGCTGGCGCTTGATGCGATCGAGAAGGCAATTGAAACCAATCCGCCTCGCGATCGGCGCCACACGATTGCCCACCTCGTCTACGTGACCGACCAGGACATTCCCCGCTTCGGCAAGCTCGGCGTCAATTCGCAGTTCTCCGCGAATTGGTTCTCAGCTGATCCCGACACGGTCGGCATTCTCACCCAGCGCTACGGCGAGCGGCAGAAGCTGATCTATCGCCCCAAGAGCACACTGAACACCGGTGGGACGATTTCTTTTGGAACGGACTGGCCGGCCGCCGGCTATTTCTCGACCTACAAGCCGCTCGATTCGATCCAGATCGGCATGACACGCCAGCTCATCGGCAAGAAGGACAATCCGATCCTGGGGCCGCTCGACGAGCGGCTCACCATCGAGGAAGCGGTGCATGCCAATACGCTTGGTGCAGCACGGCAGATCCGCCTCGATGATCGCGTCGGATCGCTTGAGGTTGGCAAGCGCGCCGATATCATCGTGCTTGAGAAGGATATCTTCTCGATCGACCCGCATGACATCGCCCACACGAAGATCGACCTGACCCTGATGAACGGGCGGGTGGTGCACGGCAGCGTCTGAGGGAGCCAAAGGCCGCCGCAGGCCTTGAGCGCTCACAGAGGGAGCGATCGATGATTGCACGGACTGCCTTGCTCGCCACCGCGGTTTTCGGCGGCGTCGTTGCCTCTCAGGCTCCGGAATTCGCTCAGCAATATCGACAGCGCCTCGGTGGCGCTGTCGACGAACTCAGCCGCATCGTCGCCGACTTCGACCGCGACGCGGCAACGGCCGGGCTCGACCGCCAGCGCGCCATCGGGAGCATGGTGTCCGACGATGCCCAGCTGGTGCGCCTGCGCGGCGCCAGCATGGCCGCCTCGGTCGAGCGCTATGAGCGACTGAAGGGCCAGCAGGCCGCCTTCGAGGCGAGCGGCGCGTTCGGCCGGATCGAGGCGGTGTTCGCAGCCCCCGATCCGGAACTCGTCGACGCCACCTGGAGCGTGTTCGAACCGGCGGTGCCAACGACCCCGGCCGGCGTCGTGACCGCCGGCGCAGGCTTCCTGGCGGTCTATTTCCTCGCCGGCTTCGGCCGCCTTGCCACCGTGCCGTTCAGGCGGCTGCGCCGGATGAGGGCGCGCGGCGAACTGGCCTGAGGGCTGAGGACGATACAGCGCCTCAACGGCCGGTCGGAGCCTCGACGGTGATGGCGTCGGCGAACTTCCTCATGAGGCGAACCAAATCGTCGAATTCCCCCGACGGCCACTCCCGGAAGACTTCGGCGAGGATTCGTTCACGCGCGGCATCGACCAAGTCCGTCATAGCCTTGCCTCTGGGGGTCGCGATCGCCTCGCGCACGCGTCGGTCGGCTGCCCCGTCTTGGCGCTGGACGAGCCCCAGAGCCTCGAGTTTTGCCACCTGCCGACTGACCGTCGTGTAGTCACGACCGACACGATCCGCGAGATCGACGACGCCGATAGGGCCGAAGCGTTCGATGCCGACGAGCAGAGGAAACAGCGCGCGATCGAGGGGAATCCCAGCCTCTCTGATCATCAATTCGTCGACACGAGGGCGATTGATGACGGCGACGATATCGAGAACGGCGAGATGCAGTTCGCGCATCCGCTCGGAATTATGTGCATTTTGCACTGTTTTGATTGACACGGCCGCGACCTCCAATTACGTGCATAATACACTCATATCACATCACGAAAAGGACACCAATCATGAGGGCCGCCATTGTCAGAACAGCAGGCGAGATACCTATCTACGGTGAATTCCCCGAGCCGGCGCTGGCCGCCGGAATGGACCGCATCCATGTCAGCGCCGCCGCCATGAGCCCTCTCGCCAAGAGCCGAGCCTCCGGATCGCATTACAGCGCGACCGGCCTGTTGCCATTCGTGGTCGGCATCGACGGTGTGGGCCGGCTGGATGACGGACGGCGGGTCTATTTCCTCGGGCCGCTGGCGCCCCAGGGCAGCCTGTCCGAACGGACGCAGGTTCCGACCGCGCGGTGGGCGCTCCTGCCCGACGAACTCAGCGACGTGACGGCTGCCGCCATCGCCAATCCCGGCATGTCGTCATGGGCCGCCCTGACTGAGCGCGCGCGTTTGCAGAAGGGCGAGACGGTGCTGGTCAACGGCGCGACCGGGACTGCGGGTCGCCTCGCGGTGCAGATTGCGCAGTATCTCGGTGCAGGAAAGGTTATCGCGACAGGCCGCAACATCGACGCCCTGCAACACATCGCCGCCCTCGGCGCTGATGTGACGATACAGCTTGTCGACGACGAAGCAGCCACGCTGGACAGCTTCAAGCAGCAGTTCTCCGACGGCATCGATGTGGTCGTCGACTATCTCTGGGGCAAGTCCGCCGAGCAGTTGTTGATCGCCGGGGCCAAGGCCGGGCCAGACGGTCGGCCCATTCGCTTCATCCAGATCGGCTCGGCCAGTCGAGGCGAAATAGCCCTTCCGAGCAGTGTGCTGCGGTCTTCGCCGATTGCACTGATGGGCAGCGGCCTCGGCAGCGTGCCCATGGACCGCCTGATGGCCTCGGCCGACGCCGTCCTGCGAGCCGCGATCCCCGGCAACTTCCAGATCGCGACGAAGCCCGTGCCGCTTTCGGATGTCGCAGCAGCATGGCTGGGGGACGACAGCACGAAGCGGACGGTATTCGTCATCGACTGAAAGCCCCTGCGCGACGCACCGCCTGACGGATCAGCCGAGCCCGTGCACCAGCACGTTGCGGAACTGCCAGGGGTCGCTGGTATCGATATCCTCGGGGAAGAAGCCCGGGCGATCGGTGAGCGGCGTCCAGTCGGTATAGATGCCCTCGACGGTGCCGAGATAAGGCCGCTGGATGCGCAGGCAGAAATGGTAGTCCATCTCGTCCGCCTCGACGATGCCGGCGGCCGGATGCTCCAGCGCCCAGACCATGCCCGCGATGACCGCCGAGGTCACCTGCATGCCGGTGGCGTTCTGATAGGGCGCATTCTGCCGGGCTTCGTCGATGGTGAGGCGTGAGCCATACCAATAGGCGTTGTTGGCGTGGCCATAGAGCAGCACGCCGAGCTCGTCGCGGCCGGCGATGATCTCTTCCTCGGAAAGGATGTGCTGCTTGGCCTGACGCTGGCCCGAGCGGCCGAACAGTTCGTGCAGCGAGAGGACCGCATCGTTGGATGGGTGATAGGCATAATGGCAGGTCGGCCGGTAGACGACCTCGCCCTCTTCACGCACCGTGAAGTGATCCGCGATCGAGATCGCCTCGTTATGCGTCACGAGGAAGCCGAGCTGCGGGCCGGGCGTCGGGCACCAGGAGCGGACGCGGGTATCGGCGCCGGGGCCGAGCAGGAAGATCGCCGCGCCCGAGCCGGTGTCATGCGCGCGGGCGTGGTCCGGAATCCACTTCTCATGCGTGCCCCAGCCGAGCTCGGCCGGCTGCAGCCCCTCTGAAACGAATCCGTCGACCGACCAGGTGTTGACGAAGGTGTCGAGGGGCTTGGGATTGCGCGAGCGCTGCGTGTCGCGCTCGGCGATATGGATGCCCTTGACGCCGGTGGCGCGCATCAGCGCAGCCCATTCGCGGCGCGTCTTCGGCTCCTCGAACTCGATGCCGAGATCGCGCGCGACATCGACCAGAGCATGCTTGACGAACCAGGACACCATGCCCGGATTGGCGCCGCAGCAGGACACGGCCGTCGGACCGCCCGGATGGGCGCGCTTCTCTGCGAGCAGTTCCTCGCGCAGCGCGTAGTTGGAGCGCGAGGCCGGGTCGGCCTTGTGGTCGTAATAGAAGCCCGGCCACGGCTCGATAACGGTATCGATATAAAGGCTGCCGAGTTCGCGCGTCAGCTTCATGATGTCGAGCGAGGAGGTGTCGACCGAGAGGTTGACGCAGAAAGCCTGCCCCTCGGAGCCGGTGAGCAGCGGGGTCAGCACCTCGCGATAGTTTTCGCGGGTCAGCGCAACACGGACATGGCGCGCCCCGAAGGTCGCCAGCAGTCCGGCATTCTCATCGCCGGGCTCGACGACGACGATCTGGGCACGGTCGAGCGCAAAGTGGCGCCGGAGCAAAGGCAGGATGCCGCGTCCGATCGAACCGAAGCCGATAATGACCACAGGGCCATCGATACGACCATAGACCGGCCAACTTGCCATTTGCACACTCCTTCATTCTCATCACTCGAAGGGCGGTAACCTACCTTTCTTCTGTGACGAACTGAACAGATAAGAAAAAAGGGGCCCGCCCCTCACGCGGAGAGGCAGGCCCCCTGTCGATTTGACCGCGTTTCAGGCGGCGAGGCGGAGCGGCTCGAGCTCGGCGTAGTCAGGCGTCATGATCGACGGCGCCGCGAAGGCCCCGGTCGGCTTGATGAGGCCGGCGGCGCCCATGAGCGCGCCTTCGACCAGTTCGAGCGCCTGAAAGCGGCGCCGATCGACCGGCCCCGGCATCATCAGCCGCCGGGTGGCCGCCGTCGAGAAGCCGAAGCGGGCATAATAGTCCGCATCGCCAACGAGGATCACCGCCTTGTGGCCGAGCATGGCGGCGCGGTTCAGCGCCGAGCGCATCAGCTTGGAGCCGAGGCCCTCGCCCTGGCGGTCCGGCGCCACGGCGAGCGGGCCGAGCAGCAGCGCATCGCGGCGGCCAGCCGCGACGTTCCAAAGCCGCACCGAGCCGACCAGTTCATCGCCATCGCGGGCGACGAGTGCAAGGCCAGCGGCCGGCATGCGGCCTTCGCGCAGGCGTTCGGAGCTCTTGAGGAAGCGATCCGGACCCATCGCGCGGTCGAGCAAAAGTTCACGGGCGCCGGCATCAGCCGGCGCCTCTGCGCCAATCACAGCCATGATGAATGCCTTCAGATCACGTAGGAGGCGAGCGGCTCGAAGCCGTTGAAGGCAACGGCCGAATAGGTCGTCGTGTAGGCGCCTGTCCCCTCGATGAGGACCTCGTCGCCGATCGAGAGCGTGACCGGAAGGTGATACGGGGTCTTCTCATAGAGCACGTCGGCCGAATCGCAGGTCGGGCCGGCGAGAATGCACGGTGCCATGCTGTCGCCGTCATGGCTCGTGCGGATCGGATAGCGGATCGACTCGTCCATCGTCTCGGCGAGGCCGCCGAACTTGCCGATGTCGAGATAGACCCAGCGCGGATCATCCTCGCGGTCGCTCTTCTTCGAGATGAGCACGACCTCGGACTTGATGATGCCGGCATTGCCGACCATGCCGCGGCCTGGCTCGATGATCGTCTCCGGGATGCGGTTGCCGAAATGCCGCTTCAAGGCCTGGTCGATCGAGGAGCCATAGCTCTCGACGCCCGGGACTTCCTTGAGATAGCGGGTCGGGAAACCGCCGCCGAGATTGACCATCGACAGCTGGATGCCGCGCTCTGCGAGCGTCTCGAAGATGCCGGCGGCCGAGGCGAGTGCGCCGTCCCAAGCCTCGGTATTGCCCTGCTGCGAGCCGACATGGAACGAGATGCCATAGGCGCGCAGGCCAAGCCGCTGCGCATGCTCGAGCACGCCGACAGCCATCTCGGGCTCGCAGCCGAACTTGCGCGACAGCGGCCATTCCGCGCCGGCACCATCGCAGAGGATGCGGCAGAAGACGCGCATGCCGGGAGCGGCGCGCGCAATCTTCTCGACCTCAACCTCGCAATCGACGGAATAGAGCGAAATCCCACGCTCGAAGGCAGCCGCGATGTCGCGCTCCTTCTTGATCGTGTTGCCGTAGGAGATGCGGTCGGGCGTCGCGCCGGCAGCCAGCGCCATGTCGATTTCGGCCACGGAGGCGCAATCGAAGCACGAGCCGAGCGAGGCGAGCAGGCGCAGCACTTCCGGCGCCGGATTGGCCTTCACCGCATAGAAGATGCGCGTGTCGGGCAGCGCATGGGCAAAGGAGAGGAAATTCTCCCGCACGACATCGAGGTCGACCACGAGGCAGGGGCCCTCGGGACGTCGGGTGTTGAGGAAGTCGATGATGCGAGCGGTCATGGACAGATTCCCAGGGCCGAGCGAAGGCCCACTAAGCGTTGCGAAACGGCGAAGCGGAGCAAAGCCATTGCGCCGACCGCTATGGACGCGGTGGGAACGCTGGCAGAGCGCCGTTTTGCCGGCTAAGCCGGCAGATTTCGCGGGTGGCGGTCGCGGGCCGAAACCCAGATGAGTTTCGTGAGCGCCGCCGTCGCTTGGAACGGGAAACCCGATCCGCACGCCCGGCAAGGATGTAGTGCCTCTTCAGTAACCACGGCCGATGGAGAGCCGTTAGAGACCAAAAAAGCCCGCTACGTCGTTGCTTCAAGTCGCGTCCTCCGCGGAGACGGAGTTCACCGGTTTCGCTTTCCGGCTGCCGACCTCTCCAGGATCGCTCCTGGACTCCTTCGTGGCCCTTTCGGGATCCACATGGGCGTCGCCTCGGCCTCTTGTCCGAAGCCCCACCGGTCGGCACGCAACCACAGGCACGTGCGATAATTGGGCAAGGCGTAGGTATGATGATCGGGGGGTTGATTCAAGCGGTTTTTCCCTTCGAGCCCAGAAAAATGCCGGCGAGGGCAAGGGCGCGCCTCCATGCGGGGAAACGGCCGTCTTTGTGACAGTTTCGTGTCGCTTTTCGGCCGCTTTCGAGCCGTTTTCGGCCTCGCCCGCTTTCTGGGCGGGCGCTGCCCGATCATGCGGCACAGCACTGATTCGCCCTTTTGGAAGGCACCGCTTTCGCTTAAGAGCAGGGGAGCAAGAAGGAGAGCCTCGTGAGCGAAACCGTGGTGGGCGAAAAGGGTATGGTCGTGGCGCCGCATGCCGCCGCAGCCGAGGCCGGGGCCGACATCCTGCGCGCCGGCGGCAACGCCATCGAGGCGATGATCGCCACCGCTGCTACGATCGCCGTTGTCTATCCGCACATGAACGCCATCGGCGGCGACGGTTTCTGGCTCATCCGTGAGCCGGGCAAGGCGCCGCGCTATATCGAGGCCTGTGGCGGCGCCGGTGCGAAGGCGACGATCGCCGCCTATCACGCCAAGGGTTATGACCGCATCCCGGTTCGCGGCCCGGATGCCGCGCTGACGGTTGCCGGCGCCGTTTCGGGCTGGGACCTTGCTTTCGAACTCTCAAAGAGCCTCGGAGGCGCGATCGACCGCAACACGCTCCTCGCCAACGCCATCCAGCAGGCGAAGTCCGGCATCACGGTGACGCGCTCGCAGGCGGCCCTCACCGCACAGCATATCGAGGCGCTGTCGGCCGCGCCCGGCTTTGCCGACGTCTTCCTCGACGCCGAGGGCAAGGCACCGGCGCTGGGCGCCAGCATCACGCAGCCGCGGCTTGCCGATACGCTCGACCAGCTCGCCCATGCCGGCTTTTCCGACTTCTATCGCGGCGATGTCGCGCAGGTGATTGCCGACGATCTGGAACGCATCGACAGCCCGGTGACGCGCGCGGACCTCGCGGCCCACCAGGCGCGGATGCGGCCGCCGCTCTCGGTCCGCCTCGCCGAGGCAACGCTCTATAATGCACCGCCGCCGACACAGGGCCTCGCCTCGCTGATCATTCTCGGCATCTTCGAGCGGCTCGCCGTCAAGCGCGGCGACAGCTTCGAGCATGTGCACGCGCTCATTGAGGCGACCAAGCGCGCCTTCCTGATCCGCGACCGCGTCGTCACCGACCCCGACCGGGCCGGCGATGTCCTGCCTTTTCTCGCAGCCGCAGCGCTGGAGCGCGAGGCTTCAGCCATCGACATGAGCCGCGCCGCGCCCTGGCCGCAGCTGGCCCAGAAGGGCGACACGGTCTGGCTCGGCGCCATCGACGGCAACGGCCTCGCCGTTTCCTATATCCAGTCGATCTTCTTCGAGTTCGGCTCGGGCTGCGTGCTGCCGGCAACCGGCATCACCTGGCAGAATCGCGGCTCCAGCTTCTCGCTCGATCGCCGCGCCCTCAATCCGCTCGAGCCGGGCCGCAAGCCGTTCCATACGCTGAACCCGGCCATGGCCCATTTCGACGATGGCCGCATCATGAGCTATGGCACGATGGGCGGCGAAGGCCAGCCGCAGACGCAGGCCGCCGTTTTCAGCCGCTATGCCCGCTTCGGCATGGATCTCGCCGCCGCGATCGATGCGCCGCGCTGGCTGCTCGGCCGCACCTGGGGCTCTGATGCGACCAATCTCCGGCTCGAGAATCGCTTCGATCCCGATCTCGTCCGTGCGCTCGAGCGCGCCGGTCATGATGTCGAGGTGATCGACGAGGCCTATTCCGACGTGATGGGCCATGCCGGCGCGATCGTGCGGCGCAAGGACGGCCGGCTTTTCGGCGCCTCCGACCCGCGTTCCGACGGTGCAGCCGTGTCGGCATGACGCCGGGAGAGGATTGCCCCATCCGCGAATTGGCGCGGTGCGCAAAATAAGACTATGAAACGAAGCGTGCCAAATAGTCCTGGCCCCTTCACGTGTCTTGCGAGCGTAACCCGATGCTGATTGCCCTCGATCCGGTCGATGCCTTTGTTGACTACGGCCCGATCCCGGTTCCCTCGGCTTCCTCCGGCCCGCTGGCCGGGCTGACCCTCGCGGTCAAGGATCTCTACGACGTCGCCGGCTATCCAACCGGCGCAGGCCATCCGCTGGTTCGCCAGCAGAGCATGGTCAAGACGGTCAGCGCGCCGGCGGTCCAGGCTCTGCTCGATGCCGGCGCCAGCTTTGTCGGCAAGACCCATACCGACGAATTCGCCTATTCGATGAATGGCGAGAACGCGCATTACGGCACGCCGATCAATGTCCGTGCGCCCGGCCGTATTCCCGGCGGCTCCTCCTCGGGCTCCGCCGCCGCCGTTTCCGCCGGCCTCGCCGATATCGCGCTCGGCTCCGATACCGGCGGCTCGATCCGTGCGCCGGCCTCCTATAATGGCCTGATCGGCCTCAGGCCGACCTTCGGCCGCATCGATATCTCCGGCGTGTTCCCGCTGGCGCATTCCTTCGACACAGTCGGCTGGTTTGCCCGCGACGCGGAGACCTTTGCCCGTGTCGGCGACGTGCTGCTGGGCGAGGACAGCGACGGCGCCCCGCTCACCCGCTTCATCGTCGGCGACGATATCCACGCGCTGCTGCTCGGCGACCTCGAGGAAGCGGCCGTGCGCTCCGCGAGCCCGCGCATCGCCGCTCACCTTGATCCCGCCGGCGCCGTGATCGTCGCTCCGGAGGGCCTCGCCACTTGGCGCATGATCTTCCGCACCATGCAGGCCTATGAGGCCTGGCAGGCGAATGGCACCTGGATCCAACAGAACCAGCCGCAATTCGGCCCCGGCGTGCGCGAACGCTTCGAATGGGCGAGCCATGTCGCCGCCGATGAATATGCGAGCGCCGGCCAGCGTCGGGCCCAGGTCCGCGAACGCCTCATCGGGCTGCTCGGCGAGGATACGGTTCTCGCCATTCCGACGACGCCTGGCATCGCACCGCTGCGCGGGCTCGGCGGCGAGGAACTCGATTCCTATCGCAACCGGGCGCTGTCGATGATGTGCTCGGCCGGGCTAGCCGGCCTGCCGCAGATCAGCCTGCCGCTCGCCGAGCATCTCGGCTGCCCGTTCGGCGTCTCGCTCATCGCCCCGCCCGGCCGCGACCGCGCGCTGATCGATCTCGCCCGTCGCATCATGGCCGGATAGGCGCCATGGACACGCTGACTCGCATGCGCACATTCGTCGAAGTGGTCGAGGCTGGCGGCTTCTCCGCCGCCGCGCGCAAGATGGGCCGCTCGAAGGCGCTGATCTCCAAATATGTTCGCGAGCTCGAGGACGAGCTCGGCGCGCGGCTGCTTAACCGGACGACTCGGACGCTGTCGCTGACGGAAGTCGGCCAGACCTATGCGCGCGATGCGACCGAAATTCTGCAGCGCATCGACGATCTGCAGAGCTCGGTCGGCGATGCCCATGCCGCCGCGAAGGGCCGCCTCAAGGTCAGCGCCCCGCGGACCTTCGGTGATGGCGAGCTCGGCCGTGCCATCATGGAATTCGTGATGCAGGAGCCCGACATCCAGCTGGAGCTCCATCTCGAGGACCGCTTCGTCGATGTCGTCGACGAGGGTTTCGACGTCGCCATCCGCATCACTTCGCTCAGCGATTCGAGCCTCATCGCCCGCCGTCTATCCGCTTTCCGCATCGTCTGCTGCGCCAGTCCCCAGGTGATCGCGACCTATGGCAAGCCGGAAATGCCGATCGATCTCATGGAGATGCCCTGCATCGTCGACTGGAACGTCAATCGCGGTCACTGGCCCTTCACCGTGGACGGCGAGCGCGTGACGATCGGCGTCAAGGGCCGTGTCGAGGTCAACAGCCCGAATGTCGGCCGCCAGGCGGCACTCGCCGGGCTCGGCTTCCTGATGGGGCCTTATCTCGTCGTGCGCGACGACATCGACGCCGGGCGGCTGGTGCCCGTGCTGGAGGCCTACGAGACATCGGCCATCGCGATCCACGCAGTCTATCCGCATCGCCGCCATCTTTCCGGCAAGGTCCGCGCCTTCATCGACTATCTGGTGCGCTGGTTCGACGGCAAGGAACCGCCCGCGGGCGGGTGCTGAGCGGCCGACACGATCTGGCCGCAGTTTTCGGGCGAAGTCGCGCCCAGCCCGGTTCCGGATCAACCCATGTCCAAGACTAGACTTCTTCTCGCCACAGCGTTGTTCGCAGCCGGGACCCTTTCGGCCGCGGCCCATCCCCATGTCTTCGTCGACGCCCGCGAGGAGATCCTCTTCGACGCCAGCGGCAAGATGACCGCCATTCGCCACAGCTGGCAGTTCGACGCCGCGTTCACCGCCTTCGCGGTGCAAGGGCTGGACACCAATGGCGACGGCAAGCTCTCCGACGCAGAACTGCAGCCGCTCGCCAAGGTGAATGTCGATTCATTGAAGGAATATCGCTACTTCACCAACCTGAAAGTTGGCAACAAGCATGTCCCGGTGAACTTTCCGAGCGAGTACTGGCTCGATTTTCATGGCGGCCGGCTGACGCTCTTCTACACGCTGCCGCTCAAGACGCCCATTGCGCCCGGTCCTCAGGCGACGCTCGAGGTGTTCGATCCGGAATACTTCGTCGCCTTCAGCTTCATCAAGGACCATGAGATCACGCTGACCGGAGCCCCGGCGAACTGCAAGGCGAGCGTCAAGCCGCCGCATGAACTCGACGACGCCACCATGGCCGCGCTGGCGGCGATCCCGGTCGATCAGCACGACCTGCCGCAGGAACTCGCCGACGCGGCGTCGAGCCTTTCCACCCTGATCACGATCCGCTGCACATGAAGCGCCTCGCCCTTCTGCCGGCCCTTTTGCTCGCGCCCTCGATGGCCTTTGCCGTCAGCAGCCCGTTCGGCATCGCGACGCCCGATGGCAGCGGCGCCATCGGCTGGGCCGGACCGTTCCGCGGCTTCTTCGTCTGGATCGCAGCTGAGCAGTCGCGCTTCTACCACGCGCTGACCGACGCGCTGACCAACCTGTCGCAGAGCAGCCACGCCGCCTGGTTCCTGATCGGCCTTTCATTCGCCTATGGCGTCTTCCACGCTGTCGGCCCCGGCCATGGCAAGGCGGTGATCGCCTCCTACCTGCTCGCGACCGGCGACACGCTGAAGCGCGGCGTCGCAATCTCCTTTGCTTCCGCCTTCGTCCAGGCGCTGACGGCGATCGTCGTCGTCGGCATCGGCACCATCGTGCTCCGCGTCACCGCCGTGACCATGACGCGCGCGACCGATGCGCTCGAGATCGCCAGCTTTGCGATGATCGCGCTCTGCGGCGTCTGGCTGCTATGGTCGAAGACCATGGGCCGACATGAGCATGGCACGGCCGACGGCGAACCGCATGTCCATGACGCCAGTTGCGCCATCCATGGTCATGACCGCCTCGGCCGCCGGCCGGTCGGGCCCACCGCCACGGCCTTCAACGGCGCGCCCTTCGCCGTCGCCGATCTCGGCGGCCAGCCACGCCTCGCCTATGGCCGCTTCTCCGCCAGCGCGGCAAGCGCCGTCGGTGTTGCAGACTTTTCCTGCGATTGCGGCCATGCGCATATTCCCGATCCAGCGACGCTGACGACGCCACTCACCTTGAAAACCGGCCTCGCCGCGGTTCTGGCAGTTGGCATTCGGCCGTGTTCGGGCGCGATCATCGTGCTGGTTTTCGCGCTGTCGCAGCAGCTCTGGTGGTCCGGGATCTTGTCGGTGCTGGCGATGTCGCTTGGAACCGGCCTGACGGTCGCAGCCTTGGCGACGCTTGCGGTCAAGGCGAAGGACATCGCCATCCGCTTCACCGGCGACGGGCGCTCGGCAACGGCCGTCCGCGTCGTGCGCGCCTTCGAGATCGCGGCCGCCGCAGGCATCCTGCTGTTCGGCCTCGCGATGCTCGGCGGGGCGCTCGCCGGCGTCTGAAGCTACTCCGCCGCGCCGCGGAAGCCTGCACGGGCGCGGATGCGGTCCCGCATCGCCTCGCCGAAGGCGCGGAACAGCCGGCTCGACGGCGCGTCGGTGGCGACCCAATATTCCGGATGCCACTGAACGCCGACCGCAAAGCCAGATGCGCCGGTGACGCTGACCGCCTCGATGGTCCCGTCCGGCGCCACAGCCTCGATCGTCAGACCCTCGGCAAGCGTGCCGACCGCCTGGCGATGCAATGAATTGACCTTCAACGCGTCGGCCTCGACGATCCGGCCGAGGCAGCCGCCGGTGGTAATGACGACATCCTGGCGGATGGCGAAGCGTTCGGCCTGGTTGTCGGAGAGCGGCGCGCGATGATCATGGCGGCCGGGCAGCTCCTGCACTTCCGAGATCAGCGTGCCGCCAAGCGCGACATTCAGTTCCTGGAAGCCGCGACAGATCGCGAGCAGCGGCACGCCATGCCGGATGGCGGCGCGGATCAGCGGCAGTGACGTGGCATCGCGGGCATGATCATAGGGTTCTGAGGCGACATCCGCCGCCGCGCCATAAAGCGGGGGATGCACGTTCGACCGGCTTCCGGTCAAAAGCACGCCGTCGACCCGCTCCAGCAGCCGCTCGATATCGAGCGCATCGCCGAGCGAGGGCACGATCACCGGAATGCCGGCGAGCCCGATCGTCACCGCCTTCAAATAGGTCTCGGCCGCGGCGTGCCAGCGATAATTCTCGACATCCTTGACGTCGGCAGTGACGGCAACGAGCGGCGTGAACGTGGCGGTGTCGGTCATGGTGGGTCTCTGGCAGTCGGGTCGCGGGCTCGGGCGCGATGTGAGTCATCTTCGCTTTTACCTCTCCCTGAGGGAGAGGTCGACGCGCAAAGCGCGGCGGCGATCGGCGCAGCCTATGCCGCCTCCCCTCAACCGAACCGGTAGACCGTCTCCTGGCGGTAGACCTCGCCGGGATCGAGACGGGCCGAGGGGAATGCCGGCTGGTTCGGGTTATCCGGATAGCGCATCGGTTCGAGGCACAGCCCGGCATGGGCGCCATGCGGCGTGCCGCCGAGCCCCGGCCAGTCGCCGCCGAGGCCAGCGCCGTCATAAAAGACAAGGCACGGCTCGCTGGTGAGGACCTCGAGCGCCAGGCTCGCATCGCCCGCCACGAGCCGCGCGGCGACACGGTCCGCCTCGTTCTGGTCGAGAACGAAGCAGCAGTCATAGGCAAAGTCGCCGCCTGCGCCGATCGACTTGAGGCTGCGGAAGTCATAGGGCGTGCCGTCTACTGCAGGCCGTTCGCCGGTCGGCAGCATGTCCTCGCCGAACGCGACCATACGGGCCGCAGCGACCTCAAGTTTGTGGTCGCGGATCGTGTGACCGGGCTGCAGCGCGAAATAGGAATGCTGGGCAAGGCTGACCATGGTCGGCGCATCCGTCGTTGCCGTGATCGATAGGGCAAGCGTCGCCGGCTCCAGCAGGCGGTAGGTCAGGTGCACGTCGAGCCGACCAGGATAGCCATCATCGCCATCGGGCGAGACGAGGCCGAGCGTCACGGACGACGCGTCCTCGGCAAGGATGTCCCAGACCTGACGCGAGAAGCCGACGGCGCCGCCATGGAGATGCACGCCGGCCGCATTGAGCGAGAGCTGATGCACGGTGTCGCCGACCGGCAGGCGGCCGCGATCGATCCGGCTCGCATGCCGGCCGACGACGACGCCGAGAAAGCGATTGTTCTCCAGATAGCCGCCGAGCGCATCATAGCCGAGCACGACGGAGCGCCTTTCGTCGCCGACATGCACCACCAGATCGCGCACCGCTGCGCCGAAGGTCAGGATCGAGGCGCGCGCGCCGGCGGCATTGGCAAGCCGGATCTCGTGGACCGCCCGTCCATCGGGCAACTGGCCGAAAACATGAATCGACATGGGACTTTCCGTTCGATCGAGCCTATGCGGCCGCTCACCAGAGCGTGTAGCCGCCATCGATGACATAGGCGGCGCCGGTGACATAGCTCGCCGAGGGACTGGCGAGATAGACTGCGAGCGGCCCGATCTCCGGCGGATTGCCGGCACGGCCGAGCGGGATATGCGCGACGATCGCCTCGATCACGTCGGGTCGGCGCTCGTTCCAGCCGCGATTGGTATCGGTCATGAACAGGCCAGGACAGATCGCATTGACCGTGACGCCATGCGGCGCCCAGTCGGCCGCGGCGCAGCGGGTGAAATGGATCACGGCCGCCTTGCCGGTCTCATAGTCGCGTCCGCCGATGCCGCGATTGGCGATCAGTCCGCTCATCGAGGCGATGTTGATGATGCGCCCGCCGCTGCCCCGCGCCAGCATGGCGGCGCCGAAGATCTTGGTGCCGAGGAAGCAGCTGGTGAGGTTCATGTCGAGCGACTGCTGCCAGGTCGCCAGCGTCTCCTCCTGGATCGGCATCGAGGCGATCCGGTTGCCGACATTGTTGATGAGGATATCGACAGGCCCATGCTCGGCGAGGATCGCCTCGCAGGCCGCCTCGCAGGCCGGAGCCGTCGCCATGTCGGCCTCGACACCGATGGCCTTGCGGCCGAGCGCCTCGATCTCGGCGCAGGTGGCGTCGAGCGTCGCGCGCGTGCGGCCGGTGATGATGATATCAGCGCCCGCCGCGGCCAGCGCCAGCGCCATTTCGCGGCCAAGGCCGCGGCTCGCGCCGGTGACCAGCGCCCGCTTGCCCTCGAGGCCGAACCATTCCTTGAAGCCCATATGCGTGTCTCCCCTCGGCTCTTTATGGTGCTGGCACGGATGCAGAAGCGCGACCCGCGACAGGTCTATTTGACCGAACCGACCGTCAGTCCGCTGACGAGATAGCGCTGCAGCATGGCGAAGATGACGGCCATCGGCACGCTGGCGACGAGGGTCGCCGCCATGACATGGTTCCACTCGACCTTGTAGCGACCGCCGACCAGATCAAAGACCTGGAAGGTCAGCGTGTGCTTGTCAGGCGAGCGCAGCAGCGTCATCGCCAGCACAAACTCGTTCCAGCAATTGATGACGATGAACACCGCGGTGATGCCGATGGCCGGCGCCGCGAGCGGGAGGAATACGAGGCGCAGCCGCTGGAACGCGTTGGCGCCATCAAGCTTCGCAGCCTCCTCGAGCTCGCGCGGGATGGTCTGGAAATAGGCCTGCAGCATCCAAACGCAGAAAGCGAGATTGAACGCGACATAGGCGAGCACCAGCGCCGGCAACTGGTCGACCATGCCCATCTTCGCCATCAGGCGGAAAATGCCGAGCACCAGCACGATCGGCGACAGCATCTGCGTGACCAGAAGGAACTGGCGGAACAGCCGGTCGCCGTGAAACTCCATCCGCGCCGAGGCATAGGCGGCGGGAATGGCGACGAGCAGGCAGAGGATCGTCGCCGAGGCGCTGATCGCGATGCTGTTGACGACCGCCGGGCCGAGCCGGGCCGCCTCCCACATCGTCACGAAATTCTCGAAGGCGAAATGCTCGGGAATCCAGTGCGGCGGATAGGCGAGAACCTCGATGTCCGACTTGAGCGCGGTCGAGATCATCACCGCGAAGGGAAACAGGATGATGAGGAGCAGCGGCGAGAGCAGCAGCCAGAGGATGATCGACTTGCGGATCGGGCGGTCCATTTAGGCTGGTCTCCGCTCGTTGCGCATGGCGAGCATCGCATAGGCGATGGTGAGCGCCAGCAGGATGAGGAACATCACGACCGACAGCGCCGAGGCGATGCCGAGCTCGCCATAGCGGAAGGCGAGCTTGTACAGCCAGGTGACGAGAATATCAGTCTGGTTGGCCGGATCACCCTGCGTCATCACCCAGATGAGCGGGAATGAATTGAAGACGTAGATGAAGTTCAGCACCAGCACGATGTTGAGGAACGGCCGGAGCAGCGGCATCGTCAGATGGCGGAAGCGCTGCCAGCCATTGGCCCCGTCGATCTTCGCCGCCTCGAAGATATCCGCCTGCAGCGAGGAGAGGCCGCCGAGAAACACCGTCACGGTGAACGGGATCGAGACCAAAATCCCGAGTGCGATTTCGATCGGGAAGGCCGTGCCCGCCGTCGCCAGCCATTCGACCGGCTGATCGAGCAGGCCGGCGCTTCGGAGCGTCGCGTTGACCATGCCGAACTGGCCGTTGAGCGACCAGCGCCAGACAATGCCGCTCATCGTCAGCGACACCGCCCAAGGCAGCATCAGGATGATCCGGGCAATGTTCCGTCCGTAGAATTTCTCGTTGAGGATCAGCGCGATCGGCACCGACAGGAGGATCGTCCCGCCGACGACGCAGACCGTCCAGATGAGCGTGCGGATCAGGCAGCCGAGAAAGAGCTGGTGCGAGAACAGCCGGCTGTAATTGGTGAAATCGTTGAACGCCGCCGTCTGGCCGAACCGGTTGACCTGATGCACCGACATGTTGGCGAGGTCATAGATCGGATAGCCGATGATCCAGAACGAGAACAGCAGCGAGGGAAGAATGAGGAGATAGGGCGCGCTGGCGCGCCCTATCCGGCCGTTTGCCGGCGTGACAGCAGCCGCCGGGGCCGCAGCCCGCGCCGGGCTCGACGGCGAGAGCCGCGCCGTCGATTGCGTCGTGGACGAGTGCGTCATGGACGTGCGGGTGCTGCTGTCAGCCGAGCCTTTCGCATTACTGCTGGATGAGACCGTCGATCGTCGCGGCAGCTTCCTTCAGCGCCGCCTCAGGCTGCGCCTGACCGGTATAGGTCTTCTGCAGCGCCGCGATCACCGCATCGACCATCTGCTCCCAATTGGCGACCGGCGGAGCGAACTGCGCATAGGGCAGCATCTCCGTGAACGCCTTCAGCTGCGGATCGTCGGCGAAGACGGGCGCTGCCGCCTCGGCCTTCATCACCGGAAGGAAGCCCTCCTTGGTGCTGAATTCGATGCGCCATTTCGGGCTGAACGCCGTCTCGCTCAGGAACTTCTCGGCCAGTTCCTTGTGCGCGCTCGACTTGAACACCATCAGCGTGTCGGTCACGCCATAGGTCGCCTTGGTCGAACCCATCGGGATCGGCGCAATGCCGTAATTGAGCTTGGGCGCATCCGTCTTGATCTGGCCGCGCAGCCACGGCCCGGTCAGGATCATGCCGATGCGACCCTGCTTGAACAGTGTCTCGATGTCCTGCCGGTTGAGGCCGGTCGGATCGGGCTCGGTCAGCTTGTCGTCGATCATGCTCTTGTAGAGCGTGAGCGCCTCGATCGCCTGCGGGCTGGCGACGCCGGACTTGCCGCCGTCGATCAGCTTGCCGCCATGCGTCCACAGCGAATAATACCAATAGGCGTCGGTCTCGATCTCCTTGCCCTGCAGCGCGAAGCCATAGGCATCGGTGCCGAGCGCCTTGACCTTCTTGGCGGCATCGACGACGCCGTCCCAGTTCGCCGGCGGCTCGGTCACTCCGGCCTTGGCGAGGAGATCCTTGTTGTAATACATCGCGCGCGCCGAGGCGGCGACCGGCAGGCCGTAGAGCTTGCCGTCGAAGGTCGAGGGCGACATGAAGGACGGGATGAAGCCGTCCGTGAACGAGGCCGGGAAGTCGAGCGGCTCGGCGATGTCGTTCTTGACATAGTCGACCAGCCAGCGCGTGCCGATCATGGCGATGTCGGGCGCGGTGCCGCCGGCGATATCGGTGGTCAGGCGCTGCTGGAGGTTATCCCAGGAGATGACCTCGATCTTCACTTCATCGCCAGGATGCTTCTCCATGAAGTCCTTGGCCATGCCCTCGAAGAGGCCCTGCGTCGCGGCGCTGTAATAGCCGAGAACGACGCGGATGCTCTCGGCATGTGACACCGACGAGGCTCCAAGAAGAGCGGCGGTGCCGACAAGAAGACTGATGACCCTGCGTGTTTTTCTATTGTGCATTTCGACACTCCTTTTGCATTCATTGACGAATGCGCGACGAACCGATGAATGCTTGTTTTGTTTTTGACCCTCTGCCGAAGGCGCCTGTTGCGGCGCCGTCCGGATATCGCGAACGGGGCACGCGGCCGTCGTCCTCTACTCTCCCTCCCCCGTGCCAGCCCGGCAGGACGCTCTCTCGTCCACACCGGGCATGCTGATGATGGCATGTCCCCAGCAATCGGCAATGATCATCTGATGGCGAAGCAGTCGCTGCCAAGCGGTAATTTTGATTTCCGTGTCATTATTCGATCGTGCGGCGCCACATCATCGCCGACTGACCAGCAATTGATCCGAAAATCAAAATGACGGCAGCCATTGCCGCTTGGATAATCGCTCGGCCCGCCGCCGCGACATCAGCGACGGCCACCGGCCCGCGATGGCGGGCCGGGGCGGCAAGACATGCGGTCGGCGCGGCCGCCGGATGCTGGCGTCGAACCCGGATCAGAACCAGGTCTTGCCGGCGATCACCAGACCGTCGCCGAAGAGGCGTTCCTCGGCCGTGATGACCTCGCCGAGCACGTCGGTCAGCGCGAACGCTCCGGCGCGCAGCGACAGGATGCTGGCGTCGCCGACGCTGCCGACCTTGAGCGAACCGAGCTCCGGCCGCTGCAGCGCCGCGGCAGACTTGACCGTCGAGGCCGCGATCACGTCGACAAGCGGCACGCCGAGCACCAGGAATTTCGACATCGTCGTCACCTGGTCGAAGGCAGGGCCGTTGATGCACATCGCATGGACGTCGGAGGAGATCGTGTCCGGCATGAACCCCTCGGCGAGCATCGCCCGGGCCGATTTCCACGAGAACGACCCCATGCCATGGCCGATATCGAACAGAACGCCGCGGGCACGCGCCTCGATGATCGCCGGCTTGACGCGGCCATCGCGGGAGACAGGGGCATTGGGAAACGGGCGGAACGCATGCGTCAGCACATCGCCGGGCCGGAGGCGCTCCACCACCGCCTCATAGGTCGGCGGCGGCTCGTCGATATGGACCATCAATGGCAGTCCGGTCTCGTCGGCTGCCTGCAGCGCCACGTCGAGCGGCGTGATGCCGCTCGGGCCGCTGGCATTGCGGCCGATGCGGACCTTGATGCCGATGACGACATCGCGATTGGCGTCGGCGACCTCAACCGTCTCGCGCGCCGCGAGGAGGCGCGGATCATGGCTTTCGCCAACCATGATCCGGTTTGAAAACGCATAGATGCCGGCAAAGGAGACGTGCAGATAAGCGAGGATCCGAACCGCGCTGCGCTCGATGACATGGCTGCGGAAGCCGGCGAAATTGCCCGGACCGGCGCTGCCAGTATCGACGCAGGTCGCCACCGCGCTCTGCCGCGCATAGGCCTCGGCGTCGACGCCGAGCGAGGTCCCGCCCCAATAGACATGGGTATGCAGGTCGATCAGGCCCGGCGTGACGATCTTGCCAGAGACGTCGCGAACTTCCGCGCCGGCAGCATCGAGGCCATCGCCGAGCGCGGCGACCTTGCCGCCGGCGAAGGCGACATCGGTCACGCGGTCGATACCCTGACCAGGGTCGATGACCCGGCCGCCCTTCAGAACGAGATCAAACGCCATTCTTGTCTCTGCAGTCCGAAACATGCCGCGCTCGCTCGCCCGGCCCATTCACAAATGATGCACGGCCCGCCGGCTTCGCCAAGGCCAAACTCTATTTCCCAGTCATTTTGCGGCGAAGGGATCCAGAAAAATGGCAGACTCCGCGCGAAAATGATCAAGAAATGAAACTGCGCAGCCCCGCGTCTCTCAGTCCGCCAGCGCCTTGCTGTCGTCGGCATCGCGGTGGATCGTGACCTGCTGCTTGATCCGGCGCAGCTTCTCGAGCGCCGCCGGCCGGCTGCGCACCGCCGCACCATAAGCGAGCATGTCGACGACGGTGAGGAAGGCGTAGCGCACCGAGGTCGGCCCCAGCACGTCCCCGTCATCGGCGATGTCAGGCGTCAGCGCGATGTCGGCGACCTCGGCAAGCGGCGTACCGGGAATGGTCAGCGCGATCGTCGTCGCGCCATAGTCGGCCGCGATCCGCACCGAGCGGATCAGCTCCTGGTTTGTGCCGCTGAGCGAGGAACAGAAGATCACGTCCTCGCGCCCGACCGTCGCGGCCAGCATCATCTGCATCTGGTGATCGGCCGATGTGCTGATATGCAGCCCGAGGCGGAACAGGCGGTTCTGGACTTCCTCGATCAGCCAGCTCGAGACGCCGCCATTGCCGAAGGCATAGATCATCTTGCTGCGGCTGATCACATCGATCGCCCGCTCCAGTGCGGCGAGATCAACGGTCTGGCGCGCCTTGACGATCGCCTGCTGCGCCCGCATCACCACGCGCTCGCCGACTTCGGCCAATGTCTCCGGCGGCGTCGGCGGCTCGAAATAGCGCAGGCCCACCCGCATGCTGCCCATGACCTTGAGCTTCAGGTCGCGCAGACCTTCGCAGCCCATGGCGCGGCTGAAGCGGGCAATGGTGGGCGCAGAGACGCCGAGCCAGGGCACCAGTTCCTCGATCGGCTTCTCGACGAAGAGCCGGGGATGGCCGAGGATCGACTGCGCGATCCGGCGCTGCGACTTGGAGAGATCCTTCTCCCGGTCAAGGATGAGCGCAAAGATATCATTTGCCGGATGCGCCTCGCTCGGCGCCAGGAACGCGGGCGGATGCAGCACCGGGCTGGCGCCGACATTCGGCTCGCTGAGGTCGACCTTGCCGGCATCTTGCCCGGTCGGGCGCTTTGGATCATCCATCGGCCGCCGCTCCGCAGTCCGCCCGGCTCTGATAAGCCATCTGCCGCGCCATCCCCGCCCGATCATCCAGAGCCGCCGCAGACCGGCGCGTTGCCGCAACCATCGCACAAGACCCAGGCTGACGGAATGCGGCGTGCCGCACGACGGAGAGCCTCGCCGGTTTGTTCCGCTCAGGCTCGCGCGCTCACATCTCTTCCTGTGTCAGCTCGTTCGACATCAGCCGATTGCCGGCCATGAGGCCGCCATCGACCGGAAGCATGGCGCCGGTGATGAACGAGGCGTCGTCGGAGGCAAGGAAAGTGATCGCCTTGGCGATTTCCATCGGCTCGGCGACACGGGCGAGCGGATACCACTTCTTCAGCGTATCGAACGCCTCAGGCCGCGCGGCGATCCGCGCTGACCAGGCCGGCGTCCGGACGGTGCCCGGACAGACGATATTGGCGCGGATATTGAACGCCCCATATTCGGTCGCCATGAACCGCGTATAGCTGATCAGCGCCGCCTTGGCCGCGCTATAGGCCGGCTGGCCGAGCGTCGCCAGCCCGTTGACCGAGCCGACCACGACGATCGCGCCGCCGCCCTTCGCCTTCATGCCAGCGATGGCGCTGTCGACCGTGTTGAACTGCCCGGCCATGTTGTTGGCGATGTCGTCGCGAAAGCTCGCCGGCGAGGTGCTCGCAAGCGTCGCCGGCCTGCCGCCGGTATTCGCGTTGGCAACGACGATGTCGATCGGCCCGCTGTCGCGTACCGCTGCCGCGACGGCGGCTGCGAGCGCGCCGTGATCGATGATGTCGGCGGCGGCGGCAAACGCCTGATGGCCATCGGCCCGAAGCGCTGCAACGCGCACCGCGACGGCCTCCGCCTTGACGTCGCAAAGGATGACCCGCGCGCCCTCGGCGAGAAAATCCTCGACCACGGCCGTGCCGATCCCGCCGATCGCGCCCGTCACCAGCGCGACCTTGTCCTTCAACCGCTTCATGCCGTCAGCTCCGGTTCCTGTCATTGCGAATGCATGGATCGGCGTCGTCAGCCGCCCTGCGCCAAGGTTACGGCCGATCCCGTTTCAGCGGCCTGCTCGATCGCGGCAAGGACGCGTGTCACCTGCAGCCCGTCATTGGCATCGGCGAGCACCGGCGCGCCGAACGCGACGGCATCGACGAAGCGGGCGATCGCCTCGGTGACGAAGCCGCCGATCCGGCCGCCGGAGGTCGGCGTGACGCCGAAGAGATCGGCGGTGCGCAACCCCGGGCCAGCATATTTGCGGAACGTGCCGTTCTGCGCGCTGTCGGTCTGCACTTCGCCCTTCTCGCCAACGATATCGAGCTTGAAGTCGAAGACGAGCGGCAGGTCGCGCGGCAGCACCCAGCTGTTCTCCATCGTCGCCACGACACCATTGTCGAATTCGAGCAGCGCCATGTGGACATCGGCGGTATTAACGCCGCCTGCCGCAAGATGCCCGCGCCGCGCCACCGCCTGCACCCGCCGCACCTCGGCGCCAAGCACGAAGCGCAGGCAGTCGAGCGAATGGCTGCCGAGAAACCAGAGCGCCGAGGATTTCGACGCCCAGGACAGCAGTTCAAACGGCACGAAGAGGGTATTCGACAGCCGCGCCGAGGCATGGAGCGGGGCACCGATCTCGCCGGAGAGGACCGCTTCGCGCGCCGCATGAACCACCGGATTGACGCGGTTGTGGAAGTCCACCATCACCGCGACCCCCGACGCCGCGGCCGCATCGGCAATCCGCTCCGCCTCGGCGAGCGTCGTCGCGAGCGGCTTCTCGCTCATGACCGGCTTGCCCGCCGCAATCGCAGCCAGGACGATGTCGGCATGGGCGAAATCTGGCGTCGCAACCGTGATGGCCTCGACATCGGGATCAGCGATCAGCTGACGATAGTCGGTATAGACCTTCGCGGCCCCAAACTGGCGCTGCATCTCGGCGCCGCGGGCGGGATCGAGGTCACACACCGCATGCAGCTCAGCGGCAGCGATCGCGTTCAGCGTCTTGCAATGGAATGAGCCCCAGAGGCCGGCACCGACCACGCCGAAGCGCACCGGACGATTGCGCGCTGTCTGTCCCGTCATCGCTGGAGCCTCTTGCCCGATTGAGAAATGCGCCGAACCCGCGGGGCCGCGACCAGGCGGCGTCAAGCTTCACCTGGAGCCGCAGCCGGGACCGCAACGATGAGCCGGACGGCGGCCGGAGTCCAGTATCGGCGAAGGCGGATCGCTCTTCGCGGATCGGGGCTCCGGCTGAGACGGGCGCTCGCGCGAACGCGCCTATTTCTCGACGATGCGACCCTCCACCTTTGGCGCAATCGTCTTCCTGGCCGCGACATAGTCGATCACCTGGCTCGCCATCAGCTGCGCATCGATCGGGCCGACCAGCACCTTGGCGTCCTTCAGTACGGCATAGCCGTCGCCGCCACCGGCCATGAAGTCGTTGGTGGCGAGCGTGTAGGTGGCGGCCGGATCGAGCGGCTTGCCGCCGACGGCGATGCCGAGCACGCGCTCGCTCGGCCGCTTGGTGAGATCGACCGTGACGGTCATGCCCGAAATCTGCGGGAAGCGGCCGGCGCCCATATCGGCCTGGCTGAAGCCGTTGACGAGCGCATCGCGGAGCTGCGCGCCCGTGACGCCGAGCTTCACCGTCTTGTTGCCGAAGGGCAGCTCGGCAAAGACATCGGCGCGCGTCAGAACGGTGCCGTCAGGATATTCGCGGTCGGCCCGGATGCCGCCGCCATTGGTGATGGCGACATCGGCGCCGACAGCGGCCCGCATGGCATCGGCGAAGAGATTGCCGATCGCCGCCTCCTCGCCGCGCACCGTCGCACGGCGGCTGTCGAGCGGTGTCTCCGTGGTGCCGATCGTGACCTTCAGCTCGGCGTCGAGCTTATCCTGATAGGTCTTGACCACGGCCGCGATGGCCGGGTCAGGCGTCACATCGGCCGTGTCGATGATCTGGAATTGCGGCGTCCAGGCGATGCTGGTCTTGCCGTCCTTTTCGGACTTATCGACCGACACCGTTGTGACGACGACGCTGTCGCCCTGCGAACCGGATTCGGTCAGCACGGCCTTGCCGTCATAGAACGCCAGCAACACCTCGTCATGACCGGAGAGGATGAGATCGGCGGCATGGCTGCGCGCCAAAGCAATATCAACTGAGAGCGGCGTGTGAACCACCGCCACGACGAGATCGGCGCCTTGATCGCGCAGCGCCTTGGCACGCGCTCTACCGGTCTCGATCGACGACTGAAATACCATGTCGCCGGGGCTGGAAACGACAGGCGTGTCCTCGGTGGTCAGGCCATAAAAGCCGACCTTGATGCCGCCCGCCTCGACGATCCTGGTATCGACGGTGTGCGGCGGCTGGCTGCCGTCCGGCTCGCGCATGTTGGAGGTGATGACCGGGAACGTCGCCTTGGCGATCTGCGTCTCGAAATTGGCCTTGCCGAAATCGAACTCGTGATTGCCCGGCGTCATGGCATCGACGCCCATATGGTTGAGGATGTCGATGATATGCGCGCCCTTGTCGATGCCGGAGAGCAGCGAGGGGGAGAGCGTATCGCCGGAATGAACAAAGAAGGTCGGCCCCTTCGCGCGCTCGGCCGCGACGACGGCGGCAACGCGGGCAAAGCCGCCGCGGCCCTTGGCGTCCTGCATCCGGTCGATGTCATTGGTCTGGACGAAACGCAGCGTCACCGTCTCGGCGAGTGCAGCGGCCGGCAGCAGTCCGGCGAGGACGAGAACAGCGGCGCTGCGGAGGATGGCGGCCTTGAGGCCGGCGCGGCGGTAAGATTGGATCATGGCGGATGCTCCTCGTGTCAAAGTCGGGGCGGCTGGACGCATCTTAAGAGCCGAATGTGTCAACGCCGCCTCGCCCTGTCACGCCGAAACCGCGGGCAGCGGCATTTCCGCCGGATTGCCGCCCAGTTGCGCCGTGGGGTTTGAGAAGCGAAGAGCGAACCCTATTCTCTGGCCAAAGTGAATTCGAGGATTGATCGAGATGGATGCCGCCACTACCGCACAGTCTGCCCTGCCGCCCGGCCATCCGCAGGTTGCGCGCGGCCGCATCGGCGTACTCCTCGTCAATCTCGGCACGCCCGATGCCACCGACTACTGGTCGATGCGGCGCTACCTGAAGGAATTTCTCTCCGATCAGCGCGTCATCGAGGTGCCCCGGCTGATCTGGTGGCCGATCCTCAACCTGATCATCCTCGCCTTCCGGCCGACCAAGTCCGGCCGGAACTACGCTTCGATCTGGAACAAGGAGCGGAACGAATCGCCGCTCCGCACCATCACGCGGGCACAGGCCGAGAAACTCGCGCCGCGCTTTGCCAATGATCCGCGCATCCTCGTCGACTGGGCGATGCGTTACGGGACGCCGTCAATCCCAGAGCGGCTCAAGGCGATGAAGGACGCGGGCTGCGAACGCATCCTGATCGCGCCGCTCTATCCGCAGTATGCCGCCTCGACCACCGCGACCGTCAACGACAAGGCCTTCGAGGCCCTCGGCAAGATGCGCTGGCAGCCGGCGATCCGCACGCTGCCGCCCTATCACGACGATCCCGTCTATATCGATGCGCTCGCCCGCTCGATGCAGCGCTCGATCGCTGCCCTCGATTTCGAGCCGGAGATCGTCCTGACCTCGTTCCATGGCCTGCCGAAATCCTATTTCGACAAGGGCGACCCCTATCACTGCCATTGCCACAAGAGCGCACGGCTGCTGCGCGAGCGGCTCGGCTGGGCCAAGGAAAAGCTCAAGCTGACGTTCCAGTCGCGCTTCGGCCGGGCCGAATGGCTGCAGCCCTATACCGACGCCACGGTCAAGGGGCTCGCCGAGAGCGGCGTCAAGCGCATCGCGGTCCTGAGCCCCGGCTTTGCCGCCGATTGCGTCGAGACGCTGGAGGAGATCGCCGGCGAAAACCGCGACATCTTCCTCGAACATGGCGGCGAGCAATTCGCGGCCCTGCCCTGCCTCAATGACAGCGAGGAGAGCATCGACCTGTTCGAGCATCTCGTGCGGCGGGAACTGGCGGGGTGGATTTGAGCGGGCTGGCTCGGCGCGATTGCTTCGGGGAGTGAAATCCGCAAAGCTCGCGACGCAATCGCGGCGGAGGGCTCGGCGATGGATTTCTTCGGCTTCAATGCGACGGTTCTCGTGCTCGTCATGGTGGTCGTGCTGGTGCTCGCCGCCGGCATCAAGACCGTGCCGCAAGGCTTCAACTACACGATCGAGCGCTTCGGCCGCTATACGCGGACGCTGAAGGCTGGGCTCAACCTCATCGTTCCGTTCATCGACCGCATCGGCACCAAGATGAACATGATGGAGCAGGTGCTCGACGTCCCGACGCAGGAAATCATCACCAAGGACAATGCGACGGTCAGCGTCGACGGCGTCGCCTTCTACCAGGTGCTCGACGCCGCCCGCGCCGCCTATGAGGTGCAGGGCCTGCAGAACGCGCTGCTCAACCTCACCATGACCAATGTGCGCACGGTGATGGGCTCGATGGATCTCGACCAGTTGCTCTCGCATCGCGACGAGATCAATGACCGCCTGCTGCGCGTCGTCGACAGCGCCGCCGCGTCCTGGGGCATCAAGATCACCCGTATCGAGATCAAGGACATCGTGCCTCCGGCCGATCTCGTCAGCTCGATGGGCCGGCAGATGAAGGCCGAGCGCGAGAAGCGGGCCCAGATCCTCGAGGCTGAGGGACTGCGGCAATCGGCGATCCTTCGCGCCGAGGGCGAGAAGCAGGCGCAGATCCTGCAGGCCGAAGGCCGGCGCGAGGCGGCATTCCGCGATGCCGAGGCGCGCGAGCGCGCCGCCGAGGCGGAGGCCAAGGCGACCGAACTCGTCAGCCGCGCCATCGCGGCCGGCGATGTTCAGGCAATCAACTATTTCGTCGCGCAGGGCTATACCAAGGCGATCGAGGCCCTCGCCACAGCGCCGAACCAGAAGGTGCTGATGCTGCCGATCGAGGCCGGCGCGCTGCTCGGCTCGATTGCCGGCATCGCCGATATCGCGCGCGAGGCCTTCGGCGGCGAGCCGCCGGCATCGCGCGGCTCCTCGCGGCGACCGCCTTCGGTACCCTCAGGCGGCGACGGGCGCTGACATGCTGGATGCGATCCTCGCGCTTGGAAGCTGGCTCTGGCTGATCGCCGGGCTGGTGCTGCTCGCGCTCGAACTCTTCGCGCCCGGCGCCTTCATGATGTGGTTCGGCCTCGCCGCACTGGCGGTCGGCCTCGTCTCGCTGGCCGTCGCGATACCCTGGCAGGCGGCGACGGTGCTCTTCGTCGTGCTCGCCATCGTCTTCGTGCTGATCGGGCGGCGCATCGCGCTCCGCCGCGCCGCCGCCGAGGATGGGCTGATCCTCAATGAGCGCGCGAACGGAATGGTCGGCCGCATCTACACGCTCAGCGAGGCGATCAGCGGTGGCAGTGGCCGCATCCGCGTCGATGATTCGAGCTGGGGCGTCGAGGGGCCGGACCTGCCCGTGGGCAGCTCCGTCCGCGTCGTCGGCCATGACGGCACCCGCCTTCGGGTCATCGCCGCATAGCGGCAGTTCATACGACCGATTGCCCGCAGACTTCAGGCGACGCCGAGGCGCAGCAGGTCGTGCATGTGCAGGATGCCGATCGGCCTGCCGTTCTCGACAACGAAGAAGGCCGTGATCCGCGTCGAATTCAGCAGATCGATCGCCGCACCAACCAGCATGCTCGGCGGAATCGTCTTCGGATCGCGCGTCATCACCGCCTCGATCGGCTGCGACAGAAGGTCGGGCCCGAGATGACGGCGAAGGTCGCCATCGGTGACGATGCCGACAAGGCGCCCTTCCGCATCGGTGACGCCGACGCAGCCGAACCGCTTCTCCGACATTTCCGCGATCGCGGCCGGCATGGGCGTCCCAAGCGGCGCCAGCGGCATCAACGCCCCGGCATGCATCACCGCGGTCACGAAATGCAGGCTCGCGCCGAGCTTGCCGCCCGGATGGAACAGGCGGAAGTCCTGTGCCGTGAAGCCATGCGCCTCAAGGAGGGCAATGGCGAGCGCATCGCCGAGCGCCAGTTGCATCACGGCCGAGGTTGTCGGCGCCAGCCCATGCGGACAGGCCTCCTCGGCGCGCGGCATCAGGAGGACGTGGGTCGCCTGGCGTGCGAGCGAGCTGTCGACATTGGCCGTCATCGCGACGAGCGGATTGCGGAAGCGGGCCGCATATTCGACGATCGGCCGGAGCTCGGCCGTCTCGCCCGACCAGGACAGTGCCAGGATCACATCGCTTTCCGCCGCGACCATGCCGAGATCGCCATGGCTCGCCTCAGCGGCATGAACGAAGAAGGCTGGCGTGCCGGTCGAAGCGAGCGTCGCCGCGATCTTGACGCCGACATGGCCGCTCTTGCCGACGCCTGTGACGACGACACGGCCGCCCCGGCGATGGCCATCAAGGGTGCGCTGGCCGGAGGCGCCGCGGATGAGCGCGACGACGTCGGCGAAGGGGGCCGCGAGGCTCCCACCAAGCGCCGCTTCGAGCGCGCGAAGCCCTGCCTGCTCGCTCGCCAGCGTCCGCAGCGCCGAACTGACCGCATCGGTCGCCGGCCCATGGGCCGCGCTCAAAGCTTGCCGGTCGGTCGCCATTCCGCTCTCCGCCTCATCTGATCCTTGCAGCGCCCGTTTAGCACGCAGCGAACAGAAATGCGCCACTGGCCCGGACAGCCGTCCCCGAAAACCTTCTCTTAACCAAGGCTGTTTACATTTCAGAAACCATAAGGCCGGAGCGATCCGACCGGACACCGTGCGTTCAAGGACCAGACCAACGCAATGCGCGCCACCTCCCGGACCCTGCTGTCGGCGGCGCTTCTCGCAGCGCTTTGTCCGATACCGGCGGCGTTCGCGCAGAGCGTGGCGTCGGGCAGTGGACCCGGCTTCGCCTTCGATACCGGCGACGATTTTTCGACGCTGCGCGGCACCGACAAGGGCCAGCCTGTCGAAATCTCGAACGCGCAGGGCATCAACGCCGCCGAGGGCAGCCTGACGCGCGGCAGCCCCGACACCGCCGCCGAGGGCAAGGTGACCCGCGAGACGTCGGAGCAGCGCGTCACCGGCAACGAGGAGGACGCGGCGCCGAAGCGCAACAAGACCGCCGATGCACGCGACGAGACGGCCTATGACCCGACCGGGATCCGCATGGGCAGCTTCATCCTGCTGCCCGCGGTGGAGCTGCGCGGCGGCTACACCTCGAACGCCGCCCAGTCCTCGGCCGGCCATCCCTCAGGCACGATGACGATTGCGCCGGACATCCTGCTGAAGTCGGACTGGGCCTCGAACGAGTTCCAGTTCCGCCTGAAGGGCGCCTACGAATATTTCACCGACACCACGGTCGCGCCCGATCCGAACCTCTATGTCGAAGCGAATGGCCGGGTCGACCTGCCGAGCGATTGGGCGCTGCGGCTTAAGGCCGACTACACCTATGATACCCAGTCATCGAACCAATACGGCTATCCCAAGCGCGCCGACCAGCCGCCCGGCATCAACACCTATGACGCGGGCGCGACGCTGGATGGCGAGGTCGGCCGCATGGTGGTGCAGTTGCGCGGCACGGCGACCTATACCGGCTATGACGACATCAAGATCGACAATGTGAGCGTCACCCAAGCCTATCTCGACAATACGCTGATCAATACCGCGGCGAGGCTCGGCTACCAGTGGACGCCGGCTGTGGCGCCCTTCGTCGAGGTGCAGCTCTCGAACCGCGTCTTCAACAATCCGACCGATCCCTCCGGCTATAGCCGCGACAGCCAGGGCATCACGCTGCGCGGCGGCATCGCCTATTCGGCCGCCCCGATCCTCAAGGGCGAGATTGCGCTCGGCTGGCGGCACGAGACCTACACGGATTCCCAGTTCGCGCCCTTCGATCTGCCGACGGTCGACGCCTCGCTGATCTGGTCGCCATCGCCCCTGACCCAGGTCGCCCTCGTCGCCGCGACCTCGATCGATCCGGCGACCGATATCAATGCCTCGAGCACGATCGTCTACGATCTCGGCCTCTCGGTCGAACGCTATGTCCGCCGCAACTTCACCCTCGCCGCCGATCTCGGCTGGCAGCACCAGCACTATATCGACGCCGACGTGAACGAGATCACTTATGAAGCCGGCATCCAGGGGACGTGGAAACTGAACCGCGAGGCCTGGATCGTCGGCCGGCTGGAGCAGCAATATTTCGCCAGCGCGGTCGAGGGCGGCAGCTATCCGACCACGACCGCGACAATCGGGCTTCGCCTGCAGCGTTAATCGCTCCAATAGGCTAAGATATGCTTTGCCGTGTCATCTGGCAGACATGATCTTAGGCGAAGCTAAGCCATCATGGCATTCAACCATCGAAAAACCATCACCTTCCGCCTCGCGCAAACCGCCCGGGCCGCTCGCGGCCGTTCGGGAAGCCATCTGGTGCGGATCGGGCTTCACCCCGGCCAGGAGAGCGTCCTCAAGGCGCTCGCCGAGCAGGACGGCCTGTCTATGAGCCAGCTGGCCCAGACACTTTCCGTGCAGCCGCCGACGGTCACCAAAATGGTGAGCCGACTGGCGGCGCAGGGTTATGTCGAGCGCCGGGCCTCCAAGGGCGACGGCCGCCAGGCGCATGTGTTCCTGACCGCACAGGGTAGCGAGACGATCGCCGATGTCGATCGTGGCTGGAAGCGGCTCGAGAAGGAAGCGCTCGCCGGCATCGACGACAAGGACGTCAAGCGGCTGCGCAAGCTGCTGCGCCAGATCGAGAAGAACCTCTCGGCCACCGCGGACGAGCCTGACGAGCCCGCCGACGAGGATATCGAGGAAACCGTCGCAGAGCCCCTGCCGCAGCCGGCTTGAGCCGCGCGCTTTGCGCCGGCGCGACGCCGCGCCGTTTGGCCGCGTGCCGCGGCGCTCGCATCATTCTATAACGGGCGCATGACCCCGGACGACGACGCCGCCGTCCAAGATGCGGCCTCGCGCCGCGACGGAATGCCGTGTCCCGCCCGCGCAACCTCCCTGCCCGTGTCTTCGTGGCGCTCGCCATCATGGTTGCGCTGCTCAACAGCACCGCCGCCTCGCCGCTTTACGGCGTCTATCGGCTCCGCTGGTCGCTCGACGCCTTCACGATCAGCGCGATCTTCGCGAGCTATGCCGGCGGCACGCTGCTGGCGCTGCTGGTGCTCGGCCGTCTTTCCGACCGCCTGCCCGATCGGCGCCTCGTCATCGGCGGCGCGCTGATGATCGTCATCGCCGGAGCGCTGGTCTTCGGGACGGCCGGCAATCTCCACGCCTTGTTTCTCGGCCGCTTCCTCGCCGGCGTCGGCACGGGCGGTGTCACGGGTGCAGCCAATGCCGCGCTGATGGAACTCGACCCGAAGCTCGACGCCCGCCGCTCGGCGGTGCTCGCGACCTCCGTGTTTACCATCGGCTGCGCGCTCGGCCCGATCATCTCGGCGCTCTGCCTCGCGCTCGACCACGATCCGCTGCGCCTGCCCTTCCTGCTCATCGCCGCTGTGGCCGTCGTCGCCTTGGCCGGGCTCGCGATCGCGCCTTGGCGGCCGCAGCGCTACGTGGCGACGGCGTCGCCAGCCGGGCCAGCCGCCGCGACGCCATCGACTTTCGATCGCAAGCGGATCGCCGCCTTTGCGGTCGCTGCCGGAGCGGTGTTCACAGTCTGGACGGTCGGCTCCTGCTTCGCCGCGCTCGGCCCCAGCTTCGTGCATGAACTGCTGCATCTGCCCTCGGTGGCGGCCGCCGGGCTGATCGTCAGCGTGTTCCAGCTCGTCGGCGGCCTCAGCCAGATCGCCTCCGGCCGCATCGCCTCGGACCGCGCGATGATCGGCGGCGTCGCCATCGTCGCCGTGGCAACAGCCGCCTGCATGCTGGCAATCCAGGCGGCAAGCCCGGCCGGCTTCTTCGCCGGGACGGTGGTGATCGGCGTTGGCTACGGCGCAGCCTTTGTCGGCGCCGCGGGCGTCATCAATCGCATCGCTCCGCCTGAACGGCGCGCCGGCTTCGTCTCCGCCTTCTATGGGATCGCCTATCTCGCCAACTGCCTGCCGGTGCTGGTGCTCGGCCGGCTCGGCGATGTCTTCGGCCTCGCTGGCGGCTTCCTCGCGATGACGGCGTTCACCGTACTGGCGACGCTCTGTCTCGTGCCCGCGGCAATCGCGGTGTTGCAGCCCGGCTGGCGGCGCAGTTCGGCCTGAGGATCAGGCTTGCTCGGGAGCATCGGCCGAAAGGCGACTGGCGAGCAAGGACAGGATCCGCTCCCGCTCATCGTCCGTGATCGGGTCGGTATCAAACAGTTGCAGGCAGCGCATGCCTTCGACGACCAGGAACGCCATCAGCGCGAATTCGGGCTCGCTGGCCCGGCGCAGGCAGGTCACGACGCGCTCGTTGTGAGCCCGGATCGGCTCCATCAGCTCAGGCGTTTCTGCCATTGCCGCGAGAAAACCTCTCGCGCCCCCAGGCTTGGACTGCGGCGTATCGCAGAAGCCGCGCATCAGCGCGATTGCCACCGCGTCGCCACCCGCCAGCTCGCCTTCGCGGTCCATGCCGACGGAATGCTCGATCGTCTGAAGATGCAACTCGACGATCGCTTTGAGCAAGGACACCTTTGTCGGGAAATGATACAGTAATCCGCCTTTGGAAACGCCGGCCTGCTCGGCGACGGCGTCCAGAGAGAGATGAGCAGGCCCGACGGCATGGGCAACGGCCGTCGCCGCCTCCATGATGCGGTCGCGGGTGCCCATCGGCTGGGGTCGTACCGGTTTGTCGGCGTCCACGCGGTCTCCTTGGCTCCGGCCAGTCGTTGCCGCTCAGCAACGGCGCGACACAAATTAGGTTGCCGCAGCGCAGCATATTGACTTGACCGTCCAGACGGTACACTCTTTTTAGCTGCGTGATCAAGGATGTTCGCCCGGGCTTGCCGGGGGCGTTCCCGCCGGCCGATCAACGCGGGCAGAGGTTGCCGATTGGGCGGCGACCCCCGAACTGTAGGTAGCCTCATGCTGCGTGCCATCATCGCCTCGGTTTTTCTGATCATCGTGGGCGCACTCTGCGGCCTCCTGATCTTCATGAACCTGTTCTTCGACAAGGCGACGGCGCAGTTCTTCGCCAATATGAAACGCCCGGTCGTCACCGTATCCGCGATCGAAGTGAAACCGTCGACATGGAAGCCCGGCATCAACGCCGTCGGCACCATCGCGGCCTCGCAGGGCGTCGATGTCGCGGTCCAGGCCGGCGGCATCGTCGAGCAGATCCTTTTCAAGGCCAATGACAAGGTTCAGAAGGGCCAGCTCCTGGTGCAGATCGACGACTCTGTCGACCGGGCCGGCCTCGCAAGCGCCAAGACTTCGGTTTCGGTTTCGCAGGATGCTCTGACCCGCGCCCAGGCGCTGCTCGACCGCAAAGTCGGCACCATCGCCTCGCTGCAGGACGCGCAGAACAGTCTCGACAAGGCCAAGGGCTCGCTGCAGCAGATCGAGGCGGTTGTCGATCAGAAGGCGATCAAGGCACCCTTTGCCGGCACCATCGGCATCCCGAAGATCGATGTCGGCCAATATGTCCAGCCGGCGACCGTGATCGCGACGCTGCAGGATCTCGACACGATGAAGGTCAACTTCACCGTTCCGGAGCAGCAGCTCGGTTCGCTCAAGATCGGCCAGACCGCGACATTCGGCCTTAGCGAGAGCGAGATGAACTACACGGGCCAGATCACCGGCATCGACCCGAAGATCGACCAGGCCTCCCGTCTCGTGACAGTCCAGGCGCTGGTCAGCAATTCCGACGGCGCGCTGCGCCCCGGCATGTTCATCCATGTCCGTGTCGACCTGCCGGTCGAGGACAATGTGATCGCCGTGCCGCAGACCGCCGTGACGCTCAGCCTCTACGGCACCTACGTCTATGTCCTCGAGAAGGCGCCGGCCGCCGCAGCCGCTCCGGCGGCGGGTGCAGACGCCAAGGCCGCAGCCGCGCAGCCGGCAGCCGCCGGACCCGATCTCATTGCCAAGCAGGTCTTCGTCACCACCGGCCGCAGGTCGGGCGATACGATCGAGGTGATCAAGGGTCTCCAGCCGGGCGAACAGATCGCGACCTCGGGCCAGAACAAGCTCTCGCCCGGCAGTCCTGTGGCGATCGACAAGGATGGCGCGCCGCCTGAGGGCGCCGTCAAGCCGGTGGGAGCGCTCTGAACATGGGTTTCTCAGAACTCTTCATCCGCCGTCCCGTCCTTTCGACGGTCGTCAGCTTGATGATCCTGCTGCTCGGCGCACAGGGCATCCTGTCGATGTCCGTGCGGCAATACCCGAAGGTGGACGAGACCGTGATCACGGTCACGACCGCCTATCCGGGCGCCAGCGCCGACGTGATCCAGGGCTTCATTACCTCGACGATCACCAAGTCGGTGTCGGCCGCAGAGGGCGTCGATTATGTGACGTCATCGAGCGCGCTCGGCCTGTCGACCGTCTCTGTCCACATGCGCCTCAACACCGACCCGGACAAGGCGCTGACCGAGGTCATTGCCAAGGTTCAGCAGGTGCGCGGCAACCTGCCGACCGAGGCGAAGGATCCCGTGATCCAGAAGGGCACCGGCTTCTCCTTCGCGCTCATGTATCTGGCGGCGCGCAGCGACACGATGAACGCGCAGCAGCTCACCGATTACCTGATCCGCGTGATCCAGCCGCGCTTCGCCACCGTCAACGGTGTCGCCAATGCCGATGTGCTCGGCGCGCAGGAATTCGCGATGCGCGTCTGGCTCGATCCGATGGCCATGGCCTCGCGCCAGGTGACGGCGACCGATGTCCTTTCCGCGATCACCTCGTCCAACTTCCTGTCGGCCCCCGGCAAGACCAAGAACGAGTATTACGCCTATTCGATCGAGGCCAAGACGACGCTTCAGGATCCCGAGACATTCGGTGCCCTGCCGATCCGCACCAATGGTGACGATGTTGTCCGCCTGCGCGATGTCGCACGGGTCGAACTCGCAGCCGCCTCCAACGATACCCGCGTGCGCTTCAACGGCGAGGACGGCGTCTTCCTCGGCATTTTCCAGACCCCATCGGCCAACCCGCTCGATGTCTCGGCCGGCGTGCGCGCTGAACTGCCGCTGATCCAGTCTTCGCTCCCGGCGGGGATGCACATCGAGCTGGTCTACGATTCGACCGAGGCGATCAGCGCGTCGATCGAAGAGGTGCTGCATACGATCGTCGAGGCCGCGCTCATCGTGGTCGTCGTGATCCTGCTGTTCCTCGGCTCGTTCCGCTCGGTCATCATCCCGATCGTGACGATCCCGCTGTCGCTGATCGGCGTCTGCTTCATGCTGTGGGCGCTCGGCTATTCGCTGAATACGCTGACGCTGCTGGCCATGGTGCTGGCGATTGGCCTCGTCGTCGACGATGCCATCGTGGTGGTGGAGAACATCCACCGCCATATCGACGAAGGACTGCCGCCGCTGCGTGCCGCCATTGTCGGCATGCAGGAGATCACCGGCGCCGTCATCTCGATGACCGTGACGCTGGCCGCCGTCTATGCGCCGATCGCCTTCACGCAGGGCGTCACCGGCGCGTTGTTCCGTGAATTCTCGTTGACGCTCGCCGGCGCGGTGGTCCTTTCGGGGTTCATCGCACTGACGGTGTCGCCGATGATGGCTGCCTATCTGCTGAAGCCCGGCGGCAGCCGGCTGCAGCATTTCATCGACCGGATCTTCTCGAGCTTCAGTGGCTGGTATGGCCGCCGGCTCGAGGGCTCGCTGCGGGTTCGCCCGATCACGCTTCTGATCGTCGCCCTTGTCATCGGAACTGTCGGCTTCCTCTTCGTCAACACCAAGTCGGAGCTGGCCCCGGAAGAGGACCAGGGCGCACTGTTCGCGCTGATCACGGCTCCGCAATATGCGACCGTCGACTACACGCAGCACTATGTCGACCAGATCGCCGAGCGCACCAGCGATATCCCGGAACGCGAGGCTCTGTTCTCGATTGCCGGCGGCAGCGGCGCAAACTCCGCGTTTTCGGGCATGGTGCTGAAGCCATGGAGCCAGCGGACGCGTTCGCAGGCACAGGTGCAGCAGGAGGTTCAGGGCCGGCTCAACCAGATCGCCGGCGTTCAGGCCTTCGTCTTCGGCATCCCTTCGCTGCCGGGAACCGGCGGCGGTCTGCCGATCCAGATGGTCGTCCAGTCGACCGCGGCGGCCGACCGCGTCTATGAGGTCGCCGAGGAGATCAAGAACCGTGCCCAGGCCTCGGGCAAATTCATCGTGGTTCAGAACTCGCTCTCCTTCGATACACCGAAGGTGAACGTGACCATCGACCGTGCCCGCGCCGCCGCTCTCGGCGTCTCGGTGGCCGATATCGGGAACACGCTGACCCTGCTCGTGGGCGAGAACGGCATCTCGAAATTCGACCGCGAGGCCCGCGCCTACGACATCATCACGCAGGTTCCGCAGCAATACCGCAACAATCCCGAGAGCCTCGGCACGTTCTTCGTGCGCTCGCAGTCGGGCAAGATGGTGCCGCTGTCGGCGGTCGTGACGATCTCGACGACGGGCTCGGCTCCGGCGATCGAGCAGTTCAACCAGCTCAACTCGGCAACGCTCGCCGCGCTGCCGGTTCCGGGCGTCACGTCGGGCACGGGCCTTGCTGCGTTGCAGGAGATCGCGCGCGAGGTGATGCCGCAGGGCTTCTTCATCGAATATGCCGGCCAGTCGCGGACCGAGATCGAGACCGGCAACACGCTGCTGATCGTGTTCGGCCTCGCCATCGTCGTCATCTATCTCGTGCTGGCGGCGCAGTTCGAGAGCTTCCGCGACCCGCTCATCATCATGATGTCGGTGCCGCTGTCGCTGTTCGGTGCGGTTGCAGTGTTGAATATCTGCTCGCGGCTCGGCAATTTCGTGCCGGCGCTATCGGGCGGAACACTCAATATCTACAGCCAGGTCGGTCTGATCACGCTGGTCGGCCTCATTACCAAGCACGGCATCCTGATGGTGGAGTTTGCCAACCAGCTGCGCGAGGAGCGTGGGCTAAACAAGCATGACGCCATCGTCGAATCGGCCAAGGTCCGCCTCCGCCCGATCCTGATGACGACCGCGGCAATGGTGTTCGGCGTTATCCCGCTGATCCTCTCCGTCGGCGCCGGCGCGAAGGCCCGCTTCGCGATGGGCATCGTCATCGCCTCGGGCATGTCCGTCGGCACCCTGTTCACGCTGTTCGTCGTGCCGATGTTCTACACCTATCTCTCCACCGCCCACACCAAGCATGGCGACGATGACGCCCCTGCCTCGACGCCAACGGTCCCGCATCCGGAGACCAAGCTGGCCGACGGCACGCCGCTGACGCCGCCCACTGCCGAGCCGCCGCCCGGCGCTCTGCCGGCGCATTGATCAAGACAAGGGCCGGCAGCGATGCCGGCCTTTTCTTTTGCCGGCCCCCTCCTGCATCATGGGGCGGTTACTCCGTTCACTCCCCCAAAGGAATCACGACATGCTGAAGCGGCTGATCCTCCCGGCCCTGCTCATGATCGGCGGCGCGGCGCCTGCGCTTGCCGACGACACCGAAGCGATGAAGGCCGCGGCCACAAGCGTTCTCGCGCAAGCGGCCGGCGCGACGGAGGAAAGCACCGTCAAGATCACCCGCGGCGGCGATACCATTGTCGGCACGCTGGAAATGCCGAAGGGCGTCGTAAAGCCACCGGTCGTCCTGCTGCTGCATGGCTTCACCGGCTCGCGCGACGAACTGCCGATCAAGGACACCAGCGAGGGCGTTTTCTCGCGCACGGCCCGCATTCTTAGCGAGCGCGGCGTTGCCAGCCTCAGAATTGACTTCACCGGTTCAGGCGAAAGCTCGGGCAAGTGGGAAGACGTGACCGCGACCAGCGAGATCGCCGACGCGCTCGCCGCCTTCGACTGGCTGAAGGCGTCGGACCTGATCGATCCGACCAGGATCCATGTGCTCGGCTGGAGCCTTGGCGGCCTCGTCGCCGCCCATGTCGCCGCCGAGCGGCCGGTCATCAGCGCCACGCTCTGGGCGCCGGTCGGCAACCCGGCTTATAATTTCGCGCATTTTCTCGGCAATGACGCCGTCGAGGCGGCGATCGCCGATCCGGATGCCCAGAAGGTGGTGGAGATCACGCTGCCCTGGGGCGCCAAGACACGGCTGAAGACGGCATTCTTCAAGTCGCTAGTTTCGACCGATCCGATCGGCGCCATCGCCCATTACAAGGGCCCGCTCTTCGTCATCGTCGGCACCAAGGACACCGTGGTGACGCCGCAGCCGGCAGCCGGCGAGACCTTCCTCACCTATCATGACGGCGCGGAGAAGTTCATGATCCTTCCGACCGACCATGCCTTCGACGCCTTCACAGGCCCGGCGACTGTCGACACGATGGCCGCCGCCAGCCTCGCCTTCATCGAAGGCAAATAGGCTTCGACAGGCTCTGAGGACCCGAAGGCCTGGCCGGTCGCAACCGGTTAGAGCGACTTCGAGCGAAATGAACCCCGGTTCGCGCGAAAAAGCGCGAACCGGGAAGACCGTCTGTCCTTTCGCTACAACGCGAAGCCGCCATCGGCCGAGTAGCACTGGCCGGTGGTGTAGCTGGATTCATCCGAGGCGAGATAGACCGCGAGCCAGGCGATCTCCTCGGCCGTGCCGAGGCGTGCCATCGGCTGACGGTCGACGAACTGCTGCCGGATCTCCTCGATCGTCTTGCCTGTCTTCTCCGCCTGCTCAGCGATGCGCCCGTCGAGCGAGGGCGACTGGATCGTACCCGGCGCGATCGCATTGACGCGGATGCCCTGACGGATGTGGTCGGCCGCCACCGCCTTGGTCAGGCCGATCACCGCTGCTTTCGAGGCGCCATAGGCATAGCGGTTTGCAATGCCGCGGATCGAACTCGCGCCCGAGGCGATGTTGATGATCGAGCCGGCGCCGTTGTCGAGCATGCCCGGCAGGAAGGCGCGAATGGTCCGGTGCATCGACTTCACATTGACGTCGAACGAGAAATCCCAGTCCTCATCCGAGGTCGTCAGCGCCGCACCGTGATGGACGAAGCCGGCGCAATTGAACAGGACGTCGACCACGCCGACATCGGCGGCGAGCGCCTCGACCGCCTTCGTGCTGCGCACGTCGAGCTGATGGATCTCGTTGATGCCGTGCGCAGGCAGGTCGGCGAGAAGCGCGGCGTTGAGGTCTGTGGCGAAGACCGTGGCGCCTTCGGCGGCGAAGGCGATGGCGGTGGCACGGCCGATTCCGGCGCCTGCCGCAGTGAGAAAGGCGCGCTTGCCTTCGAGACGGCGTGTCATGGATGCTCCTCCCAGAGCGCTTGTTGGTGGTTGGTCTTGGTGAGGCCCGGTTCGGTCAGGACGACCTTACGGGCAAGGCGTCGAGGGCGCTCATCGGTGAAGTCAGACGCTCCCCGCCCCCTCGCGCATCGCGGCGAGGCTAACTTTCTGGCTGCCGTCTTCGTTGAAGTTGGCCGGATCCAGCCAGGCCTCGAACGCCGCCTTGGCCCGCGGCCATTCATGATCGAGCATTGAGAACCAGGCGGTATCTCGGTTGCGGCCCTTGACGATCATGTGCTGGCGGAAGATGCCCTCGAACGTGAAGCCGAGCCGCAGCGCGGCGCGGCGCGAGGGAGCGTTCAGTGCGTTGCACTTCCATTCGTAACGGCGATAGCCCAGATCCTCGAAGGCGTGCCGCGCCATCAGATACATCGCCTCGGTCGCGCCGCGCGTCTGCTGCAAGAGCGGCGAATAAAGAATGCCGCCGACCTCGATCACGCGGTCGGCTGGCGTGATCCGCAGATACATCGCCTGGCCAACGGCGGCACCACTGAGTTGGTCGACGATAGCGAACAACAAGGGATCGCTGCGTTCGACCGCCACCTGATATTCGGCAGCAAAGGTCGCGTAGTCGCTGGGAGGGCTGCTGAAGAGATAGGCGAACAGCACATCATGGCCGCTGATCGCCTCGAACAGCGCCGGCCCGTGGGCATCGACATCGAAGGGAGCGACCGCAACATAGCGGCCTTCGAGGCGAACGCGCCCAGGCGGCACCGCGGGCACCGGATCGACAAGATCACCAAGCGGCACCATGCCGACCGGCGCACTTGCCATGGTCTCGCGGCGCCTCGGCACTGGAACACCGCGCCGTTTCAGCTCCTGCTTGATGCTCTCGGGAATATCGCGGCAGCCGCAATTCGCGGCATGGTCGAGATGCCAGGCGATACGCTGGTCCAGCGTCGCATGCGGCGGCATCGGGTTGGCTTCATGCCAGGCTTTGTCGATCACGGCTCCCCCTCGGCGCTCCGATCGGCAGGACACGGCCGACTCAAAAGCGTGTTTCGATCTCCCAGTCCTCGCCGAGTTCGTCCCTCAACGCCGCAGCGATCAGCTGGCCTTCGGCCCGCCACAGCACCTCGGCCTCCGGCGACGGAAATTCTGCCGTCGGAGAGCCGCTGTCACCAAACGCCGCGTCGAAGGCATCGCCCCACGCCTCCATACGATCGGCGAGATCATCGGAGATGTCGAGATCATCAATCTCAAGCGGCTGGGGGGCCTTCTTCTCCGGTACGAGCCAGAGATGAAGGCCGATCCCTTCCGGGGCAATGCGAAGACGCGGCATGAACTCTTCCAGATGCTATCCCGCGCTTAATGATTGTCGCGCGGAATGCCCATCACCTGCGCCACATGCTGGTACTTCACCGCCGGCTTCAGCACCATGCCTTCGTCGAACTGATCGACGAGGGCGCGCTGGATCTCCTGCCACGGCGTCTGGTTGCCAGCGAACTGGTAGCCGCCATGCGCAGAAAGCGTGGCCTTGCGCTCGGCATATTCCTCAGGCGAGATCAGGATGTCGGCCGTGCCCTTCGTCAGGTCGATACGGACACGATCGCCGGTCTGAAGCAGCGCGAGGCCGCCATTCGCCGCCGCCTCGGGCGAGGCGTTGAGGATCGACGGCGAACCGGACGTGCCAGACTGGCGGCCGTCGCCGATGCAGGGCAGCGCGTGGATGCCGCGCTTGATGAGCGCCGCCGGCGGCTGCATGTTCACGACCTCGGCGCCGCCCGGATAACCGATCGGGCCGGTGCCGCGCATGAACAGCAGCGTGAACTCGTCGATCTCGAGCGAGGGATCGTCGATGCGGTGATGGTAATCTTCCGGCCCGTTGAACACGACCGCGCGGCCCTCGAAGGCGTTGGGATCGTTCGGGTTGGAGAGATAGCGCTGGCGGAACTCGTCCGAAATCACGCTCGTCTTCATGATCGCGCTGTCGAACAGATTGCCGCGCAGCACGATGAAGCCGGCATCCTTCACCATCGGCTGATCATAGGGGAGGATGACATCCAGATCCTCGCTTTCGCGGCCACGGCAATTGTCGGCAAGCGTCTTGCCGTTCACCGTCATCGCGTTGCGGATCTTGCCCTTCTTGACCAGCTCGTTGACCACGGCGGGGACGCCACCGGCCCGGTGGAACTCCTCGCCGAGATACTTGCCAGCCGGCTGCAGGTTGACCAGCAGCGGGATTTCGTAGCCGACCTCCTGCCAGTCATCCATCTTGATCGGGACGCCGGCATGCTTGGCAATGGCGTTGATATGGATCTGGGCGTTGGTGGAGCCGCCGATCGCCGAATTGACGACGATGGCGTTCTCAATCGCCTCGCGGGTGATGATGTCGGAGGGCTTCAGGTCCTCCCAGACCATCTCTACCGCGCGGAGGCCGGTCTCATAGGCAATCTGGCCACGCTCGCGATAGGGCGCGGGGATGGCGGCGCAACCGGGCAGGCTCATGCCGAGCGCCTCAGCGAGCGCATTCATGGTCGAGGCCGTGCCCATCGTGTTGCAATGGCCGACCGACGGCGCCGAGGAGGCGACGATCTCGATGAACTCGTCATAGTCGATTTCGCCGGCAGCGAGCCGCTCACGGCTCTTCCAGACGATCGTGCCCGAACCGGCGCGCTCACCCTTCCACCAGCCGTTCAGCATCGGCCCGCCGGAAAGCACGATCGCGGGAATGTTGACGGTCGCCGCCGCCATGATGCAGGCCGGCGTCGTCTTGTCGCAGCCCGTCGTCAGCACGACGCCGTCGAGCGGATAGCCGTAGAGCACTTCGACGAGGCCGAGATAGGCCAGATTGCGATCGAGCGCCGCGGTCGGCCGCTTGCCGGTCTCCTGGATCGGATGAACCGGAAACTCCATCGCGAGGCCGCCGGCCGCCGTGATGCCGTCACGCACGCGCTTGGCCAGATCGAGATGATGACGGTTGCAGGGCGACAGGTCCGAGCCGGTCTGGGCGATGCCGATGATCGGCTTGCCCGACTGCAGCTCGGCCCGGGTCAATCCGTAGTTGAGATAGCGCTCGAGATAGAGCGCCGTCATGCCGGGATTGTCCGGATTGTCGAACCAAGCCTGCGACCGGAGTTTCTTGGATGTGGTAGAGGACATGGGATTCTCCCGGTTCAATCGGTTTGATTTTGGCCGGAGGATGCGCTGAAACATCATACGAAATCAACAAGCGAGTATGCCGCGGCGCCCATGCCGCGATGCCGCACCGGGAGTGAGGGACGCCAAGGATGTTCAGGACCGTCGCACAGTTCGATCGCATCGGCGAGGAAAACGCCTTTGCCGTGCTGGCCCGCGCCACGGCGCTCGCCAGCGCCGGCCGCGATATCATCAATCTCGGCATCGGCCAGCCCGACTTCCGCACGCCCGACCATATCGTCGAGGCCGCGGTGAAGGCGCTGCGCGACGGCCACCACGGCTATACGCCCGCGACCGGCATCCTGCCGCTGCGCGAGGCGGTCGCCGCCGATGTCACGCGGCGCACCGGCGCTCCCGTCTCGCCTGAGAATGTCGTCGTCGTCCCGGGAGGCAAGGTGACGATGTTCGCGGCGATCCTGATGTTCGGCGAGCCGGGCGCTGATATCCTTTATCCGGACCCCGGCTTCCCGATCTATCGCTCGATGATCGAATTCACGGGGGCGCGGCCCGTTCCGGTTCCGATTCGCGAGGAGAACAAGTTCGCCTTCTCCGCCGAGGAGACCCTCGCGCTGATCACGCCGGAAACCCGCCTGATCATCCTGAACTCCCCCGCCAATCCAACCGGCGGCGTCACGCCGAAGGCCGAGATCGACAAGCTCGTCGCCGGCCTCGCAGGCCGGCCCGATATCGCGATCCTCTCGGACGAGATCTATGGCCAGATGGTCTATGACGGCCTGCCACACACCTCGCTGCTCTCCTATCCGGAGATCCGCGACCGCGTGATCCTTCTCGACGGCTGGTCGAAGACCTATGCCATGACCGGCTGGCGCATGGGCTATGCCGTCTGGCCGACGGCGCTGGTCGACAAGGTGCGCAAGCTCGCGGTCAATTGCTGGTCCTGCGTCAACGCGCCGGCGCAATGGGCCGGGCTTGCCGCGCTCACCGGGCCCCAGGACGCGGTGGCGGAGATGGTCGCCGAATTCGATCGCCGCCGCCGCGTCGTCGTCGCCGAGGCGAACAATCTGCCGGGCGTATCCTGCGCGACGCCGAAGGGCGCCTTCTATGCCTTCCCGAATATCAGCGCGACGGGCTGGAAGGCCAAGCCGCTCGCCTCGGCGCTGCTCGAAGAAGCAGGCGTCGCCACCATCGGTGGGCCGGATTTCGGAATCCATGGCGAGGGCTATATCCGCCTCTCCTACGCCAATTCGACCGAGAACATCCTGAAGGCGATGGAGCGCATCGGCGATTTCCTCGCGAGGAACGCAAAGGCGGCCTGAACGGGCGGCGGTCTCCGCTGAAGCTCCCTCACCAGCCCTCCCCCGAATCGGGGGAGAGGGCTGGGGAGCGCTTTACGCCGCTGCGCTCGCCACGGCCTGCTCGATCGCGACCTTCAAGCCCGCTTCGATGCCGAGACGGGCGGCAAGCATGTCGAGATAGGCGCGCTCGGCCGGTTGGTCCGGCGTGATCGCGAGCAGCGAGGCGGCATAGATCTGGATCGCCTGCTCCTGGCTGGTCGCCAGCGCGACGACGCGATTGAAATCGAGCGGCGCTGCCAGCTCGCGCTCAAGGAAGGCCTGTTCCTCGGCCGTCAGTCCGCCTTCCGAAAGCTTGCCGATGATCTTCTGCCGCTCCTCATCGTCGACATGGCCATCGGCCTTGGCGGCGGCGATCATGGCGATGATGATCGACAGCGCGGCGGCGTCCTCGGGCGTGTCGACATGGCGGGCAACTGGCGGCGGCAATGCGCTGCCGGCCGGCATGGGCGCGGGGATCGGCGCGGGCGCGGCCGGGTTGTTGGCCTGATATTGCTGATAGGCCTTGTAGGCGAGCGTTCCGAGCGCGGCGAGACCGCCGAGCGTCAGCGCATCGGCCTTGAGCTTGGGGCCTTTGCCGCCCATCAGCACCGAGGCAAGACCGCCGGCGATCACCGTCGACATGCCGGGATTCTTCTTGGCGTAGTCGGTAACCTGGCCAAGCACGCCGCCAAGGCCTCCACCACCAAGGCTGCCACCGCCTGTCCCGCCGCCGATCAGGCCGCCGAGGAGATCACCGAGACCACCGCCCGATGAAGGCGCGGCCGACGCCGGCGGCGTCCGTGCGCTCGTGCCGAGCCCAGCGGGAACGCCGGAGCGACCCGTCTCGGCACCGAGGAACTGGTCCAGCAGCTTCTTGCCGTCGATCATGAGAACCTCCCCACCTCTGTTTTCAACCAGAGCGAAGGTAGGGACGCGTGATCGGCCCCGCAAGCAGCCCAAGGATCAGAGCCGCCTCAGGCGGCCTTGATCGCGGCGGCTTCGGCGGCGAGCGCCGTGATGGCAGCCCAGTCGCCCGCGGCAACCGCGGCGGCAGGCGCGACCCACGAGCCGCCGACGCACACAACGTTGGGCAGCGCCAGATAGGTCGGAGCGTTTTTCAGGCTGACGCCCCCGGTCGGGCAGAAGACGAGACCCGGGATGGGCGACGACAGCGCCTTCAGATAGGGCGCGCCGCCGGCCTGCTCGGCCGGGAAGAACTTGGCCATGCCATAGCCGGCCTCAAGCAGCGCCATCGCCTCGCTCGCCGTCGCGATGCCAGGCAGCAGCGGCACCGGAGAGCCTGCCGCATGGGCGAGTAGCCGCGGCGTCGCGCCGGGGCTGACAAGGAAGGTCGAGCCCGCTGCAACAGCCGCGTCGAACTGCTTCTCGTCGAGGATGGTGCCGGCGCCGACATTGGCGCCCTCGACCTCGGCCTTGATGGCGCGGATACATTCGAGCGCCGCCGGGGTCCGCAAGGTGACCTCAAGCGCCGTCAACCCGCCGGCGACGAGCGCGCGCGCCAGCGGCACGGCTGTCTTCACATCCTCGATGATGAGCACCGGGACGACAGGGGCGGCTTTGACGATTGGAAAGAGGGCGGCGAGGTTCTGGGTCATGAGCAATTTGTAGCCAATGGCGCGCCGCAGCGAAAGAGCCAGAACAGCGGGAGCGGCCAAGCGGCGCATCCGCGATTGACCCGGCGAAAGGTTGGTTCTATCGCATGCGGCGTTGCACAATCCCTCGGGGGACACCGGATCGGCATGATCGCGCTCGACGCCGTGAGCCATGATTTCGACGGCCGGCCTGTTCTTTCCGGGATCAGCCTGTCGCTCGGCGAACGACGCATCGGCATCGTCGGCGCCAATGGCTCGGGCAAGAGCACCTTCGCCCGCCTCCTCAATGGCCTCGTCGTCCCCAAGGCAGGCAGCGTCACCATCGGTGACCTCGATACCGCTCGGGACGGCAAGGCCATCAGGCGCAAGGTCGGCTTCGTGTTCCAGAATCCCGACCATCAGATCGTCATGCCGATCGTCGCTGAGGACCTTGCCTTCGGACTGAAGGCCCGGAAAATCCCGAAAGCCGAGATCGACGCGCGTATTGATGGAGCGCTCGCCCGCTATGGCCTCACCCATCTCCGCGACCGTCCGGTGCATCTCCTGTCAGGCGGCGAGAAGCAACTCGTCGCGCTCTCGGCGGTGCTGGTGACCGAGCCGGACGTTCTGGTGCTCGACGAGCCGACGACGCTGCTCGATCTGCGCAATCGCAACCGTGTCGCCGCGGCGATCGCGGCGCTGCCGCAGCAAACCGTGCTGGTCAGCCACGACCTCGACCTGATCGCGACGCAGGAACGCGTGCTCATGATCGAGGGCGGCCGTGTCGCCGCCGATGGCGCGCCGTCCGAGGTGCTGGCCTATTATCGCGAGCAGATGCGGTGACGGTCGGCCTTTATGCGCCCGGCCGCTCCTGGCTGCATCGCCTCCCCGCCGGCGCCAAGCTCGCCGGGCTCCTCGTCGTATCTCTGGTGCTCTTCTTCGTTCCGCTGCCAATCGTTGCTCTCGCGAGCGTGCCGGTCGCCGCCGCCATCTATCTGTCGACCGGCGCCCCACCGCGCCGGCTCGTCACAGACCTCCGCGGGCCGGCAGTGCTGATCAGCTTCGTCCTGCTGTTCCACGTCGTCTTCGGCTCGACCGAGGACGGGTTCGTCATCGCTGCCCGCTTCATCACGCTGATCCTTCTTGCCGCGGCCGTGACGTTGACGACGCCTGTTTCAGCCATGGCCGATCTCGTCGAATGGCTGCTGGGGCCGCTCACCCCGCTCGGCGTCCGGCCGGAGAAGGTCGGTCTCGCCATCGCGCTCGCGATCCGCTTCGTGCCGCTCATCGCCGAGGAGTATCGCCATGTTCGCGAAGCGCAGGCGGCGCGCGGGCTCGGGAACCATCCGCTGGCCGTGGTGGTGCCGCTGGTGATCAGGACCCTCAAATCCGCCGACGAACTCGCCGACGCCATCGAGGCGCGCGGCTATGAGGCTTGATCCTGCGCAACGCGCGGCCAATGATCCACGACTGAATGGGGCTTGAACCGATGACCAGAGACGTTTCCACCCGCGACATCGTCTATATCGCGCTGTTCGCCGCGCTGATGGCGGCAGTCAATCTCGTGCCGCCCATCACCCTCGGCTTCCTGCCGGTGCCGATCACCGCCGGCACACTCGGCGTGATGCTGGCCGGCTGCCTCATCGGCGCCAAGCGCGGCGGCCTCGCCGTTCTCTTGTTCGTGCTGCTGGTGGCGCTCGGCCTGCCGCTGCTGGCGGGCGGATATGGCGGCCTCGGCCCCTTCTTCGGCCCGAGCGGCGGCTTCATCCTGTCCTGGCCGATCGCGGCCTATGTCACGGGACGACTGACTGAACTGAACTGGAAGCGCATGAACGCCGTCTGGTTCTTCGTGTTCTCGGTCATCGGGGGCATCGGCATCGTCTATCTTGTCGGCATTCCCTGGCTCGCCGTCGCCGCCAAGCTCTCACTATTCGACGCCGCCAAGGGCTCGCTGGTCTTCGTGCCGGGTGATGTGATCAAGGCCGTGGTCGCCGCGCTGATCGCGGAGACCGTGCGCCGTTCCTATCCGCTGATGCAGTCCGCGCGCTGAAAAGAAAAGGGCCGCGCAATGCGCGGCCCTTCAAACTTACGAAGCTCGTCGGCTCAGCGCGCGACGCGGACGCCGATCGAGACCGGCTCCTCCAGCAGCTTCGTTTCCGAGACGAAGCCTTCCGGCGTGCCATCGACCGGCCGGATGGTCTCGGCCAATGTCTCGGCCTTTACCGCCGCCTCATGCGCGAACACGGCGTCGCCCGCACCATCGACGAACTTAACCTCGATATGGATGCGGTCCGAGATATTGAGGCCGGCATCCTTGCGCGCCACCTGGACAAGGCGGATGAAGTCGCGCGCGATACCCTCGCGCTCGAGTTCGGCATCGACATGCGTATCGAGCACGACGACGCCTGCCGAACCATCAAACGGAGCCGCATCGACGCCGTCATTGGCCTGGAACTTGAGGAAGTATTCCCCCTTCTCCAGGACGACACCGCCGACCTCGACCGCCTCGCCCACAAGCTTCCACTCGCCGGCCTTCGCAGCCGCAATGACGTTCCGCAGCGCAGCGCCGAGACGCTTGCCGACAACGGGAAGGTTTGGCGTCAGGATCGGACGCCCGTAGTCGGAGGGCGTTGTCGAGAACACGACGTTTTTGACGTTGGCCTCGTCCTGCAGAAGATCTTGAACCTTGATCAACTGGTCGACATCACGCGGGTGCGCAACGGTCAACGTGTTGAGAGGCTGACGCGTACGGAGGTTCTTGGCAGTACGGATCGATGCTGCCGCAGACGCCACCGCTCGGGCCAGATCCATGCGCTCGACCAGTGCAGCGTCGTAGTCAAACGCCGAGGCATCAGGCCAATCGGCAAGATGCACGCTCTCACCGCCCACCAGCGCCCGATGGATGTGCTCGGTCAGGAACGGCAGGAACGGCGCCAGCGCGCGCGTCATCGTGACGAGCACGGTATAGAGCGTGTCATAGGCGGCACGCTTGTCGGCGTCTTCCCCGGCCTTCCAGAAGCGTTCGCGCGAGCGGCGGATGAACCAGTTGTTCAACGCCTCGATGAAGGGCGGAAACGCGTTGGTCGCGCCAGCAAGGTCGAGTTTGGCCATCGCCGCCTCGATGCCGCGGATCAAATCCGCCGTCTTGGCCAGGATGTAGCGATCAATTTCCGTGTTGGCGGTATCAACCATCCGCCCCTTGATGCCGTCGATATTGGCGTAGAGCGTGAAGAACGAATAGGCGTTCCAGATCGGCAGCATCACCTGCCGCACGGTCTCGGCGATGGCGCGGCCGTCCTTCGGCATCGCGAGATCGCCGCCGGACAAGAGCGGCGAGGAGACGAGATACCAGCGGAGCGCATCGGCGCCATAGGTGTTGAAGACCTCGATCGGGTCCGGATAGTTCTTCAGCCGCTTCGACAGCTTCTGCTTGTTCTCATCGAGCACGACGCCGTGGCAGACGCAGGAGCGGAACGGCGCCCGGTCGAACAGCGCCGTCGACATCACCATCAGCGTGTAGAACCAGCCGCGTGTCTGGGCGACATATTCAACGATGAAATCGCCGGGGAAGTGACCTTCGAACCAGTCCTTGTTCTCGAACGGGTAATGCACCTGCGCGAACGGCATCGAGCCGCTCTCGAACCAGCAATCGAGCACGTCCTCGACGCGGCGCATCACCGACTTGCCCGTGGGATCGTCGGGGTTAGGCCGCGTCAGGTCGTCGATATAGGGCCGGTGCAGGTCGTGCGGGCGCACGCCGAAGTCACGCTCGAGTTCGTCGAGCGAGCCATAGACGTCCATGCGCGGATAGTTCGGATCATCCGACTTCCAGACCGGGATCGGCGAGCCCCAGAAGCGGTTGCGGCCGATATTCCAGTCGCGCGCATTCTCCAGCCACTTGCCGAACAGGCCGTCCTTGATGTGGTCGGGCACCCAGGTGATGCCCTGGTTTAGCTCCACCATCCGGTCCTTGAAGGCGGAGACCTTCACATACCAAGAGCGCAGGGCCTTGTAGATCAGCGGCTGATCGGTGCGCCAGCAATGCGGATAGTTATGGTCGTAGGTTTCATGACGGAGAACCGCGCCCTGATGCTTCAGGTCGCGGATCACGTCCTTATTGGCCTCGAAGACATTCTTGCCTTGGTAGACCGGCACCAGATCGGTGAAATCGCCGGCAAAATCGATCGGATCGACGACCGGGATGCCGTTCGCCTGCGCCAGCGCCATGTCGTCCTCGCCAAAGGCGGGCGCGATATGCACGACGCCGGTGCCGTCGGTCATCTCGATGAAGCCGCCAGCATGGACGCGGAAGGCACCGTTCTCGCGTTCGTTCGCAAAGAAGGGAAACAGCGGCTGATAGGTGCGCCCGACGAGGTCGGCGCCGGTAACGGTCGCGACCTCGGCATAGCCGGTGAGCTCATGCGCATAATTGGCGACGAGCGGGGCGCCGATGATCAGACGCTCGCCATCCTTCTCCAGCACCGCATATTCGGCATCGGCCTTGACCGCGAGCGCCATGTTGGAGGGCAGCGTCCAGGGCGTCGTTGTCCAGGCGGCGAGCTTGGTGGGCAGTTCGCCGGGCAGCGGATCGAGCGTGAAACCGACCGTCAGGGCCGGGTCCTGGCGCATGCGATAGGAATTGTCGAGCCGGGTCTCGAAATTGGAGAGCGGCGTCTGCGCAGCCCAGGAATAGGGCACGACGCGGTAACCCTCATAGATCAGCCCCTTGTCGTGCAGCTGCTTGAAGGCCCACAGGATGCTCTCCATGTAGGTGAGATCCATGGTCTTGTAATCATTCGTGAAATCGACCCATCGCGCCGAACGGGTGACATAGTATTCCCAGTCCGCCGTAAACTGCTGCACCGAGGAGCGGCAATGCTCGTTGAAGCGGGCGACGCCATATTTCAGGATCTCGAGCCGGCCGGAGACGCCGAGCTCCTTCTCGGATTGCATCTCGGCCGGCAGGCCGTGGCAATCCCAGCCGAATCGACGGTCGACCACCTTGCCGCGCATGGTCTGGTAGCGCGGCACCAGATCCTTCACGAAACCGGTGACGAGATGCCCGTAATGCGGCAGTCCGTTCGCGAAGGGGGGGCCGTCATAGAAGACGAACTCGCCGGCGCCCTGCTCGCGGCGCTGCTCGATCGAGCGCTCGAAGATCCGGTTCTCCTTCCACCAGGCCCCGATCGTCTCCTCGATCTTCGGGAAGGACGGCGAGGCATCGGCGGCGGGATAGACGGTCGTCGCAGCGGTCTTGGCAGCTGTCATGGCGGATGTCTTCAATAAAAGGGCTGAAATCGGCGCCTTCGATAGCGCCTTTGGGCAGCGTGCGCCACCCCTCGGCCTGTTGGACCGAGAGAACGCGGATATGGGGTCGGTGCGCCGCCGTTGAAAGAAGCCGGCTCAGCCGCGTCGTGGACCGATCCGGTTGACATGACCCATCTTGCGGCCGGCCCGGCTTTCGGCCTTGCCATAGAGATGGAGCCGCGCGCCGGGCTCGGCGGCGAGCGCGTGCCAACGGTCGGCGTCCGCGCCGATGAGATTGGTCATGACGGTATCCGAATGCCGCGCGGTGGACGCGAGCGGCCAGCCGGCGATGGCGCGAATATGGTTCTCGAACTGCGAGGCTTCGGCGCCGTCCTGCGTCCAATGGCCGGAATTATGCACGCGCGGCGCGATTTCGTTGACGATGAGCCGCTCCGAGATGCCCTCCTCGACGACAAACATCTCGACCGCCAGGAGGCCAACATAATCGAGCGCTTCGGCAATGCGGATGCCGAGCGCCCGCGCCTCCGAAGCGGTATCGTCGCGGATGGCCGCCGGGACGGTCGAGGTCGCGAGGATATGGTTGCGGTGGACGTTCTCGGTCACATCATAGACCGCCGTCTCGCCGCCAATGCCGCGCACGACCAGCACAGAGACTTCGCGCGCGAAATGAACGAAGCCTTCGAGCACCGAGGGACGATGTCCAACAGACTCATAGGCTGCGCCGGGATCATCGCCCGGCATGATCTTCGCCTGGCCCTTGCCGTCATAGCCGAAGCGGCGGGTCTTGAGGATCGCCGGCCGGCCGAGCGCATTGAGCGCGGCATCGAGATCAGCCCGGCTGCCGATCGCGGCGAAAGGCGCTACGTCGATGCCGAGGGAACGCATCAGCTCCTTCTCGGCGAGGCGATCCTGCGCCGCCGCGAGCGCCCGTGCGCCGGGAAGGACGCTCACCTGCGTGCCGAGGAAGTCGGCCGTCGTCGCCGGAACATTCTCGAACTCGTAGGTGACGACGTCGACCGAGCCGGCGAAGGCCGCAAGCGCCGCCTCGTTCTCATAAGAAGCGACAGTTCGCGCGGCGGCGACGTCGAAGGCCGGGCTTTCGCCATCCGGGCAATAGATATGACAGCGGAAGCCGAGCTCCGCGGCGGCGACCGCCAGCATGCGGCCGAGCTGGCCACCACCGAGAATGCCGATGGTCGAACCGGGCTTCAGGACATGCTCAGACATCGCGAACCGGCTCCTCGGCGACGCGGGCCGTCTGGTCGGCGCGCCATTGATCGAGGCGGGCGGCGAGCGCCGCATCCTCAAGCGCAAGGATCGCCGCGGCGAGCAACGCCGCATTGACCGCGCCGGCACGGCCGATCGCGAGGGTTCCGACAGGAATTCCGGCCGGCATCTGCACGATGGAGAGAAGGCTGTCCTGACCGGACAGTGCCTTTGATTCCACCGGCACGCCAAGGACCGGCAGGGGCGTCATCGCCGCGCACATGCCAGGCAGATGCGCCGCGCCGCCGGCTCCGGCGATGATCACCTTGTGGCCCGCCGCGCGGGCACCCGTCGCAAAGGCGACCAGCCGGTCGGGCGTGCGATGGGCGGAAACGATGCGGTCGTCATGGCGGATGCCGAGCGCGTCGAGGGTTTCAGCGGCCGCCTTCATAGTCTGCCAGTCGGACTGGCTGCCCATGATGAGGGCGACCGGCGCTGCGAGTCCTGCCAAGCGCGTCACTCCATGTCTGCGTGATGCGGCGGACACTATAAAGCCGGCGCCGCACGTGCAAGCGCCGCGCCGCCGCAGCGCGGCAACGTGTTTTTGAAACGGCGGAAAAGCGACTTCCAATCCGCGACGAACGACTTGCGTCGCGGCGCAAACGACTTGCGCTGCCAGCTTCGTTAACGGAAACTGAACCAAATCAACTCACGATCCAGTCATGCCAGATCCCCGCTCCGCCCCGTCCCAGCCGCACCCTTTGCCCGACTACGAGCGCCCGATGCGCCGCGCCCCGGTCGCGATTGAGGACGAGACGGCAGCGGTACCGGTCGAGCAGCGTGCTCTGGTGGTGCGCCTGTCGCAGGAAGTGGCGGCGCTCCGGGCAGCGCTCGATCTCAGCCGCCACCGCATCGCCACGCTCGAGGTAGAGGCCTCGGTCGACCCGGTATCCGGCCTGTTCAATCGCCGCGCCTTCGAGCGCGAGGTCGAAAAGGCCGCCGCCTTCAAAAGCCGCTACCAGACGCCGGCCGTCGGCGTACTGATTGCAATAGACGGGCTCGCCGGCGTCGCCGAACGACACGGACAGCAGGTCGCCAATCGCGTGCTGCAGACAATCGGCGGCCGCCTGAAGGCGACGCTGCGCTCCTGCGATGTCGCCGCCCGCATCGATCCCTATCAATTCGGTCTCGTTCTGTGGAACGCCGCGCCGGCCGATTGCGAGCACAGGCTCGAGGCGCTGCGTGCGGCCGTCGGCGGTATGGACCGCCTGCTCGAAGGCCGTGTCGCCGCCGTCAGCGCCCGCATCGCCGCGACCGCGATCGAGAATGGCGAAACACCAGCCGCGCTGGTCGAACGGATCGAACCGCTGCTGGGCGCCCGCCGACGCGGCCCGCGCAGCTAAGCGCGGCTGTTACCGATATCGGGATCAGAGCTCCCGGCTCGACCGTGCCGAATGCCCTCAGGGCCGACAGCGCCCCGAGGCGCAACGGCGCAACGGCGCAAAAGCTTTTGATCAGGCGATCATGTCGGGCAGGATCTGATCCTCAAGCACCGCGATCCGGTCCTTCAAGGCGAGCTTCTTCTTTTTAAGCCGCTGGATCCTGAGCGGATCGATCTTGCCGGTCTCCGACATCACGGCGATGGCGGCGTCGAGATCGGCATGCTCCTGTCTGAGACGGGCCAGCTCGAACCGGATCTCCTGCTCTTCATCCTCGGTCATACGCACAAAACCCCGTCGAGCCGCCATCCTCCGGCGGCCCCAATGCCCTCGTTCGAAGGATACATGCTCGGCCCGCTGCAAGCGAGACGATTTACCGATCCGGGCTTGAACCGCCCGAAAATGCCGCCACATCAATCATGGGAGGTCGTGAGCCGGCTGCGTCACGAATGTGTCATTCGGGCCACTCGGCGTTCGACACCCCCTCGACTTTGTGGCAACATCGTCGAGCTGTCATCTAGAGCGAAGGAGGCATTCCCTATGTCCATGCTGTCGCATCTTGAAGCGCTCGAGCGCCGCCATGAGGCCCTCGACAAGGAGATCGAGGATGTGACGAAGACACATCCGAGCATCGACCCGGTGCAGATCAAGGCGCTGAAACGCAAGAAGCTTCAAGTCAAGGACGAGATTGCCCGATTGAAGGAGGGCGTGACGATGCACTGAGCATCACGCGCCAACGAAATTCTGAAGCGCCGCGCCCCAAGCGCGGCGCTTTTCTTTTGCGCGCGTCAGCAGCAAGTGACAGCTTTTTGTTGTACCCGCGCTATTCCGCCGCCTCGAACCGGCCGGTTGTCAGCCGTCCCCTGGAAGACGCCTCGGAGCGCGGCCGGTTCTCAAGCGGTGCGGTTGCCGGCGCCCGCGCGGCGCCGGGCTTGGTCCAGTCGAGCAGGAAGGCCAGCGCGAACAAGAGCGCCAGTCCCGCGCCGACAAGGAGCGTATCGACCGCCAGAGAGGAAAGCGTGAGCACAGGATCGTTCGGCAGCATGAAGACGTTCTGACGGATGATGTGGCCAATGACCGAGAGAAGCGTCGACAGCCAGAAGACCGGCAGCGTGTTGCGTCCGAGCCGGACGATCCAGTCGTCATGCGTCAGCCGCGCCTTCAGGCAAGCCGGGATAGGACTGCACAGCACGACATAAACGAGCGCCAGCAGATGGAGCAGGCGGAATGCGCCAACCCAGCTCTTGTTGAAGCCCGACAGCCACACCCATTCCGGTAGCCGCGGGAACCAGTGCCAGAGCGGCATCATCACCAGAATCGCCGATGCCGCGAGATAGGCGAGTGCAACCGTATAGATCACCAGCGACGGCGCGATCCATGAGCCGCGCCTCAGATGCACGCCGCCACAGAAGCCTATGGTGAAGATCAGCTGCCAAGTCAGCGGGTTGAAATACCAGACGCCATTGCCGGGATAATTTGGCGGGCCCAGATGGAAGACATTGGCGACAAGCCAAAGTCCGGCGCTGGCGGCGAAGGCCAGAACAAGGCTTACCCGGGCCAGCAGCATGATCAGCGGCAGCAGCGCGAGCATGCCGATATACATCGGCAAGATGTTGAAATTTCCAGTCTGATACGTCAGCGCGCCGATGCCGGCGAGCGCCTTGACCGGCTCATCGATGATCCAGTGCCTCTCGTCCGGGACGAGCAGGTCCGGCTGCCTGAGCCAGAGCGAGGCCGCAGCATAGACGGCAAAACCGATCGCGATCGAGGACAGATGGGCGATATAAATCGTGCCGATGCGCCGGACGATCTGCGCGATCGACATCGCAGCCTGCCCGTTCAGGAACCGCGGATAATAAGCCAGTGCCGCCGACATGCCGGCCAGAAGCACGAACACCTCGGCCGCATCGGAAAGACCGAAGTTCCGATGGGTGAAGGTCGAGAACCAGTTGCCGGGAATGTGATTGACGAAAATCGATATCAGCGCGAGGCCGCGGAAAAAATCGATGCGGTAGTCGCGCGGCATCTTTCCTGAAATCGTCCGATCCAATGCCCTCTCCTGTCGCGCGCTCATTTCATCAGGCGGCTATTGAACAATCACGGCAAGCTTACGGCAGAGCCACGCGAATTCAACGCAGGCGCCGGCAAAAAGTTCGCGTCTTCACAGGGGTTCGATCGCGCCACAGAACACACCATCCCTGACGGAAAACAGCGGACTCGCCCGGCTGTCGCGGACCATTCGTGTCTCTTGATATTATATCCTGTACTTATTATATTGCGGCCTATGGATACGATCCCTCCGGAAAAGCATCTCGGCTTCCTGATAAACGACGTGGCGCGGCTTCTCCGTCGCGCCTTCGATCAGGCCGCTCAAAGCTGTGCGCTGACACGGGCGCAATGGCAGGTGCTCGCTTTCCTGTATCATAACGAAGGCTCCAATCAGGCCGCGGTAGCCGAGGCGCTGGACGTCGAGCCGATCACGCTGTCGCGCCATATCGACCGGCTCGAGGCACTGGGCTATGTCGTCCGCCTGCCCGATCCCTCGGATCGTCGCGCCCGCCGCCTGCAACTCACACCGGCGGTGCGGCCGCACCTTCAGGACATGAAGGCGATCGGCGGCGAAGTGTTGAAGTCGGCGCTCGAGGGCCTCAGCGAGGCTGAGACCTCCAACCTCATCGACGCGTTGACGCTGATGCGCGCCAACATGGCACGCTACAGCGCCGAGCCCGCCGCGATTTCCCTTCCTGGCAGCCTACCTGCAGACCCCGGCACGCCCAAAGACACAAGCGCGACCCCATGAGCAGCGAAACCGATCGAGACGCCACTCCCGCCCCTGCGCCTGCTGCGGCGACCGCTCCCGCCGTTCTAGAGGACGCTCCGCCACCGAAGCGCCGCCGCAGTTTTCGCCTCGTGCTGATGCTGGCGCTTCCGCTCGTCCTCGCCGTTGGAGGCGGTTATCTCTGGCTGACCGGCGGCCGTTACGCCTCGACTGACAATGCGTATCTCGAGCAGAACCGCGTCGCGATCACGGCCGACCAATCCGGCCGTATCGTCGAGGTCGCGGTGCGCGAGAACCAGAAGGTTCGGCAGGGCGACCTTCTGTTCAAGATCGATCCCGAGCCCTACCAGATCGCGCTCGACCAGGCGAATGCAGCGGTCGCCGTGGCGCGGCTGCAGGTGGAACAGCTTCGCTCGAGCTATCAGCAGGCTGTCTCGGAGGAGAAATCGGCCGAGCAGAATCTGGAATACCAGCAGAAGGTCTTCGACCGCCAGCAGGACCTCTTGAAGCGCGGCGTCAGCTCGAACGCCGACTTCGATAACGCACAGAACAACCTTCGCACGGCCGTGCAGACGGTGGCGCAGGCCAAGGAACGGATGGCCGGCGCGCTGACGGCCCTCGGCGGCCAGCCCGACCAGCCAACCGACCAGCATCCGACGGTCATGCAGGCGCTCGCCGCCCGCGACAGCGCCGCTCTGGCGCTGAAGCAGACCGCGGTGTTCGCGCCGGCCAATGGAATTGTCTCGCAGACCGATCGCCTGCGCGTCGGCCAGTATGTGACCAATCCATCCATGGCGCCGACGGTGCTGATGAGCCTCGTCGAGACCAGCACGTCCTATGTCGAGGCGAATTTCAAGGAAACAGACCTGACGCATATGAAGGTCGGCCAACCTGCCAGCGTCGTCTTCGACGCCTATCCGGATCGCACCTTCACGGCTGAAGTCGAATCGATCGATGCCGGCACCGGCTCGGCCTTCTCGCTGCTGCCGGCGCAGAATGCCACCGGCAACTGGGTCAAGGTCGTCCAGCGCGTCCCTGTGCGCATCAAGCTCCAGGGCGACCTCGACATCGCGGCGATTCCGACCGGCCTCAGCGCCTCGGTCGCGGTCGATACAGGCTTCAAGCGCACGCTGCCGGGCTTCGGCACGGCGGTTGCGGCGACAACACCCTGAGAGAGCGAAGACCGGCCGCACGAGGCCGGCCGGGGATTGCCTGATGACGAGCCAGAGCGCCGGACCCAACGTCCCCTTTCGCGGCCTGATCACAGTCTCGATCATGCTCGCGACGATCATGCAGGTGCTCGACACCACGATCGCCAATGTCGCGCTGCCCTCGATGCAGGGCTCGCTCGGCGCGGCGCAGGATACGATCACCTGGGTCCTGACCTCCTATATCGTCGCCGCCGCGATCGCGACGCCAATCACCGGCTGGGTGGCCGATCGCATCGGCATCAAGCGGTTGTTCCTGACCTGCATTGTCGGCTTCACGCTCGCCTCGATGCTGTGCGGCCTCTCCACCAGCCTGATGCAGATGGTCGGCTTCCGCATCCTGCAAGGCGTGTTCGGCGCAGCGCTGGTGCCTTTGTCGCAATCGGTGCTGCTCAGCATCAATCCCAAGGAGCGCCACGGCCAGGCCATGGCGATGTGGGGCGCCGGCATCATGGTCGGCCCGATCATCGGCCCGACGCTCGGCGGCTGGCTGACTGACAGCTTCAATTGGCGCTGGGTCTTCTTCATCAACCTGCCGGTCGGCATCGTCGCCTTTCTCGGCATCTTCTTCTTCATGGCTGAAGGGACGATCCGCCAGCGCAAGTTCGATTTCTTCGGCTTTGCCTTTCTATCGCTCGGTATCGGCGCGCTGCAGATGATGCTGGACCGGGGCGAGCAGCTCGACTGGTTTTCCTCGCCCGAAATCCTGATCGAGGCCAGCCTCGCCGCCATCGGATTCTGGGTGTTCACGATCCATATGGCGACATCGCGCGCCACCTTCATCGACTCCCATATCTTCAAGGACCGCAACTTCGTTACGGGGCTGGTCTTCATCTTCATCATCGGCATCATCCTGCTCGCCACCATGGCGCTGCTGCCGCCGATGCTGCAGAATCTCTATGGCTACCCCGTCATCACCACCGGCATCATCCTTGCGCCACGCGGCGTCGGGACGATGATCGCGATGATGCTCGTGGGGCGACTGGTCGGACGGCTCGATCCGCGCCTGCTGATCTTTGTCGGCCTTTCGCTGACGACCTGGTCGCTTTATGAAATGACGACCTGGTCGCCAGAAATGGGCTCGATGCCGTTCATGGTGACCGGCATCACCCAGGGCTTCGGGCTCGGCTTCGTGTTCGTGCCGCTGTCGACGATCGCCTTCGCGACGCTGCCGCCGAAATGGCGCACAGATGCGGCGAGCCTCTTCAGCCTGGTGCGCAATCTCGGCTCGTCGATCGGCGTGTCGCTGGTCGCGACGCTCCTGTCGCAGAACACGCAGATCTATCACCAGTCGCTGGCCGGCCATGTCACAGCCACCAACCCGGCGCTTCCGGCAGATATCGCCAATGGCAGCATCAGCGCCATGGCCTCTCTCGACGGCTTCATCATGCGCGAGGCGGCCTTCGTCGCCTATATCGACGACTTCAAGTTCATGATGTTCGTCACCCTGACGACCATTCCGCTTCTGCTCCTCCTGCGCAATAAGCCGCAGAAGGGACCGGCGGAGCACATCGCGTTGGACTAAGCCGAAGTCTCCCTTCAGCCGAGATGGGCGAACGCGAAACCCGTGAGCGCCCCGAGAATGACCACCACGAAGGCCGGGACGCGCCCAAGCGTCAGCAAGCCCCAGGCGATGAGTGCCAGCGCGACATCGCGCGGACCATGGATCGCCGTGGTGAAAACTGGATCATAAAGCGCGGCGCCGAGCAGCCCGACCACGGCCGCATTGACGCCGACCAATGCGCGCCGCACCGGCTGAAAACTGCCCAGGCGGCGCCAGAACGGCAGCACGCCGACGATGAGCAGGAAGCCGGGCGCGAACAGCGCCAGCGTCGCAATTACCGCGCCGCCGATGGGGTTCGGCACAGCTGCGACGGCGCCGAGAAACGCCGCGAGCGAAAAGATCGGACCGGGCAGCGCCTGAGCCACACCATAGCCTGCGATGAAGCTCGGCCCCGGCACGAATCCGGCAGCCACCACGCTGTGCTCCAGCAGCGGCAACACCACATGGCCGCCGCCAAAGACCAGCGCACCGGCGCGATAAAAGGCATTGGTGAATGTGAGGGTCTGCGACCCGGTGACGCCGGCCAGGAGCGGCAACCCGACCAGAAGCAGCGCGAACAGCGTCAGCGTCGCGACGCCGAGACTGCGCGAGCCGACAGCCGCATGAGGCCGCGCCGGGGCGATCGGGGCGAGTGGAACAAGGAACCCGACGACCGCTGCGGCGAGGATTAGCGCCAGTTGCGAGAACGCGCCGGGCACGGCCAGGGCCAGGGCCGCGGCCAGAAGAGCGACCGCGCCAGTTCTCCGGGTCGAAGCGAGCGCGGCCGACATGCCGCGCACCGCCTCGGCGACGACGGCGACCGCGACAATGGCAAGCCCCGCGAGAAGCCCGGGATCGACGACGGTCCCCGTCGCGAGAACGAAGCCGAGCCCGGCCATGAGCACAGACGATGGCAGAGAAAAACCGGCAAAGGCGGCAAGCGCGCCGGCAATGCCGCGCTTTTCATAGCCGATCCCGATGCCGACCTGGCTCGAGGTCGGCCCAGGCAGGAACTGGCAGAGTGCCACCAGATCGGCATAGGCCGCCTCTTCCATCCAGCCGAGCCGCTCGACAAAGGCGGTCCTGAAATAGCCGAGATGCGCGACAGGACCGCCGAAGGCAGTGAGGCCGAGGCGGAAGAAGGCGAGGAAGATCGCTGCCGCGCCCGGTTGGGGCGCGGCATGCGCTGGAGAGGACATGCTCATGATGGGAGCCTCACCGCGCATGATGACGCCTTTACGAAGGCTTCAACGCTTCGTCCAGCCCGTGAATGGTGTCTCGGCGACCGGGCTGATCGGCGGCTTGCCCGAGACCCAGGCGAGGAGATTGTCGACCACACGCTGTCCCATGGCGTCGCGGGTATACATCGACGCCGAGCCGACATGCGGCAGGAGCACGGCATTCTCAAGCGCCATCAGCGCCGCCGGTACCTGCGGCTCCTTCTCGAACACGTCGAGACCTGCGGCCTGGATCCGCTTTTCGGCGAGCGCCGCGATCAGCGCCGTTTCGTCGACGACCGTGCCGCGGCCGATATTGATGATGATGCCACGCGGTCCGAGGGCATCGAAGACCGGACGGCCGATCAGCTTGTCCGTAGAAGCGCCGCCCGGCAGCACGCTGATCAGCGTATCGACGTCCCGCGCCATGGCAATCAGGTCGTCATAATAGCGGTAGCCAACATCATCCTGCGGCCGGCGATTGTGATAGACGACCGGCACGCCAAAGGCCTCGAGCCGGCGGGCGATCGCCTTGCCGATCCTTCCGAGACCGACAATGCCGACCGTCCGGTCGCGGAGGGTTCCCTTTGTCAGCGGATAGGTACCGGCCGGCCAGAGCCCGGCGCGGAGATGCCGCTCGGCAGCCGAGAATTCTCGCACCGTCATCAAAAGCAGGCCGAGCGCCGTATCCGCGACCTCCTCGGTCAGGACGTCAGGCGTGTTGGTGACGATAATGCCCTTGGTTGCCGCATATTTCGCGTCGACATTGTCATAACCGACGCCGAAATTCGCAACGACCTCCAGATGCGGCAATGCATCGATCATGGCTTTGTCGACCGCCGGTCCGCCGCCCGCCGCGATGGCCCGGATATGGGGCGCGAGCGCAGTCAGCGCCGCAGCCGGCTCGCCCCGGAGATAAAGCCGATGGACCGTGAAATGGGCATCGAGCGCGCGCTCGACGCTGTCCAGCAGGCGGCCTGGCATGAGAATTTCGGGCCGTGACATCGGTGGGGTCCTCCTCGGGCGATGCGATCAGGCAGGGAATGGGCGGGTCGAGGCGCGGATCCTGAGCTCCGGCTCGATCAGAATGCGCTCGGGCGTCGCGGGCACGCCGTCGATCTGGGCGCTGAGCAGGCTGGCGGCGAGGCTGCCTATCCGCTCGGCCGCATTGAAAACCGATGTCATTGATGGCGCCGACCAGGCGGCGGCGTCGGTATCGTCATAGCCGGCGACGGCGACGTCGCGGCCGGGCTCCCGGCCGGCATGGCGGATCGCCGACATCAGCCCGGTGGCGACAAGGTCGTTGAAGCCGATCATGGCTGTCGGCGGCGCTTCGAGCGTCAACAGGTGCATCGCCGAAGCGCGCACCTCGGCCTGCGTCATCACCTCGGGATAATCGAGCGCCGGATCGACGGGGAGCCCCGCCTCGACCAGCGCCGCGACATAGCCGGCATGGCGCTCGCGCCCGGCACTTGTCGCGCGGCGGCCGCCGACAAACGCAATCCGGCGATGGCCCTCGGCGACGAGATGGCGGCCGAGCGCCCGCCCGCCGACGAAATCATCGCCTCGCACCATCGGCACGGCGATATCGGCGACCTCGCGGCAGATCATCACGAAGGGGAGGCCGGAATCAACGATGCGGGCGACGGCGGCGGCATCGGTTCCGATCGCCGGGCACATGATCAGCCCGTCGGCGCGGTGCTGCATCAGCGTATCGACGAAGGTGCGCTGGCGGCGGATATCGTCGGCGTGATTGCAGATCATGATCGCCAGTTCGCGCGCGTTCAGCGCCGCCTCGAGCGCGCGGAAGATCTCGGCGAAATAGGGATTGACCACGTCATGCACCATGACGCCGACCATGTTGGTGCGCGCTGTCCTGAGGCTGGCGGCCGAGCGGTTGGCAACATAACCGGCTTCGGCTGCGAGCGCCTGGACGCGCTCACGCGTCGCGGCAGCCACGAGCGGCGAATCACGAAGCGCCAGCGAGATCGTCGCCGTCGAGAGGCCGAGCTCGTCGCCGAGCATGCGCAGCGTCAATCCGCGGCGACCGCCACGCAGGCGCGCCGCGGTCGACAGGCCGAGCGCCTCGTCGCGATCCGTCATCGTCCCTCCACGGAGCCCGGCTGCAGAGCCGAAAGCAGCCGCGCGGCCCTATGCCCATCGCTTAAACCAATTTAGGTTCAGGAAAAATCGGAATTTGGACCCAAGGGACAGGAACGCATCATGACAGGCAGGACGGTCGGCTTCATCGGTCTCGGCTATATGGGCGAAGGCATGGCGGCAAACCTGCTCGCCAAGGGCAACGCGCTCCTTGTGATGGCCAACCGCCGCCGCGACGCGGTCGACCGCCTCGTCGCCGCTGGGGCGCGCGAAGTCGCCAGTGCCGCCGAGATGGCGAGCCTTGCCGACGCCATCTTCCTCTGCGTCACCGGCTCGCCCGAAGTGGAAAACGTGGTCGAAGGCGAGAAGGGCATTCTCGAAGGTGCGAAACCCGGCCTCATGGTTATCGATTGCAGCACGGCCGAGCCGGATTCGACGCTGCGGCTCGCGGCCCTGCTCGAAGCCAGGGGCGCCAGCATGGTCGACGCGCCACTCGGCGGAACCCCGGCTGGCGCCAAGGCCGGAACACTGCAGGCGCTCGTCGGCGCTTCGGACGAGGATTTCGCGCGGAGCCAGCCGCTGATCGCCTGCTGGGCCGCCACCATCGCCCATGTCGGCCCCGTCGGCGCCGGCCACAAGATGAAGCTGATCAACAACTTCCTCTCGCTCGGCTATGCGAGCCTCTATTCCGAGGCGCTGGCCCTCGGCGCCAAGGTCGGCATCAGCGCCGAGACCTTCCATTCGGTCATCGGCAAGGGCCGCATGCGCTGCGGCTTCTACGATACGTTCATGACCTATGTGATCGAGCGGGACGAGAACGCGCACCAGTTCACGATCGCCAACGCCACCAAGGACCTCCGCTATCTCGCGGCGATGTCCGACACTGCCGGCGCGGTGAACCCGCTCGGCAGCGCGGTCAAGAACCAGTTCGCCGCGATGGCCGCCGCCGGTGAGGCCGAGAAATTCGTGCCGATGCTGTCGGATTTCGTCGCGAAGGCGAATGGGGTGAAGCGGGAGGGGTGACGTCGCACGGGTTCGGCCGCCGCTAGCGGCAAACCCGAGGCGTTGTTCCTGTTCTAGTTTGCTGGTGGCCCGCAAGAGGAGTCGACACGGGTCCTAAGCTCCACCGGCAATCGCAGATAATGCCCTCGGCCTCGATCCGTATGCGGCTGCTGAAATGCTATGTATGGGCAGAATGTTTGACGACACTACTTTATATAACTAACACGGACTGATCAAAACATATGGCTGATATATGACTTTTTATATACTGATAATGATCGCTTATATTGCATCAATACCGTTATCGCACGGTGATCCCAGTGCGCTGTATTATTGGGCACTATTCGGATTGGTGCTTACTTTTGTAATCGCATACGGGCGTGACGCGGGTCTGTTTAGGATTCGTTATCGTGGATATCCTTGGCCACTTATGACTATCAATGCGTTCGCAGGAGGAAGCGGCGCCACGTCTTGGAATTCAAACGACGACTTGGGAAGCGATTGGCCGAAATATGTTCTATTAGTTGTATTTGTAATATTTTATTCGATTCTTGCGCAAAAGAGAGGGTGGTACAAGAAAGCGTAGTCTGAATTACTTGGCTCTTAATTGGATTTTCGATTGTCTTTATGTGCAATCATCGGCCGGCGTGAACTTCTGTTTCCGCGTGAACCCGACGCCATCAGCCGAGATGGTCCTGTGCCAGCTGCCGATCTGGCTCGATCACTACAATCAGCTTCACCCCCACAAGGCGCTGGGGTACCGTTCCCCGCGAGAGTTCATCGCCCAACGCTTAACCAACGAGGACATGTCCAGTCTTTAGGGTGCCAACAACACATTAGGTAAGCTAGATGCCCCCTTCGACCCCAAGCCGCGTGCGAGTAGTGCTGCTGTCGCCGAGAGGACGGGTCCTATTAATCCGATATCGAAACACCGATCCGTCAGGTGTGGATCATCCTTGCTGGACTACCGCTGGCGGTGGAATAGAGGCGGGCGAGTCTATTTCGGACACCGCCCTTCGTGAGATCCAGGAAGAAACCGGCATCTCTGATGTTAGCTTGGGGCCGGTGGTTTGGTACGGCGAAGACAGCAAGAGGGGTGCTGCCTGGGGGGTGACATTCAAAGAACACTTCATCGTCGCCCACTCAAAGGCCGAGGACGTTCACAATGACGGATGGAGTGATCATGAGCATCGTCAAATACTAGAAGTGCGATGGTGGAGCATTCAAGAAATCAGCGAGAGTGGCGATCTTATCTACCCTAGCGGCCTCGATAAACTACTTAATCCTATCCTCGCAGGAGAATACCCGACAGAGCTAAAGATTATTTCTGCTCCTTAGTGAAGCATCATGGCCGACTGAGTCACCTGTAATCGGAGGCTTCCTGGGCAGCGCGCTGTCCTCCCTTCCCTTCCCTTTCCTTTCCTTCCCTTTCCGCCGGTCAACGCAAAACGCCCCCGCGGACATTTCTGTCTTCGGGGGCGTTTTGATTGTTTTGTGAAGAGGATTGTCTTCCTTGCGGACTTTGCAGGCCTGGCGGCGACCTACTCTCCCGTGTCTTAAGACAAAGTACCATTGGCGCGGAGGAGTTTAACGGCCGAGTTCGGAATGGGATCGGGTTCAGGCTCCTCGCCATGACCACCAGGCCGGCGAAGTTCGCAAGGAAGTGAAGAAGCTGGAATTTGGTCTGATGCCATCCATTTGGGATGGGCATGATTAATGAGAACGATCAAGCCTATCGAGTGATTAGTACCGGTAAGCTACATGCGTTGCCGCACTTCCACACCCGGCCTATCGACGTGGTGGTCTACCACGACTCTCAAGGGAAAACTCGTTTTGAGGTGGGTTTCCCGCTTAGATGCTTTCAGCGGTTATCCCGTCCGTACGTAGCTACCCTGCAATGCGGCTGGCGCCACAACAGGTCCACCAGAGGTACGTCCATCCCGGTCCTCTCGTACTAAGGACAGATCCTCTCAATTTTCCTACACCCACGGCAGATAGGGACCGAACTGTCTCACGACGTTCTGAACCCAACTCACGTACCACTTTAATCGGCGAACAGCCGAACCCTTGGGACCTTCTCCAGCCCCAGGATGTGATGAGTCGACATCGAGGTGCCAAACGATGCCGTCGATATGGACTCTTGGGCATCATCAGCCTGTTATCCCCAGAGTACCTTTTATCCGTTGAGCGATGGCCCGTCCACGTGGGACCACCGGATCACTATGGCCGTCTTTCGACTCTGCTCGACTTGTCAGTCTCGCAGTCAGGCGGGCTTATGCCATTGCACTCGACGAGCGATTTCCGACCGCTCTGAGCCCACCATCGCGCGCCTCCGTTACACTTTGGGAGGCGACCGCCCCAGTCAAACTACCCACCATGCACTGTCCCGGACCCGGATGACGGGCCGCGGTTAGATATCCATATTCACAAGGGTGGTATTTCAAGGATGGCTCCATCCGAGCTAGCGCCCGAACTTCAAAGCCTACCACCTATCCTACACATGCAAACACGAATACCAGTGCAAAGTTGTAGTAAAGGTTCATGGGGTCTTTCCGTCTGACCGCGGGAACCCCGCATCTTCACGGGGAATTCAATTTCACTGAGCGGGTGCTGGAGACAGCGGGGAAGTCGTTACGCCATTCGTGCAGGTCGGAACTTACCCGACAAGGAATTTCGCTACCTTAGGACCGTTATAGTTACGGCCGCCGTTTACCGGGGCTTCGATTCAAAGCTTGCACCTCTCCTCTTAACCTTCCGGCACCGGGCAGGCGTCAGACCCTATACGTCGCCTTACGGCTTCGCAGAGCCCTGTGTTTTAGGTAAACAGTCGCTACCCCCTAGTCTGTGCCCCCTATACCTGGTTGCCCAAGT